>NZ_JBEXSX010000060.1:0-61867 GCF_040613835.1 Streptomyces sp. NPDC006207 | reverse complement strand
GGGGGGGGGGGGGGGGGGGGGTGTTGTGGGGGGGGGGGGGGGGGCGGGGGCCGGCCGCCCCCGGGGGGGGGGGGGGGCCGGGCGGGGGGGGGGGGGGGCCCCCCCCCCCCCCCCCACCCCTCACGTCAGGTGGTTTCCCGGCGCCCGGCGGGCAGCAGGTCCAGGCCACCGCGTACACCGTCGAAGGTCCCGTGCAGCACCGCCGTGCGGATGCCCTCAGTGGAGCGGCGGCTTGATCAGACCGGCAGCAGGCGGGCGATCAGGGTGCTGAGCTGGTGGGCGTTGCGGCACTCGTGCATCTCGACCAGCTCGGAGTAGGCGAGTGCGGCCGAATCGCCCGTGCCCCACTGGGCGCGGTGCTCGGGGTTCAGCCAGTGGACACGGCGGGCCCGCCTGACGATGTCCCGCACGGCTGGAAGGTTCGGGTCGCTCATGTTCGTCCTGGCGTCACCGAGGACGAAGACCGTGGTGCGCGGGCCGACCGCCTCGCCGTACCGCTCGTCGAACTCGCCCAGCGCCGTGCCGTAGTCACTGCTCCCGTGCCAGCCTGTGAGTGCCGCCTCGGACCTGATGCGCGCGCTCAGGGCCTCGGGGGCGGCCGCGCCGTACTCCAGCAGGCGGGTCACCTCGTCGATCCGGTTGACGAAGGCGAATGCCCTTACCTTGCTGAACTGCTCGTGCAGCGCCTGCACCAGCAGCAGCGTGAAGTTCGAGAAGCCCGACACCGAGCCCGACACATCGCACAGCAGCACCAGTTCGGGGCGAACGGGACGCCGCTTGCGCAGCACGAGCCGCATCGGCACGCCGCCCGTCGACAGTGAAGCCCGCGAGGTCCGCCGCAGGTCGACGGACCCGCGCGCGGCGCTGCGGCGGCGGGAGGCAAGCCGGGTGGCCAGTTTGCGGGCGAGCGGCTGAACCGCCCTGCGGAGCTCCGCCAGCTGGGCCTGCCCGGCGACGAGGAAGTCGACCTGGTCCGCGGTCGGCGCCAGCGCCCGCCGGGCGATCTCGTCGACGGCCCGCCGCTCGGCGACCCGGCGCCGTGCCTCCGTGGCGACCTGTCCGCGGAACGCCTCGATGCGCCGGCGGATCTCGTCCTCCAGCAACCGGTCGGCGAACCCCGCCGGGCCGGTCCGTGCCCGGATGCTGTCGCGCGCGCGGGCCAGGAGTGTCTGGGGCCGGACCCGCTCGAGCGTCTGATACGACGACCATCCCCCCGACGCAGGGGAGGAGCCGTACCCGCCGAATCCGTCGACCGCCTCGGCGGCCAATCGGCCGAGCATCGCCTCGTCGCCCGCGGCGAGGGCGGCCGCGATACGGTCGCGCAGATCACCCAGGTCCGCGGGCGTGTCCGTACTCGGCGCCCCGACGCCGTGAGGAAAGTACAGGTCGAAGACCCCGTCGAACACCGCCCGCTGCCCCGTGCCGTGCAGCAGCGTCGCGGCCAGCCCCTCACGCAGCCGCTCGCGATCGGCCAGGCCGAGCGCCGCCACCGCCTGTGCCGCGTCCACGGTCTCCCCGGTGCCGACGCGGATGCCGTGCGCGCGCAGTGCCGCGACAAGCCCCGTCAAGCGCCCCTCGACACCCGTCGGCGCACTCACAGAGTGTCCAGGTCGAGCTTGGCGGCCGCCTTCGCGATGTCCTCCTGATGCTTGAGGATCACGCCGAGACTGTCGCGCACGACGGTCTCGTCGAGTGTGTCCGCACCGAGCGCGAGGAGCGTGCGCGCCCAGTCGATGGTCTCGGCGACCGACGGCACCTTCCGCAGGTCCATCGCGCGAAGGGCACCGACCACCCGCACCACGGATTCCGTCAGCGACTGCCCCAGCCCCGGAACCTTCAGCCGTACGATGCGCCGCTCCAGCTCCTGGTCCGGAAAGCCGATGTGCAGGAAGAGGCAACGGCGGCGCAGCGCCTCGGACAGCTCGCGGCTGGCGTTCGAGGTGAGGACGACGAACGGGCGGCGTTCGGCGCTGATCGTGCCCAGTTCCGGGATGGTGATCTGGAAGTCGCTGAGCACTTCCAGCAGCAGTCCCTCCACTTCGACGTCGGCCTTGTCGGTCTCGTCGATGAGGAGCACCTTCGGGTCGTTGCCGCGGATGGCGGT
This sequence comes from Streptomyces sp. NPDC006207, assembly GCF_040613835.1. Classification (NCBI taxonomy): domain Bacteria; kingdom Bacillati; phylum Actinomycetota; class Actinomycetes; order Kitasatosporales; family Streptomycetaceae; genus Streptomyces; species Streptomyces sp. NPDC006207. Next base: position 59,763 of record NZ_JBEXSX010000060.1, on the reverse strand, counting down.
CAGCAACGGACGGGCCAGCAGGAACTCCTCGCTGAAGATGTCCGTGCGCGTCTCGTCCCAGGTTTCGTCGCGGCCCGCACTGATGCGCAGGAGCTGCTTGGCGTGGTTCCACTCGTACAGGGCCCGTGCCTCGTCGACGCCTTCGTAGCACTGCATCCGGACGAGCCGTGCTCCGGCGACCTGGGCGACGGCCTTCGCGAGTTCCGTCTTGCCGACCCCGGCGGGGCCCTCCACGAGGAGCGGCTTGCCGAGGCGGTCCGCGAGGAAGACGGTCGTGGCGACCGCGGGCGACGCCAGGTATCCGGTCTCGGCGAGGCGTGCGGAGACGTCGTCGACGGATGTGAACAGCATCGGGGTCTCCAGCTCGGTGAGCACACGTTCGGACGCACTATCTAAGCGCTTGTTCAGCGGTGTGTCACGTGCCCGCCGGCCCCCTCGGGTCCGCCCGCCCCGTGGTCCGTCGCCACTGCTCCGGACCGGTGGGCGAGAAAGAAGCGCTCCCGATGTCCTCGACTCTCCGCAACGGTACGCCGTGCACTTGCGCCCCGAGGACGTGCACGCGGCGCTGCCGCTCGACGTGGGGCCCGCCGCCTCGTCCCCCTGGGATCCGCCGCTCGCCGCGGCCATGGCCCAACTCCGGGTCCACTGTCCCGTCTCAGTGAAGTTTGACCGTTCTCACTGAAGTTTGACCGGTGCCCTGCGTTCGCGGCTGTTGAGGCCGCGAGGGGCGGGGCGACGGTGGCTACACCTGCGCGGGCAATCGGTGATGAGGCCCCGCGTACCCTAGCTGGGCCCTGACCTGCAGTGACTGCTACGCGTCGGGGGTGCCGTCCTCGGTCGTGATGGCGACGGCTGTTCCCTGTACGGCGGTCATGCTGAGAAGCCTCTTAAGGAATCAGCGGCGGGAGGCTGGTGCCATCGGCGCGGCATGCATGTCTCATGCTGCAGGCAAGATCCATACCTTCGTGACCGGCCTCGTGGCCTCACTCGAACCGCGAGGTGTCTCCCGCGCCCCGCCGTACGATCTCTGCCGCGCCGCCGGAGAAGTCGACTACCGTCGTCGGCTCGGTGCCGCAGTCCCCGGAGTCGACCACGGCGTCCACCACGTGATCGAGCCGGTCCTTGATCTCCCAGCCCTGGGTCATCGGCTCCTCCTCGTCCGGCAGCAGCAGTGTGCTGGACAGCAGCGGCTCGCCCATTTCGGCCAGCAGCGCCTGGGTGACCACATGGTCCGGGATGCGCACACCCACGGTCTTCTTCTTCGGGTGCAGCAGCTTGCGCGGCACCTCACGGGTGGCCGGGAGGATGAAGGTGTAGCTGCCGGGCGTGGACGCCTTCACGGCCCGGAACACGTCGTTGTCCACCTGCACGAACTGGCCCAGCTGCGCGAAGTCCCGGCACATCAGCGTGAAGTGGTGCCGGTCGTCGAGGTGGCGGATCGAACGGATCCGGTCCATGCCGTCCCTGCTGCCCAGCCGGCAGCCCAGCGCGTAACAGGAGTCGGTGGGGTATGCGATGAGTGCTCCCGACCGCACCGCGTCGGCGACCTGGGCGATGCTGCGCGGCTGGGGGGTCTCGGGGTGCACGTCGAAGTACTTCGCCATCTGCCGAGCTTATGCCGTACCCGGGTCCGCACTCGCGGGGCCGCGCCCCGTCGTCGCAACTACCGCTTCGGACACGGACAAGACCTGCCACCCACGCTCCTGGAAGCCGCAGCCAGCAGCTGTGTCAGGTGAAACTTCGATGAGACGAACAGCTCAGTCGTCAATCTTCGGTGAGACCGGTGCATCTTCGCTGAGACAGGACAGCCCCGTCGAGGAGGAGGCGGTGCTGGACGTCCTGCTGGACGGCCTCGCGTCGGCAAGGTGAGCGTGGATGCGCCTCAGGGGCGGCACGCCGTGCCGCTCACCTGCGGTGGGGAAGGCTCCAGTGGTGCGGTGCGATGAGCCGCCGGACGCTGTCCGGGCCCCAGGAGCCCGGGGCGTAGAGCTCGACCGGGGGCGGGTTCTCCAGCAGCGGGGTGGACGCCTCCCACAGGCGCTCGATGCCGTCGGAGCGGGTGAACAGGGACTGGTCGCCCAGCATCGCGTCCAGGAGGAGGCGTTCGTAGCCCTCGAGCGCGTGCATGGTGTTGAAGGAGTCGGCGTAGCCGAAGACCATCTCCGCGGTGCTCAGGCGCATGGCGGGGCCGGGTTCCTTCACCAGGAAGGAGGTGGTGATGCGGCCCGGGTCGTCGAAGTCGATCACCAGCGCGTTGCTCCGGGTCTCGGAGCCGCCCCGCGCGGCCAGCGGGAACATGCGCAGGGCCGGTTCCCGGAAGCCGAGCGTCACGACGTGCCGTGCCTCGCCGAGGGACTTGCCCGAGCGCAGGTAGAAGGGCACCCCGGCCCAGCGCCAGTTGTCGATCGTCGCGCGCAGGGCGACGAAGGTCTCGGTGTCCGACTGGGGATCCACGCCCGGCTCGGCCCGGTACCCTTCGTACTGCCCTCGCACGACATGGGCCGGGTCGACGGGCTGCAGCGACTCGAAGACTTTCTCCTTCTCGTCCCGCAGGGACTGTGCCTGCAGTGCCGTGGGCGGCTCCATGGCCACGAATCCCAGGAGCTGGAAGAGGTGGGTGACGATCATGTCCCGGAACGTGCCGGTGCCCTCGAAGAACTGCGCGCGGCCCTCGATACTGATGCTCTCCGGCACGTCGATCTGCACGTGGCTGATGTGGTCGCGGTTCCAGACCGGCTCGAAGAGGCCGTTGGCGAAACGCAGGGCGAGGATGTTGTCGACGGACTCCTTGCCGAGGAAGTGGTCGATGCGGAAGACCCGGGACTCGTCGAAGACGGCGTGGATGGCCGCGTTGAGCGCGCGGGCCGAGGCGAGGTCCGTGCCGAAGGGCTTCTCCACGATCACCCGGGCGTTGTCGGAGAGTCCGCTCGCCCCGAGCGTCTCGATCACGGAGGTGAAGGCGCTCGGCGGCACCGCGAGGTGGAACAGGCGCCGCGGGCTGCCCCCGATCGCCTGCTCGGCCTCCCGTACGGCCGCGAGCAGCGGCCCGGCGGCGCCGGGATCGCACGCACCGAACGACAGGGCGGCCTCGAACTCCTCCCACGCGCGGCCCTGGGGCTTGGAGCGGCCGAACTCGGCGACCGCGTCACGGGCGTGCTTGCGGAAGTCCTCGTCGCTCAGCGTGCTCTTGGCGGGCGCCGAGCCGACGATCCGGTAGCGGGCCGGCAGCAGCCCCGCCTTGGCGAGGTGGAAAAGACCGGGCAGCAGCTTGCGGCGGGCGAGGTCGCCGGTCGCGCCGAACAGCACCACCACGTGGTCCTCGGGGACCGGACCGTGACCGGGTGAGGGGGAACGATGGGACACGGCGCCTTCACCCGCTCTTCTCGGCGTGGCCGCCGAACTCGCCGCGCATCGCGGACAGCACCTTGTCGCCGAACTCGCCGAGCCCGCGCGAGGCGTACCGCTCGGCCAGCGAGGCGCTGATGACGGGGGCGGGCACGCTCTCGTCGATCGCCGCCTGGACCGTCCAGCGGCCCTCTCCGGAGTCCGAGACCCGGCCGGTGAACTGGTCCAGCTGCGGCGAGCGGGCCAGCGCGTCGGCGACGAGGTCGACCAGCCAGGAGCCGATCACCGAGCCGCGCCGCCACACCTCGGCGACCTCGGCCACGTCGATCTCGTACTGGTACGCCTCGGGCTCGCGCAGCGGCGCCGTCTCGGCGTCGACGGCCCTGCGGCCGAGCCCCGCGTCCGCGTGCCGGATGATACTGAGGCCCTCGGCGATGGCGGCCATCATCCCGTACTCCACCCCGTTGTGGACCATCTTCACGAAGTGGCCGGCCCCGCTCGGCCCGCAGTGGAGGTAGCCCTCCGGCGCGGTCCCGTCGGACCTGGTCCTGCCGGGCGTGGGCTCGGCGTTCCCGCGGCCGGGCGCGATGGTGCGGAAGATCGGGTCCAGCCGCGCGACCGGCTCGTCCTCACCGCCGATCATCAGGCAGTATCCGCGCTCGAGCCCCCAGACGCCGCCGGACGTGCCGCAGTCGACGTAGTGGATCCGATGCGGGGCGAGCTGCCGGGCGCGGGCCATGTCGTCGCGGTAGTACGAGTTGCCGCCGTCGATGACGGTGTCGTCGGGGTCCAGCAGCGCGGTGAGCTCGTCGAGCGTCGACTGCACGACCCCCGCCGGGAGCATCAGCCACACGTTGCGGGGCGGCGCGAGCTTCTCCACGAACTCCTGGAGCGAGGCGGCGGCCGTCGCCCCCTCCTTCTCCAGTTCCAGCATGGCGTCGCGGTTGAGGTCGTGGACGACGCATGGATGGCCGTCGCGCATCAGCCGGCGCACGAGATTGGCGCCCATGCGTCCGAGGCCGATCATGCCGAGTTGCACGGGTGAGTCGGTGGCCATCGTCGGTTTCCCCGTTCCTCGGCGGCCTTCACGGGCTGAAGGTCCTGTCGTCCCTCACCTCAGGGCGGTTCCATGGGAATCTACCGAACTCGGACATATGGTGCGATGAAAGGAGCGCCGTCCATGGGGCGGGATGCGACGGCTTTGACCTGCGATTCCCCTGCGCGCCGGGGGCTCCGCCAGGTGAGGAACGCCGCTGCCGCGCTGCGCCGTCCCGGTGACGCACCCGTTGCCGCGCGCAGCGGTACGCGTCAGCGCGCGACGGCGCAGTTCCGCCAGACCGTGGCCAGGGCCCGGGGGATCTGCGGGATCGCGCGGCAGCCGCTCTCGCTCGCGGGGAAGCCGTCGGTGGCGACGTACGCCCAGTTGGTTCCCGAGGTGGCGCGGAAGTACTTCATGGCGCTGCCCTCGTCCTGCAGGTTCACCAGCTCGCCCTCGGTCGCACCCTGGGTGGGCTGGAACCGGGTGGCGGCGTAGCGGACGGTGCCGCACTGGCCGAAGAAGAACCGCTGCGGCTCCGGCTCGATGTGCACGAAGCGCGGGAAACCGCGCTGGTACGCCCGCGTCACCGCGGCCTTGACCTCACCGCTGACGGTCAGGTTGCGGCAGCCGGGGACGGAGGCGGGCGCCTGCCGGGTGCTGGGGGAGGTCGCGGGGGCGGTGGAGCGGGGCGACGGCGTGGTGGCCGAGGGGGACGTGGCGGAATCGGACGGCTGGGCCGAGGGAGAGCCGGACGCCGATGCCTGTGCCGTGACCGACGCGTCCGGCGAGGGCGAAGTGGCCGGACCGGCGGCGGAGTCGGACCCGGAGGAGTCGCTGCACCCCGTCAGCAACAGGATCCCGCCCAGCAGTGCGGCCGCCATTGAGACACCTCTGAATCCGGACAACGTGACGCTCCTCCTCGGTCGATGAACCTCATGCGCACCCCGCCGTGCCCCACAGCCGGTGATCCGCTCACCCCTCACTACTCCACCGCGCCGCGGGTGGGTTGCACAGGCGGCCGGATCAACGATTGCAATTCCGCATACGCGTACGCCGTGCAGCCATATGTCGGGATCAGGTGCCCGGCCCCCGCGGGGCCAAGGGGGACACCTTCCGCTGGTTGTTTGCGTTTGCTTTAACTGCGTTCACCTCCGCTGGCCAAGATCCGCCAGGGGCATGCCACCTCTCGGCACCGGCGTTCCCCTCACCTTGTGGCGATCGGAAGGACAGCTGGTGATACGGCCAACACAGCGGCTCAGACGGCCCGGTGGCGGATCGGCGGGGCAACGGCTCGTGGGAGTGGCGCTCGCCGCGCTGCTCCTGCTGAGCGGGAACCTCACCGGGGCGTACGCCGAGACGGCGACGCAGGAGCGCACACCGGGGCACGGCGGGTCGGCGGACGCCACGAGCCTGCCGGCGCTCACCCCCGGGGACGGCGCGTACCTGGAGGGCACGGAGAAGGTCGCGGCCACGCCCACGCTGGCCGGTGACTCCGTCACACGGCTCGCGGTCGACGGCAAGGCCGTCGACGCGGAGCGGACGGTCGGGACCTCCCGGCTCAGCTTCGACGTCGGGTCCAACTCGACGGAGGCCCGGTACCACAACTACGTCCTGGTCAACGGCGACTACCGCGCCGACATCGGCGACCTCGTCAACCAGCGCGGCACGATCGAGATCCCCAACGACGAGCTGGTCAAGGGCGAGAACACGGTCGAGATCCTCGCCGGTACCGTCGACAGCTCCTGCGGCACCAACTTCGACGACTTCGTGCTCTCCGACATCAGCCTGGACCTGCTCGGCGAGGTAGCGGACGGCGAGGAGAACGAGTACACGTACTCCTTCGGCGACGGCAGCTGCGGCACCAACACCACGCTGCTCACCAAGGCCACGCTGACCTTCTTCGTCCTGGGCGACCCGCAGCGCACCACCGGCCTGCGCGCCGACCTGGACACCGCCGGGCTCGCCAACGGCACGCACGCCCTCACGGCGACGACGACCTCGGGCAAGACCGTCAAGAACACCGTGACGGTGAACAACGCCCCCGCGGGCGCCCCCCGGCTGCTGCCCAAGGACGGCACGCTGGTGAAGGGCCGCCAGCCGGTCTTCGCGAACTTCCCCGCGGGCACCGAGGGCGAGCCGACGACGCTCACCGTCGACGGCAAGGAGCCCGCCACCGCCGCCAGTCTCGGCAACGGCGCGGCCACCTTCTCCTTCGACGTCGGGTCGAACTCGATCGACGACAAGTACGACAACCACCTCCTGGTCAACGGCAAGCGCATCGACCTGGGCGGCACCTGGGTCAGCCAGCGCGTCGACATCGCCGTCCCCGCGCGCTTCCTGGTCCCCGGTGACAACACGATCACGGTCGTGACCAGCGCCTACAAGGAGAGCTGCGGCAACAACCGCGACGACTTCGACATCTCGGGGCTCACGCTCGCCCTCGACGGCGGCACCGTCACCGGTCACGGCATCGCCGACTCGTACGCCATGGGCGACGGCAGCTGCGGCAACAGCGACACCCGCCTGCGCGAGGCCGACCTGCACTGGACGATCGACGCCCCGGCCGTGCACGTCTCGCCGACCCTGGGCTCCGGCAACGCGACCCTCGGCTTCACCGTGGGCACCAACTCGATCGAGGCCCGCTATCAGAACCACATCGTGGTCAACGGCCAGAAGCAGGTGCTCGACGCCGACTTCGTCGGTCAGCACGTCGGCCTGACGTTCCCCAACGAGTGGCTCGTGCCCGGCTGGAACACGATCGACTTCGTCACAGGCACCTTCCCGACCTCCTGCGGCGACAACCGTGACGACTTCGCCGTCTCCGACATCACCCTGACCCCGGCGAATGGCACCGCCGCCGGCCGGATGCTCAAGGGCTCGTACGGCCTCGGCGACGGCAACTGCGGCGACAACGTCAACCCGCTCACCGAGATCGACCTGGAGTTCTTCGTCGACGGCCCCGCCCAGGGCCTGTACGCCGACCTCGACACCGCGAAGACCGCCGACGGCAAGCACACCCTGGCCGCGACGTCGAAGAGCGGCAAGACCGCGACCCGTTTCCTGGTCACCGACAACTCCGCTCCCACGGTGGCGTCCAGCGTCCCCGCCGCCGGGCAGCGGATCACCGCCTCGGTCGTCCTCGACGTGCGGCTCCAGGACCTGTCCGGCGTCGTGAAGGGCCCGGACGTCACGCTCGACGGCAAGCCGGTCGAGCCCGGCGCCGCGGTGGGCCCCGGCCTGTCCGCAGGCGAGCACACGCTGAAGGTCTCCGGCACCGACGGCCTCGGCAACACCGGCACCCGCGAGGTGACGTTCACCTCCGCCGGCATCCCCGACGCCCCCGCCGACCTCACCCCGAAGTCCGGCACGACCGACGCGGGCGGCAGCGTGAAGCTGTCGGCCCAGGTGGCCGAGCCCGATGGCGGTGACGTGACCGCCACGTTCTCCGAGACCGAGATCATCACCCCGGACCAGGTGTACCAGGGCACGGCGACGTCCGTCCCCACCACGCTCGAGGTCAAGGGCGAGAAGAAGGTCAAGGCCGCCGGCCTCGCGCCCGCCGACGGCAGGACGCTGCCCGCGCCGGCCGGCCCGGACGTCACCTTCCAGCGGTACGACGTCAAGGTCAAGGGCCACGTGGACGCGCCGGTTCTGCGCTGGGAGGGCGTCATCGACCCCGAACGGCTCGCCGCGCTGCGCGTGTGGAACACCAGGACCGACGCCTGGGACGTCCTGACCAGCGCCCGCGGCGCCGTCGAGGGCAACACCGTCCTGACCGCCGTCGTCGACCGGAAGTACGTCGACCGGCAGCAGGTCCACGTCATGGTGACCGGCGAGGACCCGTTCGCCGACGACATCGACGCCGGTGACCCGAACCGCTTCGCCGACCCCGGCTCGTACGACTTCTCCATCGTCCACTACACCGACACCCAGTACCTCTCCGAGGGCGCGGTGGAGCAGGAGACGCCCGAGGAGCGCGCGGTGTGGGAGAAGGCCTACGGCGACGTCTCCCGCTGGATCGCCGCCAACAAGGAACAGCGCAAGATCGCCTACGTCGCCCACACCGGCGACATCATCGAGAACAACATCCGCAAGCCCGCCGACGAGGCCACGCAGCGCCAGATCACCGGCGAGCTGGAGCTCTCCTCCAAGCAGCAGAAGATCCTCGACGACGCGGGGATCCCCAACGGCGTGATCGCGGGCAACCACGACAACCAGTCGGGCACAGAGAACGGCCCCGGCGCGATCTACAACAAGTACTACGGCCCCGACCGCTACCAGGCCCTGTCCAAGGGCTGGAAGCACGCCGAGTACGGCGGCCCCTGGCGGCCCGGCGACAACCAGAACCACTACGACCTGTTCTCCGCCGGCGGCCTCGACTTCGTCGTGGTCGGCCTGTCCTACGGGGTGACCCGCGAGGAGGCCGAATGGGCCGACTCCGTCTTCAAGCGCTTCCCCGGCCGCAACGGCATCCTGCTCTCGCACGACTACCTCGCGCCGAGCGGCAACCCGGACGGACGTGGCGCCCCGTTCTCCGCGCCCGACGGTTCGATGCTCTACAAGACGGTGGTCCAGGACAACCCGAACGTGTTCCTGATCCTCGCCGGTCACGAGCACGGCGTCGGCACCAACGTGAAGCCCAAGGTCGGCGAGGTCGAGCACGACGTCGTCGAGCTGCTCGCGGACTACCAGTTCTACACGGTCTCCGCGGACCGGCTCGGGCTCACCGAGATCGGCGGCTACCAGCCGGACGACCAGCTCCAGTTCGGCGCGAGCTTCTTCCGGATGCTGCAGTTCAACGTGAAGCGGTCCGAGGTGACGGTGGACACCTACTCGCCGCTGCTCGACGAGTTCGGCGCCACTGAGTACGACACCGACCACCGCTACGACGGCACCGAGGACAACATGGTGCTGCCGGTCGACCTCACCAGCCGCAAGACGGCCTTCACGACCGACTCGCTGGCGCTCTACGACCCCGTGAGCGTCATCGGCAAGGCCAAGGCCCGTTCCGGCGAGGTCGCCTCGGTGACCTGGCGGGGGCTCAAGCCGGGCACGACCCACGCCTGGTTCGTCACGGTGCGCTCCACCGGCGGCGGTGTCAGCGCCTCCGAGCCGAGCGTCTTCGTGACCAAGGACGCCCACGGCCGCCCCGGCACGTGGGGACCGGACGCGCCCGCGTACCCGTGGTTCGCGCCGTCCACCGGCCGGCGGTGACCGGCTGACACGCCGGTAGGACCGCAGGCCCGCCCACGCCCGCCGTCCCGGACCCGACCGGTCCGGGACGGCGGGCCGCCGCCGTTCACCCCCCCCACCCAGAGGACCGACCTCATGCGTTCCACCCCCGCGCCCCGGCCCTTCGCCGTGCTCCTCGCGGCCCTCGTCGCCGTGCTCGCCGCGGCCCTCGCCTCCGCCGCACCGGCCGCCGCGCACGACGCGACCTCGAAGGCGTACGTCGAGGTGAAGGGCACCGGAAGCCACGTGGAGGCAACCCTCGACCTCGAGTACGACCTGCTCATGAAGTCGGCCTGGCTGTACGAGGAGGCCTACGGCGCGAAGGGCCGCACCGAGCAGCTGCACCAGCTCAAGACCAACGCCGACGCGGTGCACGAGTACGTCACCGGGCGCTTCGCCGTCGGCCACGAGGACGCCGCCTGCTCACCCCGCCCCGCCCGCGACGCGGACGTCCACACCCGCGGCACCCGCCCGTACGCCGTCCTCACCCTGGTCTACGACTGCCCGGGCGGCGCCGGCGGCACGTACACCGTCTCCAGCGCCCTCTTCCCCGACGCCGAGAGCTTCGTGCACAGCACGCAGACGATCGTCCACTACGACATCGACGGCCGGCGGGGCTCCCAGGTGCTGACGGCCGCCGAGCCCACCCTGGAGACCACCGGGCACCACGAAACCCGGCAGATCACCGACTTCTTCCTGCTCGGCATGGAGCACCTGCTGTTCGGCCTCGACCACATCCTCTTCCTGCTCTCCCTGCTCATCGGCGCCCGCGGCCTGCGCGACGTCGTCCTCGCGGCGACCGCCTTCACCGCCGCGCACAGCGTCACCTTCCTGCTGGCGGCCATGGGCCTCGTCCATGTGCCCGGATCGGTCGTCGAGCCGGTCATCGCCGCCTCCATCGCCGCCGTGGCCCTCGCGGGGCTCCTCCTGCGCGACCGCGAGGCCACCGGCCGCTGGCGGCTCCCGGTCGTCTTCCTCTTCGGCCTCGTCCACGGCCTGGGCTTCGCGGGCGCCCTCGGCATCGAAGAGAGCTGGTCCTGGGAACTGCTGCTGTCGCTGCTCAGCTTCAACGTCGGCATCGAGGCCGTGCAGCTCGGCATCATCGCGGTCACGTTCCCTCTGCTGGCCCTGCTGCGCCGCACCCCCGCCCACCGCTGGGCGCTGCCCGCGATGACGGCTCCGATCGTGGTCGTGAGCGTGTACTGGTTCTGCGAGCGGGTGGCCGTGCAGGCGTGACGGGGTGCGGCCGCCGGGTCGGTTGCCCGGAAGCGGTCAGGCCTCCAGGCGGACGGGCATCAGGACCGAGAAGGCGCCGTCGTCCTCCGCCCGGCGGATCGTCAGGGGCGCCGTGGGGGCGCCGAACTCCAGCACCAGCTGGTCTCGGGCCCCGGCGGCGAGGGCCTGGAGGAGGTACTCGCGGTTGACGGCGACGTCGTCCGGGCCCTCATCGCCGTCCTCGCACACGCTCACCGTGCCGTCGCCCGCCACCGTGAGCACGCTGATGTCGGGGGACTTCCCGTCCTGCTCCCGCGCCTCACCGGGGCGGACGGGCCCGGTCTCCAACGCGGCGCGGAGCGCCGGGACCTCGACGAGGACGCGCCGGCCCTCCGGCAGGCGCACGATGCGGCGGTAGTCGGGGAAGTCGTGGTCGAGACAGCGGCCGGCCGCCTGACGGTCGCCTGCCGCCAGGGCGACACGGTCACCGTCCACCGTGAGCTCGACGGACGCCTCGCCGCCGGCCAGGAGCGCCCGCATGGCGTCGGCGAGCGGGGACGGCACGACGACCTGGCGGCGGGGCCCGTCGTGCCCGGTGGCAGCGGTCTGCGCGACGGCCATCCGGTACCGGTCGGTGGCCACGACATGGAGCGTCCCGCCGTCGATGTCGAACAGGACACCGCCGAGCACCGGCAGTTCGGGGTCGGTCCCGGCGGCGAAGCGGACCGCGTCGAGTGCGGCGGCCAGGCCCGGGACGGGGACGGCCAGGCGGACGGTGGCGGAGGCGAGGGATGAGGACATGGGGTTCTCCTTGCGGTCGAGTAGGGCGCGGATCGCGGAGAACTCGACGCGGGCGTCGGACAGACCCCGTTCGAGACGGCGCAGTTGCGCCTGCAGCAGTTTCCTGACCAGGTCGGTATCGGCACTGGACCAGCCGGCCAGCACCAGGCGGATGTCCGCCAAGGGCATGCCGGTCCGGCGCAGCCGTGCCAGCAACCGGGCCTCTTCGAGCTGCTCGGGGCCGTACCAGCGGTAGCCGCTCGACGGTTCCACCCGGGTTGGGACCAGGACCCCGGCGCCGTCGTAGAACCGCAGCGCGCTCACGCCCAGGCCACTGTCCCGGGCCAGCTCACCGATACTGCGCATGTCGTTCTCCACACCCGGGACTCTGCCCCCTCCACCAGGTCGAGGGTCAACCCGCCTGCCCGGAGGGGCCGCGCCAGGCCCCCCACCAGACCGGCAGGTCGGCGGGTTGAACGGGGCGTGACGTCCGGCACCGGGGAAGGGACGTGGTTCTTCACCCGCCCGTCACGCGCCGGCCAGCGGGCCCGACCACGATCGTGATCGTTCCCGAAAGCCGTTCCCAGGAGGACCCCCGTCATGCTGCGCCGGACCCTGTCCGCACTCGCCGTCGTCTTCGCGCTCTCCGCCACCACCGGCACCGCCGCCGCCACTACGGGCAAGGCCCCGGCCGCCGAGGGCCGCGGCGCGCGCGTGCTGGACGTGATGACGTTCAACATCCACCACGCCCAGGGCACCGACGACGTGCTCGACGTCCCGCGGATCGCGGACGTCGTCCGCAGGAGCGGCGCCGACGTGGTCGGGCTGCAGGAGGTCGACAACCACTACTCCGCGCGCAGCGACTGGGCCGACCAGGCCGCCGACCTGGCGAAGCTGCTCGGCTACCACGTCGTCTTCGGCGCCAACATCGACAACGCGCCCCCGGCCGGCAGCGACCACCGGATCCAGTACGGCACCGCGATCCTGTCCCGCTACCCGATCACCGCGTCGGAGAACACCTGGCTGTACAAGTCGCCCGGCCAGGAGCAGCGCGGACTGCTGCACGCCACCTTGAACGTGCGCGGCAAGGCCGTCCACTTCTACTGCACCCACCTGGCCGCCAGTTCGCAGACCGACCGCCTCCAGCAGACCCCGCAGATCGTGGACCTGATCGGCGACAAGGAGCCCGCCGTCCTCGTCGGCGACTTCAACGCCCTGCCGGACGCCCCCGAGTCGCAGCCGCTGCAGTCCCGCTACACCGACGCGTGGGCCCGTTCGCTGCACGGCCGTGGTGACGGCGCGACCTACCCCGCCGAGGCCCCGACCGAGCGCATCGACGCCATCTACACCACCGACGAGGTCAAGCCGCTCGTCACGCGCGTGGTGCAGGCCGACCCGACGGCCTCCGACCACCTGCCGCTGATCAGCAAGGTCCTGGTCACGCCCTGATCAGGAGCCGGGGCCCAGCCGTTCGACGACCGAGCGGAGCTGGTCGCGGTCGAGCTCGTAGACGGTCTCGCCTGCCCGTGGGTCGCGTGCGTGGAGCACGTGGAACAGCGGGGCGTACGGTCCGCCGAGGTCGACGAGGGTCGCCGAGGCCCCGCGTACCGCCCGCTCGGTGCCCTGCGGGCCGGAGAGGTCGATGCGGCTGAGGACCCCCGGGGTCACCCACACCGGGACCGACCCGAGGTGGCCGAAGAGCTGCAGATGGAAGTGGCCGCACAGGACGAGCCGTACGTCCGTGCCGCGTACGGCGTCCGCCAGTTGGGCCCCGTCCTGCAGCCCGAGGGCCTTCTGGGTCGCGACGTCGAGGGTGACGGGCGGGTGGTGGAGGACCACCACGGATCCGTGCGGCGCGGGCTCGGCCAGCACCTCGCGGAGCCAGCCGAGCTGGCGCGGGCCGACCCGGCCGTACACCTTGCCGGGGACGAGCGAGTCGAGCGTGATGAAGCGGTGGCCGCCGATCACGCTCACGGCGGCCCGCTCGCCCTCCGGGGAGTCGACGACCGCGGTCGCCAGGTCGTCTCCGTCGGCTCCCAGGTGGCCGCTGCCCAGCACCTTGGCGAAGGCGCCGCGCTCGTCGTGGTTGCCGGTGCAGAACACCACGGGCGCCCGCCTGCGCGCGGCGAACTCCCGCACCATCTCGCGTGCCGCGGCGTACGCCTCCGGGGAGCCGTCGTCGGCGACGTCGCCGCTGACGACGACGGCGCCGACGTCCGGGACGGAGTCGAGGGCGGCCAGCATCCGGCGCAGGGACTCCCGTGCGTCGATCCCGCGGGAGTTGGGCCCGTCGACGGGGCCGATGTGGATGTCGGACAGGTGAAGGATCCGCATCCCGACCACGGTACCCACTGTCTGACGCGGCGTCACCGGGGCCGGGCGCGGGCCTCAAGCGTGTCGGCGGGTGCTCACTTCAGGGGCTCCAGGCAGAGCGTGAAGTCTCGGCCGGAGCCGCCCTGGGTGTACCGCTGGTACTGGTCCTCGCAGGTCCCGTCTGTCCCGGACTGCCGGTCGACGACCTTGAACTGGGCTTTCGCGTCACCGCAGTCCACGATCTCGAACTCAGGGTCCCCGACGGAGATCACGCCCGTGGCCGCCGCGTTCCCGGCGTGCAGGCAGTCGCCCGCGTCGGCGGTCGCGGCGCCCCCGAACCAGGTGGTGTAGCCGCCGTAGACCACGAAGCCGATCACGACGAGGCTGACGACCCCCCTGACGATGCCCTTGACGCCTATGCGGCGCCGGGGCGCGGGCGCCGGCGGGCCGGGCACGCTGTACGGGTTGCCGGCCGGGGCACCGTACGGCGCGGGCGGCTGCTGGTTGTACGGGTTGGTGCCGGGCGGCGGTGGCGGAGTGCTCATCGCGGTTCCCCCTGGATCTCGTAAAGGCAAGGTCAAGTAGCCGGTGGAAGTTACCACCGGGACCTGCGCGGGGGACCGGATCACCGGAAATCTGTGGCCTTGACGTGACCGTTGGCCACGTCGGCGAGGCACGGCAGGCGCTCCGGGGTCCCGACCCCGGTGGACGTCGCTTTTGTCAAGCCCCGAATTCCAGGGGCGTGACGCGACGCACCGGGCCGGGCTCAATGGAGGCATCGGTTCACGCAGAACGGGTGGCCCTCCCGGAACCATCCGGGTTTCCTGTCATCCCTCAGCAAGGAGAATTCTCATGGCCCGCACACCTCGTTCCCGGCGTCTGGCGATCTTCACGGCCTCCGCGGCCCTGGCGGCAGGGGGCGCCCTGATCCCCACCACGGCGTTCGCCGCTCCCGCGTCGGCGCAGACAAGCGCCGTGTCCACCCAGGCACCCCAGCAGCAGACGAAGACCACCGGCTACGGCGGCGACAGCGATTGCTGGGAGTCCGACTACGAATACTGGGAGTACACGGAGTACTGGGACTACACGGATTCCTACGACTACTACGACGGGTACTGGGTTTACTACTGATCCACGGCTGCCCGAAGACACGCGGGTGCCGGCCCGGCGGTGGAGACCGCCGGGCCGGCACCCGTCCTCCGCTGAGGCGGCCTCGACGTGGCCCGCCTTGCGTACGGGCCGACCCCTCCGGCCGCCCGATGCCCTCACGGCATGCGGGCTACCACCAGATGACGACGTATCCGGGGCCGCCGGTCTCGCCGATGCCGGGGTTGACGAACGAGGTGGTGCCACCTGTGCCGCCGATGCCTGCACGCGCCGGTGCCGGCTGGATGACCCCGTCCACTGCCGGACGGCCTCCCAGGCCGGCGGAACGTTGGTCCCGCCGGCCCCGCCGGCCCCGCCGACGGCGCCTTGGCGGACCGTGCCCTGGCCAGGACAGGAGGCGGTGCCGCCCGCGCCACCGGACGAGGCGAACCGCCCGCCGCCGCCGCCATTTGCGACCGCGACGCTGCCGAAACCGTTGTCCACCGTGCTGGGTGTGCCCAGCTGGCCGTTCGCAAGCTCGGGTCCGCCTGCTCCTCCCGCGCCGATGTCCACCATGACCGGTGTGCCCGACTGGACGGGAAGGACGCACCAGGCGAAGCCCCCGGCGCCGCCGCCCGATCCATTGACGATGCTGCCGTCACCTCCCGAACCGCCCCCGCCGGAACCCCATGCCTGGACGAAGACCGTGGTGACCCCTCGCGCGGCGCGAATTGGCCGTCGTTCTGGAAGTCCACCAGGCCGTGGGCCGGGGTGACACCGGCCGGTCCCTGCGGCCCCTGAGGTCCGGCGGGTCCGGCAGGTCCCTGGTGACCGGTCTCGCCCTGCGGCCCCTGCGGCCCCTGCGGCCCCTGAGGTCCGGCGGGCCCGGCAGGGCCCTGTGGCCCGGGAAGTCCAGGCGGCCCGGGAGGACCGGGAATGCCGGGGCGGCCCGGGTGCCCGTGGTAGCCGGGGCGGCTCGGGCAGTACCCAGGGAAGTAAGGGAAGAGGAAGCAGGGGTCGGCGAGACCGGCCTCAGCGCCGGGTTTCACAGCGTCAGCCTGGCCGCCGTCGGAACTCCCCCCGCACGCGGGACCCGTCAGTGCACTGGACGCCAGGGCCACGCACGCGGCCATCGTCCACAGACGCAGACCACCTCGGCGCCGAATGAGCGCCTGAGACACGGCTGTTCCGGACAACACGTCACCTCCGCAAGGGGGCCCGCAACGCGCGGCACACGCCGCCCACCAGGAGAGAAGAGCTGTCGGAGACAGCGGCGAGCCCATAGAAAGAGTCGCCTGCGTAGCGTTTCGTGCACATTCAGTAGCCGACCGGGTGACCTATACCTGCTCTGTGTCAGCCCTCCAGGGCTGCCGCTATGCGGTCGAGGTCGATGAGGAGTTCCGCCATGCGTCGCGGCGGGATCTCCTTGACCATGCGCTCCTCGATGGCGGCGACGGAGGTCTGGACCGCGGCCAGCCGCTGGCGGCCCTTCTCGGTGAGGTGGGCGGGCCGGGCCCGGCCGTGATCGGCGGTGGCGGGACGGGTGATCAGTCCGGTGTCCTGCAGGCTCCGCAGGACGACGTTTCCGGACTGCCGGGTGACGAAGGTCGCGCGGGCGAGCTCGGCGTTGGACAGGTGCGCACACTGAGCGTCGAACTGGCGCCGGTGCGGGTGAACTCGCTGCACCCGTGGGCCATCGTGGACAGCCTCTTCGTCGCACACAATGAACAACTGCACGAATCGACCCGCAAGATTCGAACCTGCGCACACGGCTTCGGAGGGCAGGCGCCGAAAGTGTGGGATTGTGCCCCTGAACTGCGCGAACGCCTGGCATCCTGGGGCGGGCCGCGCGTCGCACTCGCTACTTACTCGGAAGCGTCGGGCACACGCGGTCAGGCGCGGTTAGTTCGCGAGTCAGCAGCTACGAGGCGTCCCGGTTGTATGCGGGCGTGGCGGCCGCATGCAGGGGCCGTACTGCTTTCAGCACGCGTGATCACAATCACAATGCCAGCCACTGGGTGAACCGTGGCGCGGACCTTCGGCCGGTGAGGCCGGCCGAGCTCGTATGCTCGATCCGTGGTCGGTATACAGGCGCGAAAGGCGGATCGCGGGCCGGGGCGCCCGCGGGACGAGCGGGTGGCGAGTGCTGCCCTGACTGCCGTCATCGAGCTGGTGACGGAGCAGGGGATCGGCGCCGTCACCATGGACGCCGTCGCGGCGCGTGCCGGGGTGAGCAAGCCGGCCATCTACCGACGCTGGCCCACCAAGCAGGCCATGATCATCGCAGCTGCCGAGCGGCACATTGGCGAGCTGTCCGTACCGGACCTGGGCGATTTCCGTGCGGAGTTGCGCGAGGTGCTCACCGCTCGGCTGGCGGCCTACCGGCAGCCCGGTATGGACCGGCTCATGGCAGAGATGATCGGAGCGGCCGCGGACGACCCCGGGGCGCGCGGCGCGTATGCCGAGTTCGTCGGGCGAATGATGGGGGAGACCCGCAGCATCCTTGAGCGTGGGATCGCTCGTGGCGAGGTCAGGCCCGACGTTGACGTCCGGTCCGCGGCAACACTGGTGGCGGCGCCACTGATCTTCCGCCTACTGGCGGAACGCGAGCTGCCCGACGCGCGCCTCGCGGAGGACCTCGTCGACCTGGTGGCTCGCGCGGTCTGTCACTCCGCCTGAGCCGCGCGGCGCCTCTGCCGCACCGCTTGGAAAATCTTGCGATCGGCCCTTGCCGTCTCGCACCCGAATATCGATACTTCCCGTAACGATTTTCGAGAGCGACCGTGGAGGCCCACATGTCTGCCCTTGCCACCCCCCGACCTGCCGTCGACAAGCCGCTGATGCACTACGGCCCCCGCGCGTTGGAGCGCACCGCGCCGGGGATGCCCGAGTTCGCGTACCAGCAGCTGCAGATCTCGCCGCTCACCCCGCACATCGGTGCGGAGATCGGTGGTGTC
The DNA here is from genome assembly GCF_040613835.1 of Streptomyces sp. NPDC006207. Lineage (NCBI taxonomy): Bacteria > Bacillati > Actinomycetota > Actinomycetes > Kitasatosporales > Streptomycetaceae > Streptomyces > Streptomyces sp. NPDC006207. Next base: position 41,796 of record NZ_JBEXSX010000060.1, on the reverse strand, counting down.
GACCTGTCGCAGCCGATCGGCGAGGAGCTCGCCGATGAGCTCAAGCAGGCCCTGCTTGAGTGGAAGGTGATCTTCTTTCGCGACCAGCAGCGTTTCGACGCCGAGACCCACCAGGCGCTCGCCGCAATCTGGGGCGAGCCGGAGCCGAACCCCTTCTTCCCGAAGGGCGACACGGTCGGTGTCTCTCGCCTGGCCAAGGACGCCATGACTGCCGGCGGCGAGAACATCTGGCACAGCGACCACTCCTTCATGGCCGCTCCGGCGCTCGGCTCCATCCTGCGAGGGGTGGAGATCCCGCCCGCTGGCGGCGACACGATGTGGGCGGACATGGGTGCCGCCTATGACAACCTCACCGAGGAGATGAAGGCCCGGATCGAGGGCCTGACCGCAGTGCACGACTGGGTACCCAGCTGGGGCGCGCTGATGACGCCGAAGCAACTCGAGGCGCTGCGTGCCACGCTGCCGCCGGTCGAGCACCCGGTGGTCGTCCGCCATCCGCGCACGGGCCGCCGACTCCTGTACGTCAACGAGCCGTTCACCGTGCGCATTGTCGGTCTGTCCGACGAGGAGAGCCGCGAGCTGCTTGATGAGCTGGTGCTGCAGGCCCGCGTTCCCGAGTACCAGGTCCGCTTCCGCTGGCAAGCCGACTCGGTCGCAATCTGGGACAACATCGCCACCCAGCACTACGCGATCAACGACTACTACCCGGCGCGGCGCGTGATGGAGCGCATTGCGATCGCCGGCGTCCCGCTCGCCTGAGATCCGTACCCAGCCCCTTTGAACCCCGCGGAGCCCCCGTGACCGACACCGACGTCGCCCCCGCCACGCCCGTCGCCCCCTCGGCGACCGACCGCACGTCCGTACGCCGCGCGTGGACCGTCACAACGCTGCTCGTGGTCTTCATGATGGTCAACTTCGCCGACAAGGCCGTCCTCGGGTTGGCGGCCGACCCGATCCGCCACGACCTCGGACTGTCCGCGACCGAGTTCGGGCTTGCGAACAGCGCCTTCTTCCTCCTGTTCTCCCTGAGCGGAGCCGCGGTGGGCCTGCTGGCCGACCGTGTACGGCCGAGGTGGCTGCTGCTGGTCATGGCTCTGCTGTGGTCGGTGGCGCAGCTGCCGATGGCATTGGGCGCCGGGATGGCCGCGTTGATGGCCTCGCGGATTGTGCTGGGGGCGGCGGAGGGTCCGGCCTTCCCCGTCGCCCAGCACAGTGCCCTGTCGTGGTTTCCCAACGAGCGCCGGAACCTCTCCGGCGCGCTGATCACCGTCGGCACCGCACTGGGGGTGGTGACCGCGGCCCCCGGGCTGACCTGGGTGATCCATCACCACGGCTGGCGTTCGGCCTTCGGTGTGGTCGCCGCGGTGGGCGTGCTGTGGGCGGCGGTGTGGCTCTTCGCCGGCCGCGAGGGCCGGTACGCGGGCACCACCCCGGGAACGACCGGGCCCACCGCCGCCGGCCGGGCGCGGGCCGGCGTCCCCTACCGCCGCCTCCTCGGCACCCGTACCTGGATCGGCGCCACGGTCGCTTACTTCAGCACCTACTGGTGCGTCGCCCTGCTGCTCGTGTGGCTGCCCTCCTACCTGCACGACGGCCTGGGCTACACCACGACCACCGCGGCGAACCTGATCGCCGTGTTCTGGACGGTCGGCGCAGTGGCCATCGTCGGACAGGCAGGACTGACCGGCTGGTTGCTGCGGCGCGGCGTGAGCAGCCGGTGGGCCCGGGCGCGCGTCGGCGGCATCACGCTGATCGTCTCCGCTCTGGGCTGCCTCGCCCTGCCCGGAGCTCCGCGCGGCCCCCTCACCGTGCTGCTGCTCCTCCTCGGATTCGGGATCTGCGGGGTGATGACCAGCATCGCGGTCACCACGGTCGCCGAACTCGCCCCGGAGGGCCGCCGCGGAGGCGCACTGGGCCTGATGAATGCCGTGGTGACCATGGCGGGACTGATCGCGCCCACCCTGACCGGCCGCTTGGTCGACACCCAGGGCGCCGCCGGCTACCAGCACGCCGTGCTCGTGGCGGGCGTACTGCTCCTCGCCGGAGGCATCGCGGCCGTCACCCTCATCGACCCCGCCCGCGACGCACGCCGCCTGGCCGCATGACCGTCCCGCGTCCCATCCGTCCGCCCCGCCAAGGAGAGACGTGAACCGCACCACCCTCGATATCCCGTCCCTGGATCGTGCGCTGAGCGAACTGCGTCTGCATGCCGAGTCCTGGACCGTCACCTCGCTCGCCGAGCGCATCGGCCTGCTGGAACGGCTCATGCCGCGAATCCGCGACAATGCCGCCGATCTGGCCGCGGCCGGCGCCCGCGCCAAGGGATACGGCCCCGATTCCCCCTGGGCCGCCGAGGACTGGGCCGGCGGCCCTTGGGCCCTCGCCCAGAACACCGCCGCCCTCCTCCACGTGCTGCGCCGCATCGCCGTCGGCAAGGCCCCCCTCGACGCGACGGCCGTCCGCCTGCACGGGGACCGCGTACACGTCGACGTCTTCCCCGCCACCGGCTGGGACCGCGTCCTGCTCAGCGGTTACTCCGCCCAGGTGTGGATGCGGCCCGGGACCACGCCTGCGCAGGTCATGGCCGAGGCGGCGGGGGAGTACCGGGGCTCGCCGGCGCGTCCGGGTGTGGCCCTCGTCCTCGGCGCCGGGAACGTCGCCTCCATCACCGCGCTCGACATCCTGCACAAGCTATACGCCGAGGGCCAGGTCGTCGTCGCCAAGATGAACCCGGTCAACGCCTACCTGCGGCCCCACTTCGAGCGGATCTTCGCCGAGTTCACCGGCCGTGGCTGGCTGCGGTTCGTCGACGGCGGAGCCGCCGAGGGCGCCTACCTCACGACCCACGACGAAGTGGACTCCATCCACGTGACCGGCAGCGACCGCACCCACGACGCCATCGTGTGGGGCACCGACGAGCAGGCCGAGCAGCGGCGCCGTGACGACGCGCCACTGGTGACCAAGCCCTTCACCAGCGAGCTGGGCGGAGTCAGCCCCTGCATCGTGGTGCCGGGGCCGTGGAGCGATGCGGACTTCCGCTTCCAGGCCGAGCACATCGTGACCAGCAAGATGAACAACTCCGGCCACAACTGCATCGCCACCCAGGTCCTCGTATTGCCGCGCGGCTGGGCCGGCGGCGAGCGGCTGCTGGACGAGATCCGGACCGTGCTGCGCCGACTCCCGCCGCGCACCGACTACTACCCCGGCGCCGGAGAGCGCCTGACCGCGGTCCGCGACGCCCACCCGGCCGCCGAAGTGCTCGGCGACAACAGCCGGATCCTGATCCCGGACATCGCCGGCCACGACGACCCCTTCCTGACCGGCGAGGTCTTCGCCAGCGCCCTCGGCGTCGTACGGCTCCCCGGCGGCACCCCCGGGGAATTCCTGCGCCACGCCGTCGACTTCGCCAACCACGCTCTGCCCGGCACGCTCGGCGCCACCCTGATCGTCCACCCGCGGACCGAGAAGGCCGCCGCGGCCGCGGTGCACGAGGCCGTCGCCGCGCTACGCTACGGAACCTTGGGCGTCAACTGCTGGTCTGGTGTCGGGTTCTTGCTCGGCTACACCCCTTGGGGCGCCCACCCCGGGCACACTCGCCAGGCCATCGGCAGCGGAACCGACTTCGTCCACAACGCCTTCATGCTCACCGGCGTCGAGAAGACGGTGCTGCGCGCGCCGTTCGCGCCCGCCCCACGCGGCCTGTTCACCGGCTCCCCCTCGCTCTCTCCGCGCCCGCCGTATTTCGTCACTAGCCGTACCGGCCGAACCACCCTCGAACGACTCACCCGCTTCACCGCCGCACCCGGCGTCGCCCAGTTGCCCGCTCTCTTCGCCTCCGCGCTCCGCGGCTGACCAGAAACGGCCCCCATGCATCTCACCGACTTCCTCGCCGCCTCCGCGCACGCCCACGGCGACCGTGTCGCCGTCGAGCTCGGCGACCACGCCCTCACCTATGCCGAGTTGGACGCCATCGCCGGCCGCACCGCGGCCTTCCTAGCTGCCCAGGCCGTGCGTCCCGGCGACCGAGTGGGGCTGATGCTGCCGAATCTGACGGAGTTCCCGGTCCTGTACTACGGCATCCTCCGCGCTGGGGCCGTCGTCGTACCGATGAACCCGTTGCTCAAGCCGCGCGAGATCGCGCACTACGTACGCGACTCCGGCATGGAGTTCCTCCTGACCTGGAATCGGGTGGCCGACCAGGCCCGGGCCGGCGCCGAGGGCACCGCGACCACCATCGTTCCCGTCGCCCCCGGAGCGCTGGAGGACCTGCTGGCCAACCATCCGAACCCGGCTCAGCCGGAGCCCCTCGACGGCGACGATCTCGCCGTCATCCTCTACACCTCCGGTACCACCGGAGCGCCCAAGGGCGCCATGCTCACGCATGCCAACCTGGCGCGCAACGCCGAGATCGCCGCGCGCACCCTGATGCGGCTAACCCCGGACGACGTCGTCATGGGTTGCCTGCCGCTGTTCCACGCCTTCGGCCAGGCCTGCGCCATGAACGCCGCCGTCAGCGCCGGCGCCCGGCTCACCTTGCTGGCCCGCTTCGACCCCGCCCAGGCCCTGCGCACCATCGCGGAACGACAGGTCACGATCTTCGAGGGCGTTCCCACCATGTACGCCGCGATGCTCGCCGAGCGACTGAACGACCCCGCGCGACACGACACGAGCTCGCTGCGGCTGTGTGCGTCCGGCGGCGCCCCTCTCCCGGTGGAGGTCCTACACACCTTCGAGACCGCCTTCAGCTGCGCCGTCCTGGAGGGCTTCGGCATGTCCGAGACCTCCCCCGTTGCCTCCTTCAACCACCTGGACCGGCCTCGCAAGCCGGGCTCCATCGGCACCCCGATCGAGGGCGTGGAGATGCGTCTCCTCGACCCGCAGGACGGTGTCGGCGAACTGTGCGTGCGCGGCCACAACGTGATGGCCGGCTACTGGGGACGCCCGGAAGCGACCGCGGAGACCGTCGTGGACGGCTGGCTGCGCACCGGCGACCTGGCCAGGGTCGACGACGACGGCTACTTCTACATCGTCGACCGCAAGAAGGACCTCGTCATCCGCGGCGGCTTCAACGTCTACCCGCGCGAGATCGAGGAGGTCCTGTACAAGCACCCCGCCGTGGCCGAGGCCGCCGTCATCGGCATCCCGCACCCCACTCTCGGCGAGGAGGTCGCCGCCGTGGTTGCCCTGCGGCCCGGCACGGCGACGGGCGCGGAGGAACTGCGGGAGTTCGTCCGCGACCGCTTGGCGCCGTACAAGTACCCACGCGAGGTCTGGCTCGTGGACGCCCTGCCCAAGGGACCCACCGGCAAAATCCTCAAGCGGGAGATCGCCGTCCCCGAACCGAGCTGACCCGGACCGATGGGTCTCGGAATGTAGCCGTGCCCACGCGAACGATCAGATCAGGCAGGTCAAGCGGCCGACGCTGGGCCATCTGGCGCGTAAGTGGCACCGCGCCCCTCACCGAGACGAAGGTTCCGGGCCCAGGATTCCGAAATCGTACCGGCTGACCTGGGCCTTCTGCTTGCTTCTCGGGGCTACGGGACGTCGTTGAGTGGCTGTTCTGCCCAGATGGTCTTGCCGGTGGCGTGGTAGCGGGTTCCCCAGCGGTGGGAGCACTGGGCACGAGGAAAAGTCCGCGGCCGCCCTCGTCGGTGGTGGCGGCCCGGCGGATATGCGGTGAAGTGCTGCTGGCGTCGCTGACCTCGCAGATCAGCATCCGGTCGCGGATGAGCCGGAGCCGGATCGGTGGGGTGCCGTAGCGGATGGCGTTGGTGACCAGTTCGCTGATGACAAGTTCGGCGGTGAAGGCCAGGTCCTCCAGGCCCCACTGGTCGAGCTGACGCCGGGCGAGCGAACGCGTATCGGCGACGGCGGCGGGATCGGCCGGCAGGTCCCATGTGGCGACCTGCGCGGCGTCGAGCGAGCGGGTGCGGGCGAGGAGCAGTGCCAGGTCGTCCTGAGGCGCCAGATGGGGGGTGACGGCGTCGGCAACGGCCTGGCAGATCTCGTCCGGCGAACGGCGGGACTGCGCGATGATCGCGCAGAGCCCCTCGTTCAGTGACCGGTCCGCATCGCCGGCGCGGAGGAGGCTCTGGGTGTACAGCGCGAGAGTGCTGCCCTCGGCGAGCTCCATTTGGTGGGGCTCGAAGACGGGGTCGCCGTGGCCCAGGGGCTGGTTGGACGGCAGGTCGGCGAAGTGGACCCGGTCGGCCGGATCGGCGATGGCGGGTGGGGGGTGTCCGGCGCTGGCCATGACGCAGCGGCGGGAGACCGGGTCGTAGACCGCGTACAGGCAGGTGGCGCCGACGAGCTTCTCCATGATGGGTGCGGATCCTGCGGTGTGTTCGCGTTCGACCAGGCGCGGCACCATGTCGTCGAGCCGGGCCAGTACCTCGTCGGGGGCGAGATCAAGCTGTGTGAGCGTGCGTACGGCGGAGCAGATCTGGCCCATGCAGGCGGCGGCCTCTACGCCCGTGGCGGGTATGTCGCCGATGGTGAGGGCCACGCGGGCGCCGGAGAGGGGGATCACGTCGAACCAGCAGCCGCTCACCCCGGCGTGCCCGCGTGCCGGACGGTAGTGGTGCGCGACCTCGACGGCGCTCTGGTCCGGAGCGCTGCGCGGGAGCATGCTCTGCTGGAGGGTCACGGCGGCCGCCCGCTCGCCGGTGTAGCGGCGGGCGTTGTCCACGCAGACGGCGGCGCGGGCGACCAGTTCCTGTACGAAGACCAGGTCGTCGGGCTCGAAGGCCTCCGGGCGGGCCGCCGTGCGGTACAGATGGGCCACGCCCAGGACGATGTCCCTGGCTCGCAGGGGCACCACCATCAGCGAGTGGGTCCCGTGCGACCGCAGCGCCAGGGCCCTGCGGTCGGGAGAGTTCCGGACCCAGTCAACGTCGGGGTCGACGACAGGCAGCAGCCGGGGTCGCCCGTCAGCGAGGGTCTGGGCATGGGGCGAGTCGGCGGCGAACTCCTGGACCTCTCCGACCAGCCGGAGCCCTTCGGTGATCGCCGGATGCGAGGCCTTGCGGGCTACGAGGCGCAGCGCGATCCTGCCGGCGTCGGAGGGCGGGGCTTCCTCGCCCTCCACCACGCCGTCCAGGAGGTCGATCGAAGTGAGGTCGGCCAGGCGCGGTACGAGCACGTCGGCAAGCTCCTGGGCCGTGCGCGTGACGTCGAGTGTCGTTCCGATGCTGGCGCTGGCTTCGTCGAGGAGGGCCAGGCGCTCGCGGGTACGGTGGCGGTCGGTGACGTCGAAGACCAGATCGGTGACGCCCAGGCGGCGGCCGTCCGGTCCGGTCAGCGCGAACGACGACGTCAGCCAAAAGTGGTCTCTGCCCGGGTCGGCAGGCGTACGACCGCGGTGCTCGGTGCCGACGACGGGCAGACCCGTCTCCAATACCCGCGCGAGCCGGCTCTCGATCCCGTCCGTGTCGAGTTCGGGCAGGACCTCACTGATCCGGTGACCGAGGAGCTGGACATTGGGAATCCCATGGATGCGTTCCAGCGCGGGGTTCGCCCGCACGAGGCGCAGCTCGGTGTCGAACACGGCCACGCCGATCGGTGACTGGGCGAACAGCGCGTCCAGGATGGCCAGGTCCTCGTTGTGCGGCCACAGGCGCTCTGGCAGACCCGCACCACCGGGGTCCGAGGATGCCTCTGCCGGAATTGCCATCCTGAGGGTCCCGTCATTTTCAATCAGCCGCTCGGCAAGAAGACGCCGGAACACATCCCACAGCCGAAGCACCCCGGGTAAGCCGACACGTTCGCCCCGCCGGCACTGGATTGCCGTCCCGGTCTTTACTTCTCAGAATGCGCCTCCATGGCCTGGAGGGCACGCTGACCGCATGCGAACCGCCGAGCCACCGTGATCGTTTGCCCCTCGTTCGACGGTCGCGGGCTAAGTTCCCTCACCGAGGGGCTGTAACACCCCGGGTGTTCAGCCGCTCGGTGAGGCCACTCCAGCGGCGCATCAGTGCTGGACCGGGGTCAAGGCATGGTGGCGATGTACTCCTCAGTCGTCGTGGCCTCGAAGGTTTCCTTGACCCTGGTGAGGCCGCCGGCGACGCCCACCAGTCGCGGAAGCGGCCCGGCGGGCCGCCAAGCCCGGTTCCACGGCACGGAGGCAACCATGGGCGCAGTCTTGGGTGACGTACTGGGTTTCGCGGCCGCGGTCGCAATCAGCCCGCTCCCGATCATCGCCATCATCCTCATCCTCGCCACGCCGCGGGGACGTCTCAACGGGGTCCTCTTCGCCCTCGGCTGGATCCTGGGGCTCTCCGCACTGGGTGCGCTGATGCTGGCGATCGCTTCCCCCGCGGGTGCTTCCGCCCACGGTCACCCGGCCCCCTGGGTGGGAGCTCTCAAGCTCGCCCTGGGCGTGTTCCTCGTCCTGTTCGGAGCCCGGCTGTGGCACCGACGCCCGAGGGATCCCTCGCAAGCACAGTTGCCGAAATGGATGGGCGCGATAGACCGGCTTACGCCGGTAAAGGTCCTGGGACTCGGACTGGCCCTGGCAGCGCTCAACGCCAAGAACGCCCCGTTGACCATCGCCGCGAGCGCCGCCATCGGCTCGGCCGGGCTGCCGCTCGGGCAGCAGATCGCATCGCTGGCGATCTTCGTCGTGATCGCCACCCTCGGCCTGTTGGTCCCGCTGGGAGTCTTCCTACTCGGGGGAGACCGGGCGAAGACCACACTCGGTGGCTGGAAGGACTGGGCAGCTCAGCACAATGTTGCCGTGATGGCGGTCCTGTTCTTCGTTCTCGGACTGAAACTGCTCGGAGACGGCATCTCCATCCTCACCTCCTGACAGAGCCACCACACGTTGCGGTGCGGTGCGATCACAGGCGTAGGCCCGCGGCGGCATGTGCATCACGAGCACCAACGTGCAGGGCCACACCTTCCCGCCAGTTCCGGAAAACTGCTCTGGCATCGGCTGGAACCTCATGATCCCCGCCCGCGTGGAGCGCAGCCCGTAGAGCCCCCAGCCGCCCGCCCGGCTGCGCGGGGTCTGGTGCTGCGGCCGGGCGGGCCCAAAACGCGGCCCCGCTGGCACGTCCTTCCCTCCTCGGCGGGGCCGCCCTACTACCTGGGACCCTCCACCGACGCCACGCGCCCGCGCCCCGCCAACTTCGCCCTCGCCCCACAGTTGCATCTGCTTCTGGAGGCACGAGTCACACAGCGGACTGCCCCGACGCCGTAACGGACGCAGGGCTCGAAGCACTTCCGGCAACTGCAGTTCGCGATCCTCGGAGGGGCGGGAGTGGCCATGTCGCGCACAGTAGCCCCAGCCACTGACAAACACGGCTCCCGCAAATTCACCTGTTCGGCCGAAAGGAGTCGCCGCCCCGGCGTCGCCGCCGTTTCATTGCCTTGACCGCATCCGCGTTCGAGTGGGAGGTGGCCGATGTACCACATGCGCCCCGAACACATAGCAACCGCGATCGGAACCTGGCAGCTGTGGCACGCCGTCGACGACAACGGCAACGCTCTGTGCGGACAGACCCTGAGCGACAAGAGGCCTCACACGCCAGGCGGCACCCGCGAGGACTAATGCACCACCTGCATGCACGCCGTCGGCGCCGCAGTGGCCAGCCGCACACGCAAGACCCAAGCCACCTCCCCGGCCGGAGGCGTCCTCGATGCGCACTGAAACCTCGCGACAGCGCGGACGCCGACCGAGGCTCGTCGACCGATGGCGCCAATCAGCAGACCAGCACCTCACCCCCACCAAGAAAGCGCTTGTCGTCACGTGGCTGTCCTTCAGCACCACCTGGGGCACCGTCCGAGTGATCACCCACGGCATCCGCGGCGGATGGCTGCCCTGGGGAAACATCTCCGCTGGCGGCCAACACCTGCACCACTACAACATCGGCATCGCCACGCTCGCAGGCATCGGACTCATCGCAGTCCGCGGCGACCAACGCGCCATCGGACACCCCGCCATCGCAGCCGCCTACGGCGCAGGCACCGCACTCATCACCGACGAGTTCGCCCTGCTCCTGGACCTCAGCGACGTCTACTGGTCCAAACAGGGACGCCTCAGCATCGACGTCTCCCTAGGCTTCCTCTCCGCGCTCGGCGCCTACCTCACCGCCAAGCCCTTCTGGGACGAGGTCGCCCGCGTCACACGCCACCACATCGTCCACGCCGCAAAGCAAGGCATCTCCGCAACCTGAACCACACACGAGTGGTCCCCGCCAGCCCAGGCCGGCAGGGACCCCCGAGTCGGCAGGGGTGGCTGCCTGATGGCGCAGACCTCCGCCGAGCGGGTCGCCGAACTCCACCGCCAGGCCGCTGCCGACTACGGCACACCAGCCGAACGCGCCGCGCGGCACGCCGGGCGAGAAACCCAGCAAGAGCTCGAAGAAGAACCGTGAGGGCCACCGCAACGGCGGCGCCGACCGGGCCGCCGCCGAGGGCCAGCGGTGGGAGGACGACGACCGCGCCCACGAGCGGGTCGGCCGCTGGCGGCGCTGCCGAGGCTGACCATCCCCGTCCGGCTGGGCCGGGCCCGACTTCCCTGCGGGCCCGGCCCCTTTGACGTTCCCCGCCGAGTTGAGAAGCGAGACCCGTGACCGAGACGCCCGACCAGCGGCAGCCGCACGTGCCTGGCGTGAAGTACCGCCTCGTGAGGCGGTTCCGCCCGGAGACGACGGTGATCGATGGCGTGTCCGAGACGCGAGACGTGCCGTACGACACCTGGGAGCCGGTGCCGCCGCGCGACTGAGACGACATCTTCGTGCGGGGCGTGACCGGCGTCGCGGTCGGCGTGACGGTGCTGGCCATCGCGGGCACGAGGGCCGCCATCGGCGGTCTCCTGTACAGGGTCGTGCCCGCCGCCGTCAGCTACGGCACGGCCCTCGTCCACTACCTTGCTCGGTTCGCGAACGAGTCCGGCCAGATCATCCGCGTGCCCCTGCCGGGCACCACCCGGAGCAGGGTCTCCATCAACGACGCCTCCGTGGTCAAGGACTTCTACCTGATGGAGACCGAGAAGGGCGTCTACTCGGACGCCATCGAGGACGCGCTCGGCGAGATCGAGGGTGCCGCGGCCGAGGCCTTCCGCAAGGTCGTCGACGAGCACCAGTGGCCGCCCGCGCCCGAACACCGTATAGCCATCGCCATTGGGCAGCCGCTCAGTTTGTCCGCGTGCCCGGTTTCCGGCAGCAGGCCAACGAGGTCGCGGACTTCGTCTTCAAGATGCAGGTCGCCGTGGGAGGCAAGAAGCAACTCCGGACGATGATGGAGCGTGCTTACGAGCGCCAGGTTACCGACGAGGAAATTGATGAGCAGTGGGAGACGATGACCGACTTCGACTCCTACAACCTGACCGAGCACCGGAACCGGCACCTGAGGTCCATGGCTGGGCTGATGCCGCGGGCAGCAGCCCACTTCCACAGCCGCCCCTGGGGTTTGGTCCGCTTCGAGCGGAAGGCGCTCACGACGACTGACGACCCGGTGGTTCTCCTGCGGAACCCGAAGGCGTCGCCGCACGACGGCGTTGGACTGGTCACGGCCCTACAGATCCTCGTCCCTCTCGACCGGCGCGTGGCGTTGATCATCGACAACGAGAGCAACGAGGGCGACAACCTCACGCAACCGACGGCCGCCTTGGCCAGAACGGTCAACCAGCACGTGGCGATCAACGCCCACAGGGCGATCTTCCATCACCCGGACGACCGGCCGCTGGAGGGCTTGGAGCTGCGCGACCCGGCGGAGAAGGAGATGCGGATATCCGGCCATCCAAGCGACTGGCTCATGCCGGACGGCTGGCCGTCGCGGAAGAAGGCGTCTCAACTCGGGTCGGCGCTCGGGAGATGGCGGACGACAGCCAGGAAGGCATCTGACGCCTGGCTGACCGCGCCCGGCGCACCGGATGGTGCGCCGGGCCGCCGGCGGTTTACCACCAGATGACGACGTATCCGGGGCCGCCGTTCTCGCCGAAGGCGGGGAGGCCGATGGTGCGTGCGCCGCCTGATCCGCCGATGCCTGCGCCCTGGGGTGCTGGCTGGATGATGCCGTCCACCGCAGGACGGCCTCCCTGGCCACCCGGCTCACCGATCGGACCGGTGAGGGTGCCGTTTGCGCCGTTGTTGCCTTGGCGGACCGTGCCCTGGCCAGGACAGTCGGCCGTGCCACCGACGCCACCGGCTGTAAATCCCCCGAGCGCGCCGCCACCGGCGGTTACGACCTCGCCGAGACCGTTGTCCACCGTGCTGGGTGTGCCAGGGAAGCCGCTTGCGGGCCCGCCCGCTCCTCCTGTGCCGACGTCTACCGCGACCGGTGTGCCCGGCTGGACGGTGAGGACGCACCAGGCGAAGCCCCCGGCGCCGCCACCGCCTCCGGTGTGAGCGAGGTCGCCTCCTCCACCGCCCCCGCCGGCCCCCCATGCCTGCACGAAGACCGTGGTGACGTCGGCGGGCGGCATGAATTGACCGTCGCTCTGGAAGTCCATCAGGCCGTGAGCCGGGGCGACACCGGGCAGGCCCTGGGGTCCGGCAGGTCCGGCAGGTCCGGCCGGTCCGGCGGGCCCGGCAGGTCCCTGCTGGCCGGTCTCGCCCGGAAGTCCCTGCGGCCCGGCGGGTCCAGCAGGTCCAGCAGGCCCCTGCGGGCCGGGAGGCCCAGGCGGGCCGGGAGGTCCGGGAATGCCGGGGCGGCCCGGGTGACCATGGCCCGGGCGGCTGGGGCAGTAACCGGGGAAGTAGGGGAAGAGGAAGCACGGGTCGGCGAGCCCGGCTTGAGCGTTGAGCTTCACGGCGGCGGCCTCGCCACCGTCGGCGTACGCGGCGCCCGTCAGAGCACTGGACGCCAAGGCCACGCTCACGGCCGCCGTCAACCACGCCCGAGGTATGGCTATTCGAGACAACATGTCACCTCCAGGAAGGGGCCCCGCCGCGAACGGCAGCCGCCGCTACCTGTCATCGACGGCAGCGAGCCACCCGCAAGAATCGCCCTGCATAATTCGACGTGCACTTTCAGTAGCCGACCGAGTGACCCCCCCCAGGACAGCCCCTGAAGACGCGGCGCCCGGCGCGCCAGGTGGCGCGCCGGGCCGCCTGCGCTCTACCACCAGATGACGACGTATCCGTCGCCGCCCGCCGCACCCGGAGCATCGGTGTCGCTGCCGCCGTCGCCGCCCTCGCCCGCACCGGTCGGCGCCGGCTGGACCACACCGTCCACCGCGGGACGACCGCCCTGGCCCGGGGCGCCCGGTAGCGGGTTGCCCTCCTGGCCGTCTGCGCCCGTGCGGACGGTGCCCTGCCCAGGACAGACGCCCGTGCCACCGCTGCCCCCGATGAGCAGCGACGCGCCCCCGCCGCCGCTGGCCGACACGACGCCGCCCAGGTTGTTGTCCACAACGGTCGGCGTGCCCGGAGAACCGTTGGCCGGGCCGGCGCCACCGGCACCACCGGCGCCGACGTCTACCGCGACCGGTGTGCCCGGCTGGACGGTGAGGACGCACCAGGCGAAGCCGCCGCCACCGCCTCCGGCGCCGGTGATCGCGCCGCCCCCTACGGCTCCGCCCCCGCCGGCGCCCCATGCCTGCACGAAGACCGTGGTGACGTCGGCGGGCGGCATGAATTGACCGTCGCTCTGGAAGTCCATCAGGCCGTGAGCCGGGGCGACACCGGGCAGGCCCTGGGGTCCGGCAGGTCCGGCCGGTCCGGCCGGTCCGGCGGGCCCGGCAGGTCCCTGCTGGCCGGTCTCGCCCGGAAGTCCCTGCGGCCCGGCGGGTCCAGCAGGTCCAGCAGGGCCAGCAGGGCCAGCAGGGCCGGGAGGTCCAGGCGGGCCGGGAGGTCCGGGAATGCCGGGGCGGCCCGGGTGACCATGGCCCGGGCGGCTGGGGCAGTAACCGGGGAAGTAGGGGAAGAGGAAGCACGGGTCGGCGAGCCCGGCTTGAGCGTCGGGCTTCACGGCGGCGGCCTCGCCACCGTCGGCGTACGCGGCGCCCGTCAGAGCACTGGACGCCAGGGCCACGCTCACGGCCCCCGCCCAAAACGCCCGAGGTATGGCTATTCGAGACAACACGTCACCTCCAGGAAGGGGCCCGCGGCGGGCGGCAGCTGCCGCTACTGGCAGAGAGGGGCGGTCATCAACAGCCGCGAGCCCAAAGCAAGAATCGCTCTGTGTGTCGAGGTGTGCACACTGAGTGGCCGACCGGGTGAGTCCCGCGGGGCCCCTGGCCTAGCTCGGCTTCCCGCATCGTTCGCATGACGGTCTGGCTATGCTAGGCGGACAGCGTCGCTGGTTATGGGCCGGACGGATCGTGATCGTTCACTGGAGATCCGTCCCATGCCGGAGTTCGAGCTTCCCGAGGACATCACTTCCCTCGACGACCATGCGCTGGCGGGATGGGGCCCGCGGCGCTTTCGCTCAGCTGTCCGCCGCCGACAACGTCACCCCCGATGGCCTGGTCCGCATGCGCGAGCCGGCGGCCGGTGTCGAAGCGATCCGCACCGAGCAGGCCGCCCGGGTCACGGCCGCCGAAGAGGCCGCGCTGAGATCGAGGCCCTGGCCGCGCAGGTCCGCGGCGACGAGGGCGGCGACGCGGCCCCCGAGGTCGAGCCGGAGCCGGTGGTCGAGCCGGCCACCGCCGCTGCCGTGGAGCCCCCGGCGCCCGTGGAGCCTGAGTCGCCCCCGCAGGCGCAGACCGCGTCGATGGCCCGCCGCTCCCTGAACCTGTCGCACGTCCGGCAGCGTCAGCCCCGCGTCCTGCCGGAGCCCCCGACGCCGACCACCAGCATCACCGCGGCGGTCGACGTCTCCGGCTACACCCCGGGCTCGGCCCTGGAGTTCGGCCAGATCACCGCCGGGATCATCTCCCGCGCGAACGCCCTCAAGATCGCGGGCGGCGGGGTCGGCCAGGTCATCTCCTACCGGCACCCGTACCCGCAGGAGCTGATCGTCACCGACTCCTCGTCGGCCCCGGAGGGCACCGAGGTTGCGATGCGCGCGGCCGACCAGCGGCGCCTGCCGCAGAGCAACTTGGTCGCGTCCGGCGGCTGGTGCGCCCCGTCGGAGACGCTGTACGAGATCACCGACGTCTCCTGCCCGGACATGCTGTGGGACCTGCCCGAGGTGCAGGTCGCCCGGGGTGGCCTGCGCTACTACAAGACCCCGTCGCTGGACGTCGGCGCGCTGACCTGGGTCCACACCGAGGTCGACGACATCTCCGGCGCCACGAAGCCCTGCTTCAAGGTGCCGTGCCCGGACCCGGTCGAGGTCCGCTGTGACGCGGTCGGTGTCTGCCTCGAGGCCAGCATCTTGACGCAGCGTCACTTCCCGGAGCTGGTCTCCTGGTACCTGCGGAACACGATGGTGGCCCACGAGATCCGTATCCGCTCCGAGCTGTGGACGCAGGCCGTCGCCCTCGCCACGCCGGTCGCCATCCCCGCCACCTTCGGCGCCGTGTCGGCGATCTTCGCCGCTGTGGCACTGCAGGCCGCCGACATGATCGAGCGCCACAGGTTCTGTGACTCGATCAGCCGCGAAGTGGTCTTCCCGTGGTGGTCGCGGAACCTGTTCCTCGCCGACATCGCCCGCCGTAACGGCGTCAGCATCGACGAGGTCTCCAACGCCGACGTGCAGGACGTGTTCAGCCCGCTCGGCGTCCGCATCCAGTGGGCCCGCAACCTCACCCCGGCCGTGCCGACCGACATCGGCGGCGCCACCCCCGCCACGGCCTGGCCGGACGAGGTCTCGTTCCTGATCTACCCGGCCGGCCAGCTCCAGCTGTGCCGCGGCGAAGAGGTCAACCTCGGCGTCATCCACGACAGCACGAAGTTCTCCACGAACGACTACACAGCGCTGTTCGCGGAGGAGTGCATCGCGCTCATCGACCGCTCCGTCGACACGCGGTACGTCACCGTCTCGGTCTGCCCCTCGGGCACCACCGGCGGTCAGCAGCTCCTGACCTGCCCCGCAGTCTGATCCCTGCCCGCCCCAGTCGTGCCGGGCCCGTCCGAGGCGCGGGCCCGGCACACCCCTATGAACACGAAGTCGAGCAGTGACCGCAGGTCTGCGAAGGTACGTCGAGGCCTGCTGCTCGCCGAAGCCAAGGTGGCGCCGCGAGTGTCGAGGTCAAAGGCGGTGTGGCCGCGGCCACACGAGAGCGGGAGGGAACGGGGTAGGAAGCGATAGTTCGCTATCAAGCGGGTTCTACCGCTGCAGGTCGGCGCAGAGTGCCTGGTAGGACGCCCTCCTCGCGGAACTGCGTGCGGTACAGCTCCGCGTACCGGCCGTCCGCCGCCAGGAGTTCCGGGTGCGTGCCGCGCTCCACGATGCGGCCGTCCTCGACGACGAGGATGAGGTCGGCGGCGCGCACCGTGGAGAGGCGGTGGGCGATGACGACGGCGGTGCGGTCGGCGAGGGCCTCGGCGAGGGCTTCCTGGACGGCGGCCTCGGAGGTGCTGTCGAGGTGGGCCGTGGCCTCGTCGAGGATGACCACGCGCTGGCCGGCCAGGAGCAGCCGGGCGATGGTCATGCGCTGGCGCTCCCCGCCGGAGAGGCGGTAGCCGCGTTCGCCGACGACGGTGTCGAGGCCGTCGGGGAGTTCGGCGACCAGACGGTCCAGACGCGCGCGGCGCAGCACGTCGCGCAGTTCCTCGTCGGTGGCCTCCGGCCGGGCGAGCAGGAGATTGGCGCGGATGGTGTCGTGGAAGAGGTGGCCGTCCTGGGTGACCATGCCGACCGTGGCCCGCAGCGAGGCGGCCGTCAGGTCGCGGACGTCGGTGCCGCCGACGCGGACGGCGCCCCCGTCTGCGTCGTAGAGGCGGGGCAGCAACTGCGCGATGGTCGACTTCCCCGCGCCGGACGAGCCGACGAGCGCGACGGTGTGGCCGGGTTCGGCCCGGAAGGAGATCCCGTGGAGGACCTCGCCGCCGGCGCGGGTGTCCAGCGTCGCGACCTCCTCCAGTGAGGCCAGCGACACCTTGTCGGCGGACGGGTAGCCGAAGCGGACGTCCTCGAACTCGACGGCGACGGGCCCGTCCGGCACCGGGCGGGCGTCGGGGCGGTCGGCGATGAGGGGCCGCAGGTCGAGTACCTCGAAGACCCGCTCGAAGCTGACCAGGGCGCTCATGATGTCGACGCGCGCGCCCGCAAGTGCGGTCAGCGGCGCGTAGAGGCGGGTCAGGAGGAGGGCGAGGGTGACCACGGAGCCGGCGTCGAGGGCGCCGGTGAGCGCGAAGTGGCCGCCCAGTCCGTAGACCAGCGCCAGCGCGAGGGCGGAGACGAGGGTGAGGGCCGTGATGAACGCCGACTGTGCCATGGCGGTCCGCACGCCGATGTCCCGTACCCGCCGGGCACGTTCGGCGAAGCGGGCCGACTCGTCGGCGGGCCGGCCGAAGAGCTTCACCAGGGTGGCGCCGGGTGCCGAGAAGCGCTCGGTCATCTGGGTGCCCATGGCGGCGTTGTGGGCCGCGGCCTCGCGCTGGAGGCGGGCCATGCGGGTGCCCATGCGGCGCGCCGGGACGACGAAGACCGGGAGGAGGACGAGGGCGAGCAGGGTGATCTGCCAGGACAGGGTGAGCATGACGCCCAGGGTCAGCAGGAGGGTGACGAGGTTGCCCACGACGCCGGAGAGCGTGTTGCTGAACGCGCGCTGGGCGCCGATCACGTCGTTGTTGAGACGGCTGACGAGGGCGCCGGTGCGGGTCCGCGTGAAGAAGGCGACCGGCATGCGCTGGACGTGGTCGAACACGGCGGTGCGCAGGTCGAGGATGAGGCCCTCGCCGAGGTTCGCGGACAGCCAGCGGTTCAGCAGCCCGAGGCCCGCCTCGGCCACGGCGATCACGGCGATCAGCACGGCCAGCGTGGTGACCCGGCCTGGGTCGCCGCCGGAGACGATGGCGTCGACGATCCAGCCGGCGAGGACCGGGGTCGCCACGGCGAGCAGCGCGGTCACGGTGCTCAGCAGGACGAACTGGGTGATGCGGCGCCGGTGGGGCCGGGCGAAGGCGCCGACGCGGCGCAGGGTGTCGCGGGCCAGGGGGCGTCGGTCCTGCGTGGCGTTCATGACGCTGTGCAGCTGGGTCCAGGCCGTGGTCTCCATGCTCATGCAGTGACCGTAGAACCTCGACCGACCTTGAGGTCAAGCGACCCCGCGAATGCGCCGGATCCGGGGTGCCCGCACCCGGTCCGGTTACTGGATGTGCATGACGACGTGCCCGAGGCGATGCTCGCCTCGAGGGGCGGCTACGGGCTCGACGGTCGGCTCCGGCTCCGCGGGCTCCTCCCAGCCGTGGCCCCCGGCTTCGCCACGCCGCCGCCCTCCCCTGGGCGCCGACGCGGCCCGCCCGGCACCGTGGGCGGGCCGCTTCGTCGTCCCGGGCTACGTCACGGGCAGGAACGGCTTCTTGCAGTGCATGCAGATCATCTGCTTCAGCCACTCCGCACGCTTGCGCTGAGAGGTCTGCTCCTTGCCTCGCTCCCGCGTACCCCACACCGCCCCGCCGACCGTCACCAGCAGCCCCAGCAGGATCACCCCCGACACCAGCAGCGCCACCCCGAACCCGGCCACCAGCAGCGGCCCGATCAGCGCTGCCTTCTCCTCCGCCGGTTGCGCGAAATCCTTCTTCAGCGCCGAGCCCGGATCCATCGTCGCCACGTACAGCTCCAGGCTCTGCACCTGAGTCGACCCGCATCGCTTGCACTGCAACACCGCCACCGCATCCCCCGATCCGTCGACAGACAACGAGAATGCGGGCCACTCCGCCAAGTCGACAAGATGACAAAACGCCTCATGTAGAGGTTCCGGGGCCCGGGGATCACCCGGTCCGGCTACTGGATGTGCATGACGAGGTGCCCGAGGCGAGGCTTGATGCGGGCCCGCCGCTGTCCACGACCGCTCACTCTCCCCAATGGCGGTACCTGCCGCCCGTCGTGGGCCGTTCCTGGAGGTGACGTGGTGTCTCGAACAGTCATGCCCCGCGTGGTGCGGGCGGTGGTCACGAGCGTGGTCCTGGCGGCCGGTTCGATGGCGGGTGCGGCCTACGCGGTCGGCGCGGACGGTGGCCCCGCGCCCGAGGCCGGCGGACCCCAAGCCGGGAAGCGTGCGGCCCAGCCGTGCTCATTCTTCCCGTACCTGCCCTGGCACTGCCCGGGCCGGCCCGGCCGCCCCGGTCCACCGGGGCCCCCTGGTCCGCCGGGACCCTCCGGTCCCTCCGGCCCTCCCGGTCCGCAGGGACCCGCCGGCCCCGCCGGCCCCGCCGGGCTTCAGGGTCCGCAGGGCGGGACCGGTCCGCAGGGACCCGCCGGGCCCGCCGGACCGGGAGGTCCCCAGGGGCCCGCCGGGCCTCAGGGGCCGCCCGGAACCGCAGCCGCCCACGGCCTGGTGGACTTCGACGACGACGGTGTGTTCGTGCCCCCCGCCGCGGTGACCACACCGGTCGCGGTGGACGTCGGCGCCGGCGGCGCCGGTGGCGCCGGCGCGGCCAACGGTGCTCCAGGGACGCCGACCGAAGTGGACAACAACCTGGGCGGCGTCGTGTCGGCCGGTGGGGGCGGGGGCGCGTCGCTGCTCCTCGGCGGCAGCGGTGGCACGGGCTTCTGTCCCGGGCAGGGCACCGTCCGCATGGGCGCGGACGGCGGGATGGGCAACCCGCCACCCGGCGCCCCGGGTCAGGGCGGCCGCCCCGCGGTGGACGGCGTCGTCCAGCCCGCTCCGCCCGGTGCGGGCGAGGGCGGCGACGGCGGCAGCGACACCGACGCTCCGGGTTCGGCGGGCGGCGACGGATACGTCGTCATCTGGTGGTGACGCACCGCCCTCCGGTCCGAGTGCGCCCGCCCTCGCCTCACGGCCTCCCCGGGATTCCGGCCGGAGATCGATATCCTCGCGTCCAGTTCGGCGGACCACCTTCTCCAGGGAGAAGCTCATGCCACATTCGGGAGAGACCGCGGACGCGATTCCCCGGCCGCAGCGGTTCGCCGACGTCGAAGGCTGGTTCTGGCCGGTCGACCAATTGCTCTTCGACTGGTTCCTGCGCCGGCAGAGCAACCTCGAACACCAGGGTGACCTGCTGGAACTCGGTGCCTACATGGGGAAGAGCGCCATCTTCATGGGCGGCTACCTCCGTCAGGGGGAGCGGTTCACGGTGTGCGACCTGTGGGATTCCCCGGCCGTGGACGACCCCAACAGCGCCGAGATGAATTCGGCGTACGCGACGCTCACCCGGCGCGCGTTCGAGGCCAATTACCTGTCGTTCCACGACCGGCTCCCCACGATGGTGCAGGCCCCCACATCGGTGATCACCTCGCACGTCGGCGCCGGGAGCTGCCGCTTCGTGCACGTCGACGCGTCGCATCTGTACGAGCACGTCTCCGGCGACATCGCGGCCGCCCGCGAGCTGCTCGTCCCGGAAGGCATCGCGGCCTTCGACGACTTCCGGAGCGAGCACTGCCCGGGAGTCGCCGCCGCCGTGTGGGCGGCGGTGGCGACGGTCGGACTCAAGCCCGTCGTGGTCACGAGCACCAAGCTCTACGGCACCTGGGGGGATCCGGAGCAGGTCCGCGAGGAGCTGCTGCGGTGGCTGAGGACGCGCCAGGACCTGTGGCACGCCGTGGACCAGGTGGCGGGAGTGCCCCTGATCCGCATCAGGGGCACGAAGGCGAAGTCCCCGGCTCTGCCGGTCTCCCGCCACGAGCCGGTCAACGGGTACCCGTCCCCGTTCGGGGAACGGGCCTCCGCCGCCCGCCGCCTGGCCAAGGACCTCGTCCCTCCGGTCCTGGCCCGCGCCGTGCGGTCGGCGTGCCGCCGGCGCCGGACGTCATGAGGTGCTGAGCCCGTCCTCACCCTTCAGGAACGCCGCGACGGACGTCACGAAGCGGCCGGCGTCGTCGAGCCAGGGGAAGTGCCCGGCCCCGGGCTGGACGACGAGCCCGGCGTCCGGGAACAGCGCGGCGAACTCGGCGACCGTGGCCGGGGGCGCCCCGAGGTCGACCTGCCCGGCGAGCAGGAGGACCGGTGACGCCAGCCCGGCGAGCGCGGCACGGGTGCCGTCCGGGTCGAAGGCGCCCTCGGCACCGAAGGCGGATACGACCTCGTCGCTCATCTGCTCCCGTTCCGCCGCCTGGTGGGCCCGCGCCACCTCGTCCCAGCGGCCGTAGGAGAACGGCGCTACGGCCTGCCACCGCTCGGCGGTGGCCTCGCCCGCCACGATCGCCTCCAGGGCCGCGAACGCCTCCGGGAACCACGGTTCGTCCCGGCGCAGCAGGGCCGTCTCGCGCCGGAGGCCGCCCGTGATGGGGAGGCCGACGGCCCGGACGCTCGGCGTGACGAGGACGAGGCTGCCGACCCGGTGCGGATGGCGGCCCGCGTACTGCGCGGCGAGGTTGGCCCCCGCGCTGTGCGCGAGCACGTCCATCCGGTCGAGGCCGAGGTGCTCGCGCAGGGCCTCGACGTCGTCGACGAGCCGGTCGCAGCGGCAGGAGGCGATGTCCCGCGGCATCGCGGACCGGCCGGTGCCCCGGAGGTCCAGCCTGATCAGCTGCTGGTGCGCGGACAGGCCGCCGAGGTCACCGAGGTACACGGAGTCCTGCGGCCCGCCGGGCAGGCAGAGCAGCGGGCGGCCCGAGCCGAGGACGTGGTAGGCGAGCTCGGTGCCGTCGTACGAGGGGAAAACGGGCATGGCGGAGTTCCTTTCGGCGGTGCTGGGGGAAGCGCGGTACCGGGGGGCCCGGAGGGTCAGTGCTGTGCCTGTCGCGCGCCGGGGTGGTCCCGGACCAGACGGCGGGCGAAGAAGCGCTGTTCGCTCTCCACCTCGGACGTGGGCAGCTCCATGTGCCGGCCCGGGTTGGCGCGGAGCGTCTTGTCGCGGGAGGCGAAGGCGTCGAAGAGGGCGAGGGACGACGACCGCGGCACCAGCTCGTCGTCCCACTGCAGGAGGAAGCGGACCGGGACGGTGATCCGGGCCGCCGTCCCGGCCAGGGACTGGTGACCGAGCAGCCCGAACACGGCGGCGGTGATCCGGGGTTCGGCGGCCACGAGCGGTACGCCGACGGCGGTGCCCAGCGACACGCCCCAGAACCCGACCGGGGCGTCCGGGCCGACACGGCCGTGGGCCTGCAGGGCGTCCAGGGTGGCCCGCCACTCCGGGACGGCGCGGGTGGCCAGCGCCGCGTTGTGGGCCGCGATGAGCGGGGCGACGGGCCCGCCCGAGGCCACCGCCTCCCTGATGCGTACCGCGGCGGCCTCGTCGGCGGCGGTCCGCGGGCGGTCGCCGTGCCCGGGTGCGTCGATGGCGGCGACCGCGAAGCCGCCGGTCGTCACATGGTGGTGGGCGCGGGCCAGGAGGCCCGGGGCCTTTTTGTCCCGGCCGCCGCCGTGGGCCAGCAGGATCAGCGGGCGGTCGCCCGCCGCGTCGGCGGGGGCGTCGGCGGGGGACCAGAGCACGCCGGTGATGTCGCCGAGGACGAAGAGGTGTTCCGAGACGCCGTTCGCGGTCGTCTCCGAGAGGAAGCGCATGGCTCGATGCCTTTCGGGATGCCTTCGGGCACTCCCGGGGACACCTGCGTCAGAGGGTCCGCGCAGCCGTGCGGGAGGGGAGCACCCGGCCTGTTACAGCGTTGATGGGTCTCACCTCCTCGGTCGTCACTGCACGGTGACGCTATCAGGCCCGTGATCGTGGGGCAGCCGGTTTTCCCGGCCCCTTCCCGGCCCCTTCCCGGCGGTCCCGTCGCCCCCCGGCGGTACGGGGGGCGACGGGGAGAAGCGCTAAGGCTGTCGGGAGGTGAACGCGGTCAGGAAGCGGTCGCGGAAGGCGTCCATCCGCCAGACCGGCGCGTCGTGTTCGGGCTGCAGCCCGTCGCTCCAGCCCCAGTCGGAGACCTGGTCCAGCACCTTGGGGTCGTGGGCGACGATCGCGACCGGCACGTCCCGGCTGGCGTTGACGCCGACGACCGTCGACACCGGCTGGTGGTCGCCGAGGAAGACCAGCACGGTGTTCTTGTTGCCGTACTTCGTCACGAAGTCGATGAGGCTGGTCAGCGAGTACTGGATGGCCTTGCTGTACTCCTGGCGCACCTGCTTGGGGTCCTTCCAGACCTCCTTGGGGTCCTTGCCCTCCTTCTTGATGGCGTCGTAGACCGAGCCGTCGCCTACCTGGTCCCAGTCGATCATGTGGGGGATCGGCGCCCAGGGGTTGTGACTGGAGGCCAGGATGATCTCCGACATCATCGGCTGGTTCGACGCCTTCCCGTGCTCCAGGCGCTCGAACGCCGACAGGGTGTACTGGTCGGGCACCGGCGACCAGCTGAACTTGGGCCCCTGGTACCCCATGGTGCGCGAGTCGTGGATGTGGTCCAGGCCGAAGAACTTGCCCTCCGGCCAGGCCCGGGTGACGCCGGGCATCATGCCGACCGTCCGGAAGTCGCCGGTGCGCTTGAAGGCACTGGTGAGGGTCATCCGGTCACTGGAGCTGACGTAGCGGTAGCGCTGCTGGTCCGGGACCCACAGCCCGGACAGGAAGGTGGTGTGGGCGAGCCAGCTGCCCGCGCCGGTGACGGGGGAGGTCAGCCACCCGCTGCGGGCGGAGAAGCCCGCGTCGGCGAGCTGCTTGGTGCCGCCCCGCAGCACCGCGTCGACGTCCGGCGCCATCGCCGGGTTCTCGACCGCGTCCCGGCCGTAGCTCTCGATGAACGTGAAGATGACGTCCTTGCCGCGCAGCCCGGACAGCAGCCGGTCGGACGGGATCTTCGCGAACGGGTCGTTGGCCACCTTCTTGGCGAACACCTTCTGGTCGGCCAGGCCCTGCTGCACCATGTCCACCTGGCCCCGCACCCGCAGGCTGGCGTCCTTGGCGGCGAAGTTCAGCCCGGAGACCTGGAGGCCGAGCGTCGCGCACGTCATCCAGACCACGCCGGCCACCAGGGTGCCGCGGCGTGCCACCGAGGGGTGCCGCACCATCACCTTGCACAGCCGCACGATCGCCAGCGGCATGAGCACGAGGAGCGCGAGGACGGCGAGCAGGGCCCCGGCCAGGGCGCCGTACGCGGTCGTCGCCCCGGCCGAGTCCTTCAGGAACGACAGCCCGTCGGAGAACAGGGGCCAGTCGAACAGCAGGTAGAACGGGCGTTGCAGCGTCTGGTAGAAGCCCATGTCCACGCAATTGAGGACGACCAGCAGGCCGAGCAGGACCCCGCTGAGGACCGCCACCACGCGCCGGGGCCTGGGCGGCAGCACGAGCAGCAGGGCGGCCAGCAGGATCGGCTCCGCCGGGACGCGGACGAAGCGGGAGGCGGTCAGGTAGGGGAGCCGGTCGGGCATCAGGAAGGCGAAGAGCACCAGGGCGGCGGCGAGGATCGTGAGGCTCCACGACACGGCGCGGGTGACGTCCGGGTGCCGCTCCCGCCATCGGGCGAGGGCGCTGCCCGCGGCGGGAGCCGGTTCGCCGGGGGCCTCCTCGTGGGCCTGCTCGTCGTCCGCCCCGAGGTCGGGGGCGGGAGCCGCCTCCGTTTCGGGCTCGGGCTCGGGCTCGGGCTCCTGCTTCGCTTCGGGCTCGGTCTCCGCCGCCGCCTCCTCCTCCGGAGCGTCGCCCGGGGGTGGTTGCTCCGTCGTGTCCGCCTGGTCCGTTACCGGTCGCTGATGAGCGCTGGAGAGCGACAACCCGAAGTTCCTTCCAAGCGAGCCACAGTGATGGGGGCGACCCCCGCTGGAGGAGCTTGGGCCACCGACAAGCCTGTACGGCTCGCCCCACGCTCCGGTTCACCCATCTCCCGTACGTCGGGAAAACGGACCATTGCATGGGGATGTCTTTACGGAAGCGGGAGGGTCTCCACCTGGGCGTCCTCGCGGGGCACGCACCGCATCGGCATCGCGGTGGGGTGGACGACCGCGCCGCGGGCGAGTTCGCGCACGTGCGGGCCGGCGTCCGCCGGGCACAGGCGCCACCGGGCGGCGACGGTGGCGACCTGGATGACGGCCTGCGTGAGGGCGAAGACGTTGCCCGGGCACTGGCGGCCGCCCGCGCCGAAGGGGATGGACGCGGCCCTGGGCAGGCGCGCGGCGCGTTCGGGCAGCCAGCGGTCGGGGTCGAAGGAGAGGGGGTCGGGGTGGAGTTGCGGCAGGTGGTGCAGGACGTACGGGCTGAACAGCACCGTCGCGCCCGCCGGGACGGCGACGTCGCCGAGGAGCACCTCCTCCGGGGAGAGCCGCAGGATGATCCACGGCGCGTACCGGCGCAGGGCCTCCTGGACGACGCGCCGGGTGTGGGGGAGGTGGGGCAGGTCCTCGAAGACGGCCGGGCGCCCGCCGAGGACCCGGTCCGTCTCCTCGTGGAGCCGGCGCTCCACCGTGGGCTCGCGGGCGAGTTCGTGGAAGACCCAGGCCAGGGTGGCGCCGGTGGTCTCGGTGCCTGCGACGAGCATGTTGACCAGCTGGTCGTGGACCTGGTCGTCGGTCAGCCGCTCCCCGGTCCCCTCGTCCGCGGTGAGCAGCAGGACGGAGAGCAGGTCGCCGTGGTCGGTGCCGTCGGCGCGGGCGGCCTCCACCACGTGCCGGGTCGCCGAGCGCAGACGCCGTACGGCCCGGTCGAAGCGCCGGTTGGCGGGGGTGGGCAGCCGCAGCAGGGCGTCGGGGAGCATGGAGCGGCGCGGGATCTCGTCCAGGACGACGGGCAGCGAGCGCTGCACCTCGGCGACGGCCTCCGCGCCGAGGTCCGAGGAGAACAGCGCCCTGGCCACGGTGGTGAGGGCGAGCGCGTTCATCTCCTCGTCCACGCGCAGGATCCCGCCCGGCCGCCAAGCAGCGGTGCGCTCGGCGGCGACGGCGGTCATGGTGGCCGCGTAACGGGCGATGCGGGCCCGGTGGAAGGCGGGCTGCATCAGCCGGCGCAGCCTGCGGTGCTCGGCGCCGTCGGCGGTGCCGACGCCGGAGCCGAGCAGAGGGCGCACCTTCTCGATGAGCACGCCCTGGTCGAACCGGCCCGCTTCGCCGACCAGCACGGCGCGGACCAGTTCGGCGTCGTTGACGACGTACGCGGGCAGGCCGCCCAGGCGGATGCGGACCACCGGGCCGACGGCGGGGAGCGAGCCGAGGAACTGCAGGGGCCGGCGCAGCAGTGCCGGGCCGTGGCCGAGCAGGGGCAGCGCACCGGGGGCCTCGGGAGCGCGCCGCACGGTGGAGGGCGCGCCGGCGGTCGCGGTGGTGGGGATGGGGGTCACGGCGTCCCGTCTTCCGTCGGGCCGGCGGTCGCTGCCGCCGGCGGGGCCAGAGGGGCGAGATGGGTGAGATGGGTGAGCGGGGCGAGGTGGGCGCGGTACCAGGGCGCGGCGGCGGCGAAGCGGGTGGCGAAGGCTCCCGGGGTGTGTCCGGTGCGCCGCCAGACGCGGCCGCTGTCGTAGTGGTGGTCCTGGCCGAACAGCGTGAGGTGGCGCAGGTCACGGGGCCGCCCGGCGAGGAGCTCGCGGACCTCGTCGTACGTGAGGTCGGCCGCGGGGGCGGGCACGCCCAGGTGCTCGGTGAGCGCCGCGGTCAGGTCGCGCACGGCGACCGGCTCCGGGTGGCCGACGTGGTGGACCTCCCCGCCGGGCACCGGACCCCAGTCGGCCACGGCCAGCGCGGCGATCGCCGCCGCCAGGTCCTCGACGGCGACCAGGGAGAGCAGGGCCCGGCCCCCGTCGACGGAGACCGGGAGCGCGGTGAGGGTGCGCACGAGCTGTGGGACCAGCCATCGGTCGCCCGGCCCGTACACGAACATCGGCCGCAGTACGACGCCCCCGGCGGCCCGGACCGCGCGCTCCCCCGCGAGCCGCGAGCGGCTGACGGCAGAGACCGGCGCGGGGACGAGGTCGCCCTCGGCGGCGCCGCGGTGCGGTCCGTCGCCGTAGACGGCGGCGGTGCTGAGGTGGACGATCCGCCGCACCCCCGCACGCCGCGCCTCGGCGACCAGGGCGGCGGTGCCCCGGTCGTTGACGAGGCCGCAGGCCCGGGGATCTTCCTCGTCCACGGTGCAGGCCAGGTGGAGCAGGGTGTCCACGCCGTCGCAGACGCCGTGCAGGGTGCCGCGGCGGGCGAGGTCGGCGTGGACGAGGCGGGCCGCGGGGTCGGCGACGGGCGGGCGGCGGTGCGTCAGCAGCCGCAACTCCACCGGCTGGCGGCGGAGTAGGCGGTGGACGGCACGGCCGGTGAAGCCGGCGGCGCCGGTGAGCAGGACGGTCCTCATCGGGTGCCTCCGGGGGCGGACGGGAAGCCGACGGCGCAGGCCCTCGCCGCGGGCATCGGCTGGGCGGCGTTGCGGTGGCGTGGGAAGCCCAGGGCCGCCATGACCTGCAGGGCGCAGGGCGGGGCCGTGGATGGGCGGCGGTGTCCCGGTGGCCGTAAGTCCGGTCGCGGGCCGCAGGGTTGGTGGTTGGCGGCGGTCGTCATCGCGGGCCTCCGGGGGCGGCGGGGAAGCACGCCGGCCGGGCGGCGGTGTGATGGCGGGGGCAGCCGGGCGCTGCCGAGCCCCGGAGGGCCGACGGGACGCAGGGCAACTCCGCCCGGTGGCGGCGGAGTTGCCGGTCGCCAAGGGTCGTCATCGGGGGCCTCCGGGCGCCGCGGACTGGATGAGCAACGCCGAGGTGAGCAGGGCGGACAGGAAGCCGACGACGAAGGCCATCGCCGCGGGCACCGGCCAGGCCGCCGTGCGGTGGCGCAGGAAGCGCAGCGCCGCCATGACCGGCAGGGCGAGCAGGGCGCAGGGGAGCAGTGCCCGGGGGTCGCGCAGCAGGGCCGCGGCCAGCACGGTGGCGAGCACCGCCCAGCCCAGCGCCGTCAGGGCGCTGGGCACCGGGCCGATGACGCCCGAGTACGTCCGGGAGCCGGGCTCGGACCGCCAGCGGGTCTTGCGGGCGAACTCGAAGTGCAGGAAGACGCAGGCGGGGACGAGCAGCAGCGGCAGCGCGTGCCAGCGGGCCGGCACGGGCGTGGAGGCGGTCAGGGAGACGTAGACGTACACGCTGAGCAGCAGTTGCACCGGGTGGGTGACGGCGAGGTTGAGCAGGACGCCGTCCCGGAGCCGGGGGGACCACCGCTCCAGCACCACCAGCAGCCAGGAGTACGCGAGGCAGGCGGTGAGCGGGAGCAGCGACACCGGGGACAGCGCCGCGTTCAGCGTGACGAGGAGCAGCGCCACGGCGCCCATCGCGGACCGCAGTTGGGCGACGGTGACCGTGCCCCGCACCAGGGGGCGGTCCGGGTTGTGCGCACGGTCGTAGTCGAGGTCCTTCTGCTCGTCGACCACCCGCAGCCAGAAGAGCACCAGGACGGCCGAGGCGCAGCGCACCGCCGTGCCGGCGCCGGGGTGCCAGGGCGTGCGGGTCGCCGCCGCGGCGGCGGCCTCCAGCGACAGCACCCACAGCGTGGCGTAGGGGACGTACACGTACGGGGTGAAGACCTGGACGGTGAAACGGAAGAGCGCGGTCGCCGTCCTCATCGGTCCCCCTCCCGGTCCGGCGGGGGCGCGAGGATCTTGACGCGCCCCGTGGAGCCGTCCATCTCGATGAGCGCGCCATTGGGGATGACGGTGGTGGCACCGGAGACGGCGACGACCGTGGGGATGGCGAACTTGCGGCCGGTGATGGCGGTGTGCGAGAGCAGCGTGCCGCGTTCCACGACCAGCCCGCGCGCGCCCAGCATGAGGAAGAGCCAGCCGGGGTCGGTCTCCCGGGCCACCAGGATCATGTCCGGGCACGGTTCGACGGGCCGCAACGGGTCGAGGACGACGCGGGCGGTGCCGCGGACGACCCCGCCGCTGGAGCCCAGCCCCGAGAGTTCGCCGTCGCCGTCGCCGTCGCCGTGCCCGCCGGAGGCGGAGGCGGTCGTCGCCGCCGGGCCGCCGGGGAGCCGGTCGCGGACCGGGCCAAGGGTGGTGAAGCCCGGCGGCAGGTCCGGCCCGGGGGCCTCGTACTCGGCGCGGCGGACGTCGGCGAGCGCCTGGAGGTTGCCGCTGACCCCGCTGCCGTCGTACCAGCCGAACAGTTCGTCCTGGGTGAGGTGGACGACGTCGCCGGGGTCGCGCAGCACCCCGCGCGCGTGCAGGTCCTCGCCCAGCGAGGCGAAGACCGCCTTGCTGTAGCCGAAGAGCTCGCTGCGGAAGTAACGGGAGTTCTCCCGGTGGGTGATGGCCCGGCGCAGGGCCGTCAGCAGCGCGCGCACCAGCCGCAGCCGGGGCGAGCGGGCGCCGAGCGCGGCGGCCAGCCGTTCCTCGGCCGCGGCGCGCACCCGTAGTTCGGCCGCGCGCAGGGCGGGCCCGTCGAGGCCGCCGGCGGCGTGCTCCCCGGCCATCCGCAGCAGCGTCCAGGGGGTGCTGCGGAGGTTGGGCCGTTCCATCTTCAGTTCGTGCAGGCCGCGGTCGCCGTAGCGGTCGAGGTGCTCCAGGGCGGCCGCCCGTGTTTCCCGCCCGAACGCGCCGTCCCGTACGGCACGCCAGAGCTCCGGGCCCGGCTCCGGGCCGGAGCGCAGGGCGGCGGACAGCCGCGGGTCCCGGCGTACGGCTCCGGCCAGCCGCAGCAGCGACATCACCGCCTCGCTGCTGCGGTTGGACTCGTCGCCGCAGAGCAGGTCGCTGAGGAGGCCGGGGCCCTCGTGCGGCGCCCAGCGCGCGAGCAGCCGGCCGGTGATGCCGGCGGTGGCGCCGAGCACGGAGTCGTTGAGGAGGGTGACGCCCCAGTGGTTGCCGGCCTGCCGCCACACCTCGCGGTGGTCCTGGATGCGGGCGAGCGGATCGACGGCCGACCAGTCGGCGCCCCGGCGATCGGCGATCAGCGCCTCCCACCACTTCTCGAAGGCCGTCATGGACCGGTGGTGACCGGCGATCAGCCGGACGACCCGGGCCACTGGACGGACCAGCCGCACGGGGGAGGGGGCGGGCGCCGGGGCGGGGCCGCTGCCCTCGGCCAGGCCCATCATCGACTCCCACGAGGCGCGGAACCACGGGAAGACGGCGAGCCGGCCGTGCAGCCGGTACCAGGACTCCAGGTCGTAGTGGATCCGGTTGCGGTGCAGGCCGATCATGCGCTCGAGGTACGGCTCGTCGTCGTGGAGGGTCCGGGCCGGCACGCCCAGCCTGCGGTACAGGTCGTGGAAGATCGTGCGGTAGAACCGCTGCGCGAAGGAGTAGGTCAGCGCGGTGGTGGGTCCGGGGAAGCTCTCGGTGACGTTGGCGCTGCTCCACAGCCGGCGAAGCCGCAGGTCGACCGCGACCGGGCGGGACTGGACGAGGTGCACCCGTCCGTCGGCGGTGACGGCGCCCTCGACGTCCTGCGGCCGCCCGCCGAAGAGCTTCTGCACGGTGCGGCCGAGGGCCGCCAGTTCCCGTACGAGCGGGTCGTCGAGGACGGGGGCGTCGCGCAGTTCCGGCGGCACGGGCTGCGGCACCGGTCCGGCGTCGGGGCGCCGCGGGTCGGGGACGAGGCGTTCGGGCTTGGTGGCGACGACGCGCTCCAGCCGCTGCTCCGGGCCGCGCAGGAAGTAGTGGTCGACGCCGACCTTCTCCTGCACCACGCCTTCGCCCAGGCCCAGGCCCGCGGCGATCAGGGTGTCGGCGGCGCCCGTCCCCGGATCGCAGGTAAACATCACGAAGGAGCGTTCCGCCGGCACCATCCGCTGGACGCCGACGGCGACCGCGACGCCGCCGGTGCCGCCGGAGTCCACCGGCAGGCCGCGGGCGTGCCGGTAGAGCAGGGCCTCCGCGTTGTGCCCGGAGGCCCAGCAGGCCCGGACCCGGTCGACGAGCGCGGCGCGGCGCACCTGCAGGAAGCTGTCGCTGAGCCCCGCGAAGGGGTCCTCGGCGGAGTCCTCCCCGTGGACTCCCACGGTGCAGGCCCGTACGGCGGCCGGCGC
This sequence comes from Streptomyces sp. NPDC006207, assembly GCF_040613835.1. Classification (NCBI taxonomy): domain Bacteria; kingdom Bacillati; phylum Actinomycetota; class Actinomycetes; order Kitasatosporales; family Streptomycetaceae; genus Streptomyces; species Streptomyces sp. NPDC006207. Next base: position 10,979 of record NZ_JBEXSX010000060.1, on the reverse strand, counting down.
GCCGGGGCCGATCACCTCGTCGAAGGCGGCGAGCAGCCGCCGTTCGGCCTCCGGCGGCAGGGGCGCGCCGGCGTACAGCTCGCGGATCCCGGCGGCCGCGGCCCGGACGGAGGCGGGGTCGGCGAAGTCCGTCGACCGCAGCAGGGCGTCGATGCGCGGGCGCAGCGGCCGGGTGAGGGCGCGGTGCCAGTCCGCGGGCAGGACGAAGAAGGCGGGCACGGTCAGTCCGGCCTCGCGCATCCGGGCGAGCCGCGCGAACTTGTGCCCGCAGTCGTCGGCGGTCATCCGTTTCCCGTCCAGCAGCGGGACGAGGGCGTTGGGACGCCGGCGGGCGCGCCGGCCCCTGTCGTCGGTCACGGTCACGGTCACCACACCGCCGGGATCAGCCGCTTGCGGTGCCGGGCGTACGCGGCGTACCCGCGCAGGTCGGCCAAGGCCCGCTCCTCGGCGCGGATGCGCAGCACGACGGCGGGCAGCAGCAGCGCGAGGAACGCGGCCACGCTCAGCGGGTTGGCCAGGACCCCGACGAAGCCCGCGTGCGCCAGCACCATGCCGCTGTAGGCGGGGTGGCGCACCACCCGGTAGGGGCCGTCGGTCACGACCTCGTGGTCGCCGAGGGTGCGCACCTTGTGCGAGTAGAAGCGGCCGAGCCGGCGGATCGCGGCCAGGCGCAGCGCGGCACCGCAGACGAACACGGCCGTCGCGAACCACTGGCCGGGCCCCCAGCCCTGCCACCAGGGCGCCACGAAGAGGGCGGCGGCCACCACTGCGCCGCGGGCCGCCCCGTACCACTGCATGGTGCCGCGGTCGTCGCCGCCGCCGGCCCGCGGGGCGGCACGGAAGGTGACGCGCAGTTCGAGGAGGGTCCACAGCAGGTAGAGGCCGATCACCACGGCCTGGGCGCGGTGCCGGGGCTCGGACCAGTGGCCGCCCTCCCGGATCAGGGCCCAGCCCAGGGCCACCAGTCCGGCGGCGAACAGGGCGGGCGGGAAGAGACTCTCCAGGCGGGGGCGGCGCTCGTGCCGCGGCGGGGGTGCCGGGCGGGTGCCCGTCCCGGCATCCGGGGTCATCGGGTGCCTCCCGCGGAGGCGCCGCGCAGCCTGCGGTACGCGGCGGGGGACATCGCGTACCCGCTGAAGCGGGCCTCGCCGACCGGACCGCCGCTCGCGCTGAACCGGACGCGGACGTCACCGCCGCAGACCGGGGGCAGGGAGTCCGTCCACAGCCGGACCCGCTCGGCGCGGCGTACGGGACGGGCGGTGGCGGCGCGCAGCGAGGCCACGACGTAGCGGCGGTCGAAGTCCACCCGGCGTGACTGGTGGCCCAGCAGCGTCACGAACTGCCGTGCCGCCTCGGTGAGTTCGGTCAGCGATCGCAGCTCCACGCCGGTTCCGCGGGAGCGGGCGCGCAGATGGTGACCGCGGGGCGGGGAGAGCAACTCGGCGCTGTAGCCGCCGGGGCCGTGGTTGCGGTAGCCGGCGAGCAGGACGTTCTCGGGCCGGTGGCGGTGGACCAGTTCGGGGGCGACCATGGTGTCCCGGCGCGGCCCCCGGTCCTCGCCGGCCCGCGGTCCGGGCAGTCCCACGGCGCCCGGGCTCCCCGGGGCCGGGACGGCCACCGCGTGGATCCGTCCGTCGCAGACCGCGCGGTCCTGCTGCAGGCAGTGGACGCGCCACCCGCCGGGCGTCCCGGGCAGGGCACGTGCGGTGATCTCCACGGGGAGGTGCTTCTCGGTGAAGCGGCCGAACTCCAGCTCCAGTGCGTGGACCCGCCAGGCGGGACGGGAGTCCGCGTCCGCCCCGGCGATGCGCTCGACGAGTTCGGTGGCCCCGTCGATCAGCAGGGCCGCGGGCAGGTGGTCGAGGGGGTGGTCGAAGAAGAAGGGGTCCTGTTCGACCGTCCGCAGGCGGGCGGTCCAGGTCACCGCGGCGTCGCCGCCGCGGTGGGTGGCGCGCTCGTCCGTGGGTGCTTGTAAGACTGGCATCGGACAACAACTCCGTTGGTCTTCCCGGCGTTTCACCGTGCATGGGCAGGTTCGGTCGATCGGACCAGTTGTGTGTTGCGCGCTGGAGTCGACGCTACTACCCGTGGGTAATAACTATCGGCGGGCCGGTCGGGGCGGGTGGATTCCGGCCACGGCCCGGCTCCGGCGTCACCGGGGGTCCGCCGTCGCGGTCACCGGGCGGACGGCGGCACGGGGTGCCGCGGGGCCCTGGGGCGTGCGAGGGTCAGCGTTTGCTGTTGCGAACAAAGTTGGCGTGATCCGGGTCCTCGAACAGGACCGAATTCCCCGGGGATTTCCCTTTCGTTCGCCGCGGCGGGTGTTCGCGCCGTGACGTGCGGTGAGGCCGAGTCCTCCGGGAGTCAGTTCCCGGGTGCGGTCCAGGCGTTCGGCCCGAGCCGGTCGATGATCGTACGGAGCTGCTCCCGGTCGAGCTCGTAGATCGTCTCGCCCGCCCTCGGGTCGCGTGCGTGGAGGGTGTGGAACAACGGCCCCCCGTGGGCGCCGATCTGGACCAGGGTGGCCGAGGCCCCCCGGACGGCGCGCTCGGTACCGGGCGGCGCGGTGAGGTCGACCCGCCCGACGACCCCCGGGGTCACCCACACCGGCACCGACTCCAGGTGCCCGGACAGCTGGAGGTGGAAGTGGCCGCACAGGATCAGCCGCACGTCCGTACCGCGGATCGCGTCGGCCAGCTCGCCGGCGTTCCGCAGTCCCAGCGCGTGCTGCACCTCGACGTCGAGCGCGATCGGCGGATGGTGCAGCACCAGCACACTGCCCATGGGGGCCGGGGTGGCCAGGACCTCGCGCAGCCAGTCGAGCTGGGCCCCGCCGAGCAGGCCGTACCCCATGCCCGGCACGAGCGAGTCCAGGGTGATGAAGCGGAAGCCGTCGACCAGGCTCACGGCCGCCCGCTCCCCGGCGGGCGAGGTGAGCATCGCCCGGGCGTGGTTGCCGCCCTCGGGGCGCAGGTGCCCGCTGCCCAGCGCCCGCGCGAAGGCGCGGCGCTCGTCGTGGTTGCCGGTGCTGTAGAACACCGGCGCCCGCCGCCGCAGGGCGAAGTCCCGGACGATGTCGCGCACGGAGATGTACGCGTCCAGCGACCCGTCGTCGGCGATGTCGCCGCTGATGACGATGACGTCGATGTCCGCGACCGGCTCCAGGTCGTTCAGCAGACCGCGCAGCGACTCCCTCGCGTTGACACCACCCGCCCTCGGCGCACCGAAGCGATCGAGATGGGTGTCGGAGAGATGCAGGATCCGCATTGCGCGTACGGTACTCGGCTCGCGGCGCGACGTCACCGATCATTGCGCCGCGCAACCGGACGGCGGCGCCGCGGAGCGGAACGGAGTTGCGGGGGGACGCGGCGGTTCGTGAGGCTTGGACCCGGCGACGGGAATCCGGAGAAGAGGGGGCCGCGCCATGGACCGTTCGTGGAAGCGCTTCGACTGGACGGCCACGGAGGTGCCGCAGGCGCCGCTCGACCACCGGCAACGGTTGCGGGCGGGCGTGCCGTTGACACTGCGGGCCGTCCAGGACGCGCGGGCCGTGCAGCGGCCGGTGTTCGACCCGGCGTTGCAGCAGTACCCCAACGCGTACCGTGCGGCCGACCCGCACTTCCCGGACGCCGGGGTGGAGGCGCGCTGGCTTGAGGCCCGCCGCCGGGCGACGGACCTCGTGCTCGCGGCCGTCGCGGACTCGCCGTGGGCGGAGCATCTGGTGCTGCGCGGCAGCAGGCTGCTGCGCGCCTGGTTCGGGGACGCCGCGCGGGAGCCCGGCGACCTGGACTTCGTCGTCGTTCCGCGGGAGTGGCGGATCGAGGAGCCGCGCACGACCGGGCTGTTCGAGGGCATCGCCCGCGCGGCCGGGCACGTCTCCGCGTCCGGGCCGGTACGGATCTCCGCCGCGGACGCGGTCGCGGAGGACATCTGGACGTACGACCGCGTGCCCGGGCGCCGGCTCGTCCTGCCCTGGACGGCGGACGGGCTGCCCGGCGGGATCGTCCAGCTCGACGTCGTCTTCAACGAGCGGCTGCCCACGCCGCCGGAGCGCTTCCCGCTCCCCGCCCTGTCGGCGGACGGCCCGCAGGCCGCGGTGCTCGGGGTCTCCCCGGAACTGTCGCTGGCGTGGAAGCTGATGTGGCTGGTCAGCGACAGGCATCCGCAGGGCAAGGACCTGTACGACGCGGTGCTGCTCGCCGAGTCCTGCCGGCTGCGGCCGGAGGTGCTGCGTGACGTCTTCCTCGACGCCGAGGGCTGGTACGCGCTGCACCCCGTCACCGCGGACGCGCTCGGGGACCTGGTGCCGGAGGTGGAGTGGCGGCACTTCGCGGCGGAGTACCCCCGGCTCGGCGGCGACGCGACCGCGTACGGCCGCCGCCTGACCACGGCCCTGGCCCCGACGTTCGACGCCGCCCCGCAGGGCGCCGCCCTGCGGGCCTGGTGGATGGCGCCCTGGCTCGCCGAGTACCGCGGCGTCCACGACCGCGAGGGCATGGCGGGTCTGCAGAAGCGGCTGGCCGCCGAGGTGGGTCCGCCGGTCGCCGTCGTCATCACCCGCCAGGTGCTCGGCCCCGGGCGGTGCAGCCCCGAGGACGCCCTCGCCATCATGCTGACCGACCCTGCCTGGTCCCAGTGGGTCGAGATCTACGAGCGGCACCCGAAGTGGCGGCGTGAGCACCTGGCCGAACCGGGGGATTGACATCCTCCCCGTCCTGAAGGGCGGGGATTCGGGGGCTGAGGAACATCCGTGTCAGATCGTGCGCTAAGCCGTCTCAGGGCTGATTGGTCCTTTGACCTGGGGTGACTGGGCGTCGGAGCCTTCGTGGGTCGTTGTTATCGATCTTCGGAGAGCTGTTGTGGCGGTCGAGTTCCTGACGGATGAGCAGGCGGCCCGGTACGGGACGTTTTACGAGGTGCCCTCGCGGGCGGAGCTGGAGCGGTACTTCTTCCTGGACGACGCGGACCGGGAGGCGGTGCAGGCCAAGCGGCGGGCTCACAACCGGCTCGGGTTCGCGGTCCAACTCACGAGCGTGCGGTTCCTGGGCCGGTTCATGCCGGACCCGCGGCAGGTGCCAGCGGAGGTGGCCGAGTACCTGGCCGAGCAGCTGGAGATCGCGGACGCCTCGTGCCTGAAGCTGTACGGCGAGCGGGACGGTACGGCCCGCACGCATGCCGGGGAGATCCAGGAGTCCGGGGGCTGGCGGGACTTCGCCGAGGTCCGCGAGGAGCTGGTGGTCTGGCTGGACGCGCGGGCGTGGACGACCGGAGACGGGCCGAAGGCGTTGTTCGACGCGGCGGCGGGCTGGCTGCGCGAGGGGCGGGTGCTGCTGCCGGGGGTGAGCCGTCTGGCCCGGCTGGTGGGCACGGTGCGGGAGGCGGCGAACCAGCGGCTGTGGGACACGCTGTACGGGCTGCTGAACACCGGGCAGCGGGCGGTGCTGGACTCGCTGCTGACGGTGTCGCCGGGCGAGCGGGTCTCGGAACTGGACCGGCTGCGGCGCGGCCCGGTGCGCGTGTCCGGGCCGCAGATGAAGTGGGCGCTTCAGCGCGCCGAGGAGATCGCCGGCCTCGGCATGGGCGACCTCGATGTCTCGGCGATCCCGCCGCGGCGGCTGGCGGAGCTGTCGAGGTACGGCGTGGACGGCAAGGCGTCGCTGCTGCGTCGTCACGGCGATTCCCGCCGTCTGGCAACGCTGCTTGCCACCACCGCCTATCTGACGACCCGGGCCGTCGACGACGCGCTCGACCTACTGGAGGTGCTGATCGCGACGAAGCTGCTGGCCAAGGCGGAGCGCGAGACGGTCAAGGAGAAGATGAAGACGCTGCCGCGGGTCGAGCGGGCCTCGGCGAAGCTCGCGACCGCGTTCCAGGTCGTCTTCGACACCACGAGCGAGCTGGTCGACACCGACACCGGCGAGGTGACCGGCCCGCAGGTCGAGAGCTTCGAGGCGATGTGGGAGCGGATCGAGGCGGTCGTGCCCCGGCACGAGCTGGCTGCCGCGATCGCCGCGCTGTTCGAGCTGACGCCGCCGCTCGACTCCGATGCGGACGAGGCGTGGCGGTCCATGCTGGTCAGCCGGTTCGGCACCGTCCGGCCGTTCCTGAAGCTCTTGGTCAAGGTCGTCGACTTCGGCGCCACCCCCGAGGGCGAGGCCGTTCTGGACGCGCTCAAGTCCCTGCCGGACCTGATGGGCCGCAAGAAGGTCGGTCCGGCCGAGATCGACAACGGCCTGCTGGCCGGCTCGTGGCGGCGCCTGGTGCTCTCGGCCCCGCACCTGGAGCCGGGCACAGTGGACTGGAAGGCGTACACCTTCTGCGTGCTGGAGCAGCTGCACCGGATGCTGCGGAGCAAGCAGGTGTTCGCGAAGAACTCCTCGAAGTGGGGCGACCCGCGGGCGAAGCTGCTGGACGGCACGTACCGGGAGGTCGCCGGGCGGCTGCCGGACAGCGCGCAGATCGTCTTCGACGACGACGGCCGACTGCACTTCGCCGCCCTGGAGCCGGAGCCCGAACCGGCCTCCCTGCTGGACCTGCGGGCGGCGGTGAACGCGATGCTGCCCCGGGTGGACCTGCCCGAGGTGCTGCTGGAGGTGTTCTCCTGGACCGGCGCCGACCAGGCGTTCACCTCGGTCACCGGCGCCGGACCCCGTCTGAAGGACCTGCACGTCACGATCGCCGCGCTCCTGGTCGCCCACGGCTGCAACGTCGGCTACACCCCGGTCATCGGCGGGGCCGACGCGCTGAAGTACGGGCGGCTGTCCCACGTCGACCAGACCTACCTGCGCCTCGCGACGTACCGGGCGGCGAACGCCACTCTGATCGAGCACCAGGCGTCCATCGGCCTCGCGCAGGCGTGGGGCGGCGGGCTCGTGGCCTCCGTCGACGGGATGCGGTTCGTCGTCCCGGCCCCCTCGGTGTACGCGCGGCCGAACCCGAAGTACTTGGGCCGCCGGGGCGGCGCCACCTGGCTCAACATGATCAACGACCAAGCCGCAGGGCTCGGCGGGAAGGTCGTGGCCGGCACCCCGCGCGACTCCCTGTACGTGCTCGACGTGCTCTACGACCGCGATGGCGGCCGCCGCCCGGAGATGATCGTCACCGACACCGCAAGCTACTCCGACATCGTCTTCGGCCTGCTCACGCTCGCCGGGTTCGCGTACGCCCCGCAGCTCGCGGACCTGCCGGACCAGAAGATGTGGCGCATCGACCGCGCCGCCGACTACGGCGCCTTCCAGGACGCGGCCCGCGGCCGGGTCGACCTCACCCGCATCGAGCGGCACTGGGAGGACATCCTGCGGATCATCGGCTCCATCCACACCGGCGCCGTCCGCGCCTACGACGTCATCCGGATGCTCTCCCGCGACGGGCGCCCGACCCCGCTCGGCGACGCGATCGCGCACTACAGGCGGATCGCGAAGACCCTGCACATCCTGCGCCTGGCCGACGAGCCCGGCTACCGGCGTCAGATCAAGGTTCAGGCCAACCTCCAGGAAGGCCAGCACGCACTCGCCCGGAAGATCTTCCACGGTCGCGCCGGACAGCTCTACCAGCGCTACCAGGACGGCATGGAAGACCAGATCGGCGCGCCCGGACTCGTCCTCAACGCCCTGGTCCTCTTCAACACCCGGTACATGGACGCCGCCGTCACCCAGCTCAGCGCCGACGGCTTCGACGTTCGGGACGAGGACGTCGCCCGCCTCTCCCCGTTCGTGCGGCACCACGTCAACATGCTGGGCCGGTACTCCTTCCAGCTCCCAAACCTGCCCGGCGGCCTGCGGCCCCTGCGGGACAAGAACGCTGCCTCCGACGAGGAGTAGGCGCCGACGCGAGGCGATCGGGCGGAAAGTCGGACCGGGCCGTACGCGGTGACTCCGATCCATGGATTGCGAGTCCGACTGTTGCCTTTGCGAGCAGCCCTGCGTCATGTGACACCGGGTGTCAGCCGCCCCGCGTACGGTCTGCGCATGGCTACTCAGAAACTCCCCGGGCAATCGATACGTGACTTCGCGACCTGGCAGCCTGTGCTGAGGCTCTTGCGGGCCGCCAAGGCGGACAAGGCCGGTGCCGAGCCCATGCGCGTGGCGGGTCGCATCGGACGGAGCGGTTGGAGTCTGGCCCTCCCGCACCCGGTGCCACCGTCCGGTCGAGCCCTCCAGACCGAGGACATACAAGACGAGCTCGACGCGGTGGAGCGGGTGCAGACCGCGATGACGGAGGTTGGTGTCGACGACGTCTCGTTCTCGGCGAAGATCGAACCGACCGGGACGACCGTGCTTCGTCTGCTCGGCCCCAGCCCAGCGGTGGAACCCGGGATCGGAAACCCTCATCCCGGTGCACTCATCCTGATCGAAGACTCCCTTCCCGAGCCCTGGCGCCGCCTCCCCGATCCGACGCACGAAGCGAGGCTGGCCTCCTCAGCGGACCCGGAGTTGCTGGAGCGGACGCTGAGGGACCGGCTACCCGACGCGATCGGCGCGACGGAGGAGGAGATCGCCGCCGCCGAAACACGCCTGGGCGTCTGCCTGCCCGAGGAACTCAAGGTGCTCTACCGGGTGACCCGGGCACGCTGGGAGGACTGGGGCGACGACTACGAGACGGCGGACGGTGTCTTCGAAGCGGTGCGCTGCGAACTCTCCTCCGTGGACGACCTGTACACCGCCGAAGCCTCGACCCGCCACTGCCGCTGGGAGCACGCTGCCATGGAGGCGGTTGTCACGAGCCCCGACGCCGCGGTACAGGGCGTCGTCGGGTCACCCGGGTGGATCGTATTCGGCGAGAACGGCGGAGGAGACCAGCTGGCGGTCGACCTGACGCCCGGCCCGCGCGGACACACCGGGCAGATCATCCTGATCAGCCACGAGGAGAGCGTTGGCGCCGTGTTGCTGGCCGACTCGCTCACCGACTGGGTCCTGGACCGAGAGACGCACGAGCGCCGGCACCGCAGGGAGGAGCCACCGCTCGTGGCCCACGTCAACCACGCGAGCATCAAGAGCGTCCGGGAAGCCGCCCACCCCGGCCTGGAAGTCCTCTCGATCGGGGTGTGGGACGGCGCGCCGTTCAGCCTCGCCCCGGTCATCGGGTTGCCCCGCCTGCGCACCCTCGCCGCGTACGCCGGTACGCTCGCCGACCCGCTGGAGATCGCCGAGCTCACCAGTCTGGAATTTCTGGAACTCGGCCCGCAGGATTGGCGTGTCCTTCTGGATGCCGGCGCCGTCCCCCGGAGCCTGTCGGCTGCGTCCATCAAGGCGTACGGCGACCAAGACCCCCTGCCCGTCGTGGCCATCGCCAACGAAATTCTGGCTCTCTGGGACCGGCCCCAGATCATTCAGACCGTCCTGGAAGGAAACCTCGGACCCCTCGCATAGGCCTGCAAAGCCAGGCCTTTCACTCCTCTAACGGAGGCGGTCAAGGACGTCCTTCGCGTCGAGACGGCCGACGGTGGGATCACGCGCCTGCGCTGGAACTACTTCTGCCCCAACGTCCTCACCAAGGTCGGCGACCGGCTGGGCGTTCCCGTCCGAACCCACGGCCGCATCGTGTAGCACCAGCAGGCCAGTCGTCGCCCCGGCCAACCGCTGCGCACTCAGCGGCGGCTGTCGCCCGGGGCGAGCAGGCTGGTGAGCTCGGCGATCGCGTCCGGGGACGGCTTGAAGTAGCGTCGGACGTTTTCCGGCTTTTTGTGCCGAGACTTCGCCATCAGCATCAGCAGCGACGCGCCCTGCTCGCCGAGGTGAGTCAGGGAGGAGTGGCGGTACTCGTGCAGATCCCAGCCTGTCCCAGGTCCGCGTACCGCGGTGTGCTCGTCCAGCAGGGTGCAGGCTTGCCCGTACGAGAGACGGGCGAACCCGGTGTCCGGGCAGACGTCGCGTGGGCTGACGACCTTGCCGGGACCAGGGCGGCGGTGGGTGACGAACGCCGGTCCGCGGGTGCGGCCCTTCAGCAGGCGGGGCAGGAGTCGGGCGGTGCCAGCGTCCCAGTACACGGTCTCCAGCACGTCATCCTCACGAGCCTGCCCGCGGCGACGGGCCTTGGTCCGGGCGCCCTTTGCCTTGACCGGGCAGCGGCGCCCGGCGAAGTCCAGGTCCTCGATGTTCACGCCGAGGATCTCCTCCGCCCGGCCCGAGGTCTCGTAGAGCATCCGCCACAGGGTGTTCTCCCGGAGGTGCACCTCGCGCCGGGCGATCAGCCGGTCGACGGCCATCTTCGAGCGGGCCGGGGTCTCGGAGTCCGGCACCGCCAGCCGCTTCGTCCAGGCTGGGACCTTCGGGCCCTCGTACCCGCGCTCGGAGCACCAGCCCATCCAGGACAGCACGGCGCCGCGGCGGGCATTCCACGTGTTCACCGCCGAGCGGCCCCACAGCAGCTCCAGCGCCTCACCGGTCTCGGCGTCCTCAACCGAGGCGAGCGGCCGGCCCTCGCCGAGGCGCTCTTAGGTCTTCCCGACGGCGATGCCGTAGTTCCGGACGGTGTTCGGGTTGCCGAGCGAGTCGAGGAACAGGTCGGCCGCCGTCCGGACGGTCACCGTCTTCCCGGTCGGCAACTGAACGAGCGTGGGCACCGTTTTCCCCTTGCCGCAGATAACAGGGCCGCTTCGCGCAGCCGCCGGAGAACGTCACTGCAGGTGACGGATCAAGCTACCGCAGATATTGGGGTGTTATCTGGGGGACGACTTCAGACCGGTCCCGTCGCTGACAACCCTCCGGCCGCCAACCAGGGCCGACGGAGGCTTAGCGCACGATCTGACATGGATGTTCCTCAGACCCCGATTCCTGGCTCACGTGGGCTGGGGACCAGCGGTCCTCCAGCGCTTACACGATCGGCACCAGCCGGGTTGAGACTGAAGGGGCGTTGGCCGGCGGAGCGCTTGGCCGATCGGAAGGGGACCGCGGCGGGGCGGTGGGCCGGCACGGGGAGCGCCGCCAAGGCCGCCCATCAGGCGGCCAGGCGTGGGCGGGTGCGGCGCCCCGCGTGGGGGC
>NZ_JBEXSX010000059.1:0-63755 GCF_040613835.1 Streptomyces sp. NPDC006207 | reverse complement strand
GGCCGGATGGCGGTGCGCCATCCGGCCCGGCCGTGCGGTGGCACGCCTGCGGCATGATGAACGACGGAATGTGGAGAGTGTTGAAACGGTCTTCCCGGGACGAAGCGGCGTCCGAGCTGTTCGCCGCCCTCTACCCCCGCCTGGCCGGCTGGTGCCGGCGGCTGGTCGACGACGACGAGACGGCCCACGAGATCGCCTCGGAGGCCTTCACCCGGCTGTGGGCGCGCTGGACGAGCGTGGACGAACCCCGCGGCTTCCTCTACGTCACGGCGGCCAACATCGTGCGCGACCACTGGCGGAAGGTGGAGCGCGAACGCCGGGCCATGCGGCGCGCCACCGCGGAGGTCCTCGTCGACGGTCAGGGCGAGGGACGCAACGGGCAGACCGACCCCTCGGTGCGGATGCTCGTCCAGTCGCTGCCCGAGCGGCTGCGGGTGCCCATCCTGCTGTACTACTACGCCGACATGCCGGTCCGGGAGGTGGCGGCCGCGACGGGGCGGAAGGAAGGAACCGTGAAGGCCGACCTCCACGCGGCCAGGGAAATGCTGCGAGCCGGACTGAGGAGAAGCCTTGATCACACCCATTGAGGGCCCGGACGAGGAACGGGACCCGGAGCTGAGCGCCCTGCTGCGGCCCGGCACGGTCCTGCTCGGGCCGCCGCCCGGCCGGTTCCGGGAGGTCCGCCGCGTGGCGGCGCGGCGCAGGCTGCTGCGGGCCGCCGCGGGAGCCGGGGTGTCCCTGGCGGTGGCGGCGGTCGTCGCCGTGCCGCTGCACCTGCTGTCCGCCCCGGGGCAGGGCCCCGGGGTCGGGCCGGCCGTGCCCGCGGTGTCCGTCCCCCCTGCGGCCGACCCGCCGCCCTCGCCGCGCCCCGCCACGTCACCCGTCCCGGAGCCGTCCGAGACCCCCGGCCCGGACCGCCGCACCGGCTCCCCCGATCCGCGCCGCGCAGCCTCCTCCGCCCGCCAGACCGACTCCGTCTCGGCCACACCGCTCGGCCGTGCCACGGACGACCCCCCGGCCCGCCCCCGCGGCTGACCGGCTCCGCCGCGCAAGACGCGTGAGGCGGGGGCGGTGCGTGTCCGATTCGTTCAAGACGGGCCGGGCGGCGCGACCCTACGGTTGCGGCATGACCCTTCGTTTCGATGTCGTCGAGATCGTCGTGGCCGACATGGCCGCCTCGCTGGCCTTCTACCGCAGGCTGGGGCTGGAGATCCCCGCCGGGGTGGAGGCGGACCCGCATGTGGAGGTGGCGCTGCCCGGGGGGCTGCGGATGGCGTGGGACACCGTGGAGACCGTCCGGTCGTTCGACTCCTCCTGGGCGCCGCCGCAGGGCGGTCACCGCATGGCGCTGGCCTTCACCTGCGACGGGCCGAAGGAGGTGGACGCGACGTTCGCCGAGCTGACCGGGGCCGGGTACGCGGGGCACCTGAAGCCCTTCGACGCGCCCTGGGGGATGCGGTACGCCGTGGTCCTGGACCCGGACGGGAACCCGGTCGACCTCTTCGCGGCGCTGCCGCAGGGCTAGGTCGTGTCGTCACATGAGCTCCCCCAGCTCCGCTGGGAGGTGCCCCCAGGTGCGGTGCACTCGCAAGGCGGAGAGCCGTCCTCGTAGTGGGCTGCTCGGACGATTCGACAACGCAGCGTGGGGGCACCTCCCAGCGCCGGCTGGGGGAGCGGCGCGGGGTGGGGGCACCCCCGGCCGAAGGGGGAAGGCATGTGACGACACGGCCCGGCCGGGGTCAGGGGAGCAGGTCGCCGAGCGGGACGCCGGCGAGGGCGCGGACGTCGCGGGCCAGGTGGGCCTGGTCCGCGTAGCCGGCGCGGGCGGCGACGTCGGCGAAGGGATGGCCGCGGCGGGCCAGTCCCAGTGCGCGCTGTAGGCGCAGGATGCGGGCGAGGGTCTTGGGCCCGTAGCCGAAGGCGGCCAGGCAGCGGCGGTGGAGCTGGCGTTCGCTCAGCCCGGTGTCCTCGGCGACGGTGCCGACGCGGGCGCCGGCCGCCAGGCTCGCGGCGATCTGCGGGCCCCACGGGGGCGCCGCGCGCCGCACGTCCCGTGCGAGCACCAGGGACTCCAGGACGGCGCCGGGGTCGGCGGCCGCGGCGACGCGCTCGGTGGCCCGGCGGGCCTGCGCGCCGGGCCACAGCGCGTCCAGCGGAACACGGCGGTCACGCAGCTCGTGCGCGGGCAGCCGGAAGACGGCGGGCCCGACGCCGGGGGCGAAGCGCAGGCCCGCGTACCGCGTGCCGGGCGGGCTGCCGGAGAGGTGGGCGGCGGTGTCGGGGCCCGCCGCGAACAGACCGGTGTCCTCGCCCCAGATCAGGTCGATGCAGCCGTCGGGCAGCACGCGGGCCGCCGCGGCACCCGCTGTCCTCGTCCACAGCACGGCGCCGGGCACCGTCGAGGTCTGTTCCCGGTACACCGCTCCAGCATGGCACCCGCCACCGACAGCGCGCCGGGTGCGCCTCAGTGCGGGGGCTTGCCGCCGTTCTTGCCCGAGGGCCGGCGCCCGCGCAGCCGGGACCGCACGTCCTCCGGCGGCAGGAAGCCCGCCCAGCGCTCGGGGAATTCGGCGGGCGGGTCCTCCGGGCCGACCTCGTCGTCCGGGCCGGACTCGAACGCGGCCCGACGGGCGGCGGCCTCCGCGACGAGGTCGGCTGCGGCACGTTCCCTGGCCCGTGCGTTCTCCTCGCGGGCGGCCGCGGTCTCGATCGAGGGCCACACCCGGTCGATGGCGGCGTTGACGGCCGCTCCGACGAGCACCGCGAAGGCCGACACGAAGATCCACAGCAGGACGGCGACCGGCGCGGCCAGCGATCCGTAGATGGTCGGGCCCTCGACCGTGTGGGTGAGGTAGATGCGCAGCACGAAGCTGCCGAGGACCCACATCAGCAGGGCGACGGCCGCCCCGGGCATGTCCTCGTACCAGGGCGAGCGCACCGGTACGGAGACGTGGTACAGCGTGGTGAGGAACGCGATCGACAGCACGCTGACGACCGGCCAGTACAGTATCCGGATCACGGCCTCGCTCCACGGCAGGAACGACACCACCGCGTCCGGCCCGACGACCATCAGCGGCATGACGACCGCGCCGATCACCAGGGCGACGATGTAGAGCAGCAGCGCCAGCAGCCGCGTCCTGACGATGCCGCGCCTGCCCTCCAGCCCGTACATGATCGTGATCGTGTCGACGAAGACGTTGAGGGCCCGCGATCCGGACCACAGGGCGATGACGAAGCCGATGGAGATCACGTCGGGCCGTCCGCCGCCGAAGACGTCGTCGACGAGCGGCCGCATCAACTGGTCGACGCCCTTGTCCGACAGGACCGTCGCGGCGGCCGTGAGGATGTTGCCGCGGATGTTGTCGATCGTGTCGGTGCCGATGATCTCGTCGACGTAGCCGATGGCGCCGACGAGGCTCAGCAGCAGCGGCGGCAGGGAGAGCAGCACGAAGAAGGCGGCCTCGGCGGCGAGGCCGGTGACGCGGTACTCCATGCAGGAGTCGACCGTGTCCTTGAGCAGCAGCCAGCCCACCTTGCGCTTGGATACGTTCCTATAGAGGGCCCGCGCCCGGTGGAGTCGGCCTCGCCTGGGCCGCTCGGGTGTTTCGTCTGCTGCCTGCACGCGCCTACCGTAACCGTCATGAGTCCCCCCACACACACCGTGACCAACCAGGCTCCGCCCCTGGTCGGGTATGACGTGTACGCCGCCGACACCGCCCTGGTGGAGGGGGTGGCACGGCACGTGGCGCCCGGGCTCCGGGAGGAGGTCCACCGGGAGCTCGGCGAGATCGGCCGGGCCGCCGGTTCCGCGCAGGCGCGGGGGTGGGCGGAGGCCGCCGACACCCATCCGCCGGTGCTGCGCACCCACGACCGGTACGGGCACCGGATCGACGAGGTGGAGTTCCATCCGGCCTGGCACCGGCTGCTGGGGCGGGCGGTGTCCTCGGGGCTCACCGACGCCTGGTCGCGCCCCGGCGGACACCTGCGGCGCGCGGCGGGTTTCCTGGTGTGGTCCCAGGCGGAGGCCGGGCACGGCTGCCCGGTGTCGATGACGCACGCGGCGGTGCCGGCGCTGCGGGCCGACCCGGCGCTGGCCGCCGAGTGGGAGCCCCGGCTGGGGTCCCGGGTGTACGACCCGCAGCTGGTGGCGCCGGGAGGCAAGCCCGGGGCGCTGTTCGGCATGGGGATGACCGAGAAGCAGGGCGGCTCGGACGTGCGGGCCACCACCACGCGGGCGGAGCCGCTGGCGGAGGAGGGCACGTACCTGCTCACCGGCCACAAGTGGTTCTGCTCGGCGCCGATGTCCGACGCCTTCCTCGTGCTGGCGCAGGCGTCCCCCTCCTCGGGGAAGGGGGGCCTGACCTGCTTCCTGCTGCCCCGGGTGCTGCCGGACGGCTCGCGCAACGTCTTCCTGATCCAGCGGCTCAAGGACAAGCTGGGCAACCGCTCCAACGCCTCGGCGGAGGTGGAGTTCGACGGCACGTGGGCGCGCCGGGTCGGCGAGGAGGGGCGCGGGGTGGCGACCGTCATCGAGATGGTGGCGGCCACCCGGCTGGACTGCGCGACCGGTTCCGCCGCGCTGATGCGGCAGGCGGTGGCGCAGGCGGTGCACCACGCGACGCACCGCAGCGCGTTCGGCGGGCCGCTGGTCGACAAGCCGCTGATGCGGAACGTCCTGGCGGACCTTGCCCTGGAGTCGGAGGCGGCCACCACGACCGTGCTGCGGCTGGCGGCGGCGTACGACGCGGATGACGAGCAGGAGCGGCACTTCCGGCGGCTGGCGGTTGCGGTCTCCAAGTACTGGGTCACCAAGCGCTGCCCGCCGCTGGTGGCCGAGGCGCTGGAGTGCCTGGGCGGCAACGGCTACGTGGAGGAGTCGGGGCTGCCGCGGCTGTTCCGGGAGTCGCCGCTGAACTCGGTGTGGGAGGGCTCGGGCAACGTGCAGGCCCTGGACGTGCTGCGGGTGCTGCAGAGGGAGCCGCGCGCGCTGAACGCCTTCCTCGGCGAGATCGGCCTGGCGCGCGGCGCTGACCACCGGCTGGACGGCGCGATCAAGGCGCTGCTGACCGAACTGGCCGACCTGGAGGGCGTCGAGGCCCGGGCGCGCCGGCTGGTGGAGCGCATGGCGCTGGTGCTGCAGGGCTCGTTGCTGGTGCGGTTCGCCCCGGTCGAGGTCTCGGACGCGTTCTGTGCCTCGCGGCTCGGCGGGGACTGGGGGGCGACCTTCGGCACGCTGCCGCGCGGGCTGGACCTGGCGGCGATCGTGGAGCGGGCACGCCCTCAGGGGTGAGGGGCGGATGCGGCGGCGGTCCGCCCGAGGTCCCGACGGAAGGACCGGGATCTTCGGGGAAACGTTCCGCCGCCGCGCCGCACTGAGGGTGGTGCCGCGCCGACTCGGCACCACCCCCGGTCTCGCCTCACCGTCGCACGGAATCAGGGTTCCGTACGAATAGCGTGATGCGCCGTCACTGTCCGTCGAATGCGCGCATATTCGCAACCGTTGCAGACAGTTGCAAGGTATTGGCCGGATATCCCACCGGAGGGACCGGCCCGGCGGCACCATATGCACATGGTGTGGCAGCGGAGAATCGGCGCGGCCACTGCCCGAGCGCAGAAAGCGCTGCGCACACGGACGCGGGGAGCACCATGAGCCAGGATCCGAACGACGCACGGTCGTTGTCGGTCCAGTCCGTCCAGGAACCGCGCCGTTCCGCACGGCTGCTGGGCGGCATGCGGGACGCCGCGCTGGGCGGCGGATCGGGTGGCACGGTGCCCAGACCGGTCATCCAGGACTCCTGGCGGCGCGCCCTGGACCTCGGTGTCGACCCGGACAACGGCAGTCACGCCGGCATGCTGACCGCCGACGAGATCGAGGTGCGCAGGCGCCACACCCCGCTGAACGACGTGATGTCCGCGCTGCGCGACGGCCTGGTCTCGGTCGCCGACGAGGCCCGGCACATCATGGTGGTCACCGACCCCGAGGGCCGGGTGCTGTGGCGGGACGGCAGCCTGGCCGTCCGCAGGAGCGCGGACCGGCTCGGCTTCGCCGAGGGTGCCTCGTGGTCGGAGGAGGCCGTCGGCACCAACGCGATCGGCACCGCCCTGGTCACCGGACGGCCGGTGCAGGTGCACTCCTCGGAGCACTTCGTCCGGGTGCACCACCAGTGGACCTGTGCCGCGGCCCCGCTCATCGACCCGCGGGACGGCCGGCTGCTGGGCGCGGTGGACGTCAGCGGGCCGGCGGCCGGGATGCACCCCGCGATGCTGTCGCTGGTGACCGCGGTGACCAAGGTCGCCGAGGCCGAACTGCGCAGCCTGCACTGGGCGGCCGTGGACCGGCTGCGCTCGGTCTCCGCCCCGCTGCTCGCCCGGATGCCGGGCCGGGCGGCGGTCGTCGACCCCAACGGGTGGACGGCGGCGGTGACCGGGATGCCGCCGGTGGAGCGGATCACGCTGCCCGCCGCGCCGAGCGCCGGACGTACGTGGGTGCCCGCGCTGGGCACTTGCACCCTGGAGCCGCTGCCGGGCGGCTGGCTGGTGCGGGTCGCCACGCCGGAGGAGGAGGTGCCCGGGGCCGGGCACGTGGTGCTGGACCTCGGCCGTCCCCGCACGTGGACGGTGAACGTCTCCGGTGCGGCCGGCGGCTGGTCGCAGGAGCTCAGCCCGCGCCACGCCGAACTGCTCTTCGTGCTGGCCCTGCACCGGGACGGCCGCACCGCCGCGGAACTGGCCGGCGACCTGTTCGGCGACCCCTCCCGCACGGTGACGGTGCGGGCCGAGATGTCCCGCCTGCGCCGCACCCTGGCCGGGGTCCTCGACCACCGTCCCTACCGCTTCGCGGACGGCGTCGAGGTCGAGGTGGTCCGCCCCGCCCACCCCGCGGATCTGCTGCCGCACTCGACGGCGCCGGCGGTGCGTGGGGCGCGCTTCGGGGAGTGAGGGGGCGACCCGGACGGGCCGCGGCAGCGAGCCGGGAACCCGCCGGGTCCGCGAGGCCGCAGAATGTGGCGCATGAGCACTAGCGTCACGGTGACCACGTGGTCACTGGAGCAGACCTCCCACGCCGATCTGCGGCCCTCCCTGGAGCCGGACCCCGCGACGTCGGGCATCCGCATCGCGCGGGCCGAGGTGCCGTCCCCGGAGTTCAGCCGCTTCCTCTACACGTCGGTGGGCGCGGACTGCGCCTGGACGGACCGCCTGCCGTGGTCGTACGAGCAGTGGCGGACCTTCCTGGAGCGCCCGGGCGTGGAGACCTGGGTGGCGTACGACCGGGACACCCCGGCCGGCTACATCGAACTGGACCCGCAGGACGACGGCCAGGTCGAGATCGCGTACTTCGGGCTTCTGCCCGCCTTCCGGGGGCGGCGGATCGGCGGGCACCTGCTGTCCGTCGGCATCGCCCGCGCCTGGGACCTGGCGGAGCGCCGGCCGGACCGCACCCCGACGAAGCGGGTGTGGGTGCACACCTGCAGCCTGGACGGGCCGCACGCGCTGGCCAACTACGAGAACCGTGGCTTCCGCATCTTCCGCACCGAGACGGGGGAAGAGGAGGAGAGGCCCGTCACCGGGCCCTGGCCCGGAGCCCGGTAGGGACCGGCGGACGGGAAGGGGCGGGCATGGACGTCGTCGGGGTCGGGGCGCTCAACCTGGACCTCATCACGGGCGCGTCCGCCCTGAACGGCGGCCCGGTGCTGGCCCGGCTCGGCGCGCACATGCGGCTGCGCCCGCCGCCGGAGAGCGGCGGCGAACGCATGGTCGACGAGCCCGCCGTCCGCGCGGGCCTGGAGTGGCTGCGGGCCGAGGGGGTGCCGCTCACGCCGGAACCGGGCGGCTCGGCCTTCAACACCCTCCATGCACTGGGCCGTCTGGGCCGCGGGCTGCGGCTCGGGTACGTGGGCGTGGCGGGCCGCGACCCGCTGGGCGCGGCCGGCCCCCTCGCCGTCCTGGACGGGCTCGGCATCGACCGGCGGCTGGTGGCCCTGGACCCGGACCGGCTGTGCGGGATCTGCCTGTCCGTGCACGACGGCGGGGAGCGCACGCTGCTGACCCACACCGGGGCGAACACGCGGATCGCCGCCCATGTGCGGGAGCGGTTCGAGGAGATCGCCGGCTACCTGGCGGCGGCGCGGGCGGTGCACGTCACCTCGTTCCTGGATCCGGACGGCGGCGCGGTGCTGCACCGGCTGCTGGTGGAGGTGCGGCGGCGTTCGCCGGGCACGCTGATCAGCTTCGACCCGGGGCACGTCTGGTCGGCGGAGCCGACCGCCGATGTGCTGGCCATGGCGGCGATGAGCGACTACCTGCTGGTCAACGGGCGGGAGTTCGAGCGGCTGGTCCGGGTGCGGACCCGGGCGGAGGGCGCGGCCGTGGTGAAGTACCCGGACCGCGTGGAGGTGCACCGGCCCGGCACCGTGGAGCGCTACGCGCACCGGCCGCTCCCCGGCGGCGAGGTGGAGGACGCGACGGGGGCGGGCGACGTCTTCGCGGCGGGGCTGCTGGCGGCGCTGGTCGCGGACCACGCCCCGCTCGGTGCGGGGGTGCGGCTGGGTTCGGCGCTGGCGGGCCACAAGCTGCGTCATGTGGGGACCCGCGGGCACGGTGGGTTCCGGGCCATCGCGGCCGATTTCCTGCGCCCGGCGAGTCCTGTCAGGTGACGGACAATCGACGCATCTCGCCATGCGGGATGAACGCGTCCACATTCTGGATAACGGTGGACTGGCCCGAGATCCCCGTGACACGCTTTCGACATGTCGCGCACTGGAATCGCCTTGGTAGGTCGGCTGCACGTCGACCTCGGACGCATGTCCAGCGCCATCTGTCAGGCGTGCTGAGCACTCGCCGCCGCCCCGTCCAGGACTGACCCGGCCGTCCCCGGCCCCGCGGGCGCAATGACGCGCCCACGTCCCGCGCTGTTCCCAGCGCTGCGGCGTATCCGCAGGCCAAGGGGACTCTTCGCGCTACGACCGACTCTGTCCAGCCTGCCAGAAGGACTGCATCGCCATGGCCTCCACCCCTGACCAGCCGAACGCCGCCGCGCCGCGCCGCAAGGTGAGCCGCCACCGCGGCGAGGGCCAGTGGGCGGTCGGCCACATGACACCGCTCAACGCCAACGAGCAGTTCAAGCGGGACGACGACGGTCTCAACGTGCGGACACGCATTGAGACGATCTACCGGTACCGCGGCTTCGACGCGATCGACGGAGCCGACCTGCGCGGCCGCATGCGCTGGTGGGGTCTGTACACCCAGCGCAAGCCCGGGATCGACGGCGGCAAGACCGCGATCCTGGAGCCGGAGGAGCTGGACGACAAGTACTTCATGCTCCGGGTCCGCATCGACGGCGGCCGCCTCACCACCGAGCAGCTGCGCGTCATCGGCGAGGTCTCCCAGGAGTTCGCCCGCGGCACCGCCGACATCACCGACCGGCAGAACATCCAGCTGCACTGGATCCGCATCGAGGACGTCGCCGAGATCTGGCAGCGCCTGGAGGCCGTGGGCCTGTCCACCACCGAGGCGTGCGGCGACACCCCGCGCGTCATCCTCGGCTCGCCCGTCGCCGGGATCGCCGAGGACGAGATCCTCGACGGCACCTGGGCCGTGGACGAGGCCCACCGCCGCATCGTCGGCAACAAGGAGTTCTCCAACCTCCCGCGCAAGTTCAAGTCGGCGATCTCCGGCTCCCCGCTGCTGGACGTGGCCCACGAGATCAACGACGTCGCCTTCGTCGGCGTCCGCCACCCCGAGCACGGGCCGGGCTTCGACGTGTGGGTCGGCGGCGGTCTGTCCACCAACCCCAAGATCGGCGTCCGGCTGGGCGCGTGGGTGCCGCTGGAGGAGGTCCCGGACGTCTTCGAGGGTGTCATCTCGATCTTCCGCGACTACGGCTACCGGCGGCTGCGCACCCGCGCCCGGCTGAAGTTCCTGGTCGCCGACTGGGGCGCGGAGAAGTTCCGCCAGGTGCTGGAGGACGAGTACCTGGGGCGCAAGCTGGCCGACGGCCCGGCCCCCGACCAGCCGGTCCAGCAGTGGCGGGACCACGTGGGCGTGCACCGCCAGAAGGACGGCCGCTACTACGTCGGCTTCGCGCCGCGCGTCGGCCGGGTGGACGGCACCACGCTCAGCAAGATCGCCGAGCTGGCGGAGGCGCACGGCTCCGGCCGGCTGCGGACCACCGTCGAGCAGAAGATGATCGTGCTGGACGTCGAGCAGGACCGGGTCGACTCCCTCGTCTCGGGTCTGGAGGCGCTGGACCTGCAGGTGAAGCCCTCCCCGTTCCGGCGCGGCACGATGGCCTGCACCGGCATCGAGTTCTGCAAGCTGGCCATCGTCGAGACCAAGGCGCGCGGCTCCTCGCTGATCGACGAA
Organism: Streptomyces sp. NPDC006207; assembly: GCF_040613835.1. Taxonomy (NCBI): domain Bacteria; kingdom Bacillati; phylum Actinomycetota; class Actinomycetes; order Kitasatosporales; family Streptomycetaceae; genus Streptomyces; species Streptomyces sp. NPDC006207. The sequence goes on along the minus strand of NZ_JBEXSX010000059.1, from coordinate 53,393 downwards.
CTCGAACGCCGGCTGCCGGAGTTCGAGGAGCCGATCACGATCAACATCAACGGCTGCCCGAACGCCTGCGCCCGGATCCAGGTCGCCGACATCGGCCTCAAGGGCCAGCTCGTGCTGGACGACGAGGGCAACCAGGTGGAGGGCTACCAGGTGCACCTGGGAGGCGCGCTGGGCCTGGAGGCCGGTTTCGGCCGCAAGGTCCGCGGGCTGAAGGTCACCGCGGACGAGCTGCCCGACTACGTCGAGCGCGTCCTGAAGCGCTTCCAGGCCGAGCGTACGGACGGCGAGCGCTTCGCGCAGTGGGTGACGCGGGCGAGCGAGGAGGCGCTGTCGTGAGCGAACGCGCCGCACCGTTCTACTGCCCCTACTGCGGGGACGAGGACCTGCACCCCGCGGAGCAGGGCCACGGCGCCTGGGAGTGCCGGTCGTGCAACCGCGCGTTCCAGCTGAAGTTCCTGGGCCTGCTGGCCCGGGGGCTGCGGACCGAGCACCGTGAGGGAGACCCTTCGTGACCACCGCGCAGCAGCACACCGCGGACGAACTGCGGGCGCTGGCCGAGCAGGCGGGCCGCGACCTGGAGGACGCCCCCGCGCTCGACGTCCTGCGCTGGGCCACCGGCACCTTCGGTTCCCGGTTCTGCGTCACCTCCTCGATGGAGGACGCGGTCGTGGCGCACCTGGCCTCGCGCGTCGCCCCGGGCGTCGACGTCGTCTTCCTCGACACCGGCTACCACTTCCCGGAGACCATCGGCACCCGTGACGCGGTCGCCGCCGTCATGGACGTGCAGCTCATCACGCTGACGCCGCGTCAGAGCGTGGCCGAGCAGGACGCGGAGTACGGGCCGAAGCTCCACGACCGCGACCCCGACCTGTGCTGCGCGCTGCGCAAGGTCACGCCGCTGGAGGAGGGCCTGACCGGCTACGACGCCTGGGCGACCGGCCTGCGCCGCGACGAGTCCCCCACCCGCGCGAACACCCCGGTCGTGGGCTGGGACGCGCGGCGCGGGAAGGTCAAGGTCTCGCCCATCGCCCGCTGGACGCAGGACGACGTGGACTCCTACGTCACGGAGCACGGGGTGCTCACCAATCCGCTGCTCACGGACGGTTACGCCTCGGTCGGCTGCGCCCCCTGCACCCGCCGGGTGCTTCAGGGCGAGGACGCCAGGGCCGGCCGCTGGGCGGGACGGGCCAAGACCGAGTGCGGGCTGCACGGCTGATGACGACGGAACGGACTTCCCGGGAGGGGCGGATGGGCGGGACGGGCACAGGGGCCACGGTGTGGCTCACGGGTCTGCCGAGCGCGGGCAAGACCACGATCGCCCGGGCGCTTGCCGGGCGGCTGCGCGGCGACGGGCACCGGGTGGAGGTCCTGGACGGCGACGAGATCCGCGAGTTCCTCTCCGCGGGCCTCGGCTTCGGCCGCGAGGACCGGCACACCAATGTGCAGCGGATCGGTTTCGTCGCCGAACTCCTGGCCGCCAACGGGGTCAAGGTGCTGGTCCCGGTCATCGCGCCGTACGCCGACAGCCGGGAGGCCGTCCGCAAGCGCCACGAGGCGCGGGGCACGACGTACCTGGAGGTGCACGTCGCCACCCCGGTGGAGGTCTGCACCGTGCGTGACGTGAAGGGCCTGTACGCCAAGCAGGCCGCGGGCGAGATATCCGGGCTGACCGGCGTCGACGACCCGTACGAGGCACCCGAGACCCCCGATCTGCGGATCGAGACCCAGGACCACACCGTCGAGGACTCGGCGGCGCTGCTGACGGCGCTGCTGGTGGAGAGGGGACTCCTGTGAGCGACGTGCGCGCGGCCACCGGGCCGCACCCGACCGGCCAGCAGCGCGTTCGCCGCGCGGGCGGAGATGGGGGCACCACCCAGGCGCGAGCTCTGGGGGAGAACGAAGGGGGCACAGCGTGACCACGGTAGTCGCAGTCGACGAGAGCACCGGCAATCCCTTCGTGCTGTCGCACCTGGACGCACTGGAGTCCGAGGCGGTGCACATCTTCCGTGAAGTGGCGGGGGAGTTCGAGCGGCCGGTGATCCTCTTCTCCGGCGGCAAGGACTCCATCGTCATGCTCCACCTGGCGCTGAAGGCCTTCGCCCCCGCCGCGGTCCCCTTCTCGCTGCTGCACGTCGACACGGGCCACAACTTCCCCGAGGTGCTGGAGTACCGGGACCGCACCGTGGCGGAGCACTCCCTGCGGCTGCACGTCGCCTCGGTGCAGGACTACATCGACGACGGCCGGCTGCGCGAGCGCCCCGACGGCACCCGCAACCCGCTGCAGACGGTGCCGCTGACCGAGGCCATCCAGGAGCTGCGCTTCGACGCGGTCTTCGGCGGCGGCCGCCGTGACGAGGAGAAGGCCCGCGCCAAGGAGCGGGTGTTCTCGCTGCGCGACGAGTTCTCCCAGTGGGACCCGCGCCGCCAGCGGCCCGAGCTGTGGCAGCTCTACAACGGCCGGCACGCCCCCGGCGAGCACGTGCGCGTCTTTCCGCTGTCCAACTGGACCGAGCTGGACGTGTGGCAGTACATCGCCCGCGAGGGCATCGAGCTGCCGGAGATCTACTACGCCCACGAGCGCGAGGTGTTCCGGCGCAGCGGCATGTGGCTGACCGCGGGCGACTGGGGCGGGCCGAAGGACGGCGAGTCGGTGGAGACCCGGCTGATCCGCTACCGCACGGTGGGCGACATGTCCTGCACCGGCGCGGTGGACTCCGACGCCGCCACCATCGACGCCGTCATCGCCGAGATCGCCGCGTCCCGGCTCACCGAGCGGGGCGCCACCCGGGCGGACGACAAGCTCTCCGAGGCCGCGATGGAAGACCGCAAGCGCGAGGGGTACTTCTAGCCATGACCACCGGCACCACCGCCGAGCAGCTCTCGGCCACCTCCCTGCTGCGCTTCGCCACCGCGGGTTCCGTCGACGACGGCAAGTCCACGCTGGTCGGCCGGCTGCTGCACGACTCCAAGTCGGTGCTCGCCGACCAGCTGGAGGCCGTCGAGCTGGCCTCCGCCCGCCGCGGGCAGGATGCGCCGGACCTGGCACTGCTCACCGACGGCCTGCGCGCCGAGCGCGAGCAGGGCATCACCATCGACGTGGCGTACCGCTACTTCGCCACGCCGCGGCGGCGGTTCATCCTGGCGGACACGCCGGGGCACGTGCAGTACACGCGGAACATGGTGACCGGCGCCTCGACCGCCGAGCTGACCGTGATCCTGGTGGACGCCCGCAACGGCGTCGTGGAGCAGACCCGCCGGCACGCGGCGCTGGCGGCGCTGCTGCGGGTGCCGCACGTGGTGCTCGCGGTCAACAAGATGGACCTGGCCGACTGGTCGGAGCCGGTCTTCGCGGCCATCGCCGAGGAGTTCACCGCCTACGCGGCCTCCATCGGCGTCCCGGAGATCACCACGATCCCCATCTCGGCCCTGGCCGGCGACAACGTCGTGTCGCCGTCGGCGAACATGGACTGGTACGGCGGCCCGACGATCCTGGAGCACCTGGAGACCGTCCCCGTCGGCAGCGACCCGGGCGCGTACCCGGCGCGCTTCCCCGTGCAGTACGTCATCCGCCCGCAGACCGCGGAGCACCCCGACTACCGCGGCTACGCGGGGCAGATCGCCTCGGGCGTGCTGCGCGTCGGCGACCCCGTGACGGTCCTGCCGTCCGGGCTGACCAGCACGATCAGCGGCATCGACGCGCTCGGCACCCCGGTCGACGTGGCGTGGGCCCCGCAGTCGGTGACGCTGCTGCTCGGCGACGACCTGGACATCTCGCGCGGCGACCTGATCGCGCCGTCCGACGCCGCCCCGGCGACCACCCAGGACGTCGAGGCGACCGTGTGCCACCTGCACGAGCGGCCGCTGAAGGTCGGCGCGCGCGTGCTGCTCAAGCACAGCACGCGCACGGTCAAGGCGGTCGTGAAGCGGCTGCCGTACCGGATCGACCTGACCCGGGGGCTGGAGCACGAGGACGAGCCGGGCGAGCTGCGCGTCAACGACATCGGCACGGTGGTGCTGCGCACCTCGGAGCCGCTGCCGCTGGACGCGTACGCCGACTCGCGGCTCACCGGCTCCTTCCTGCTGATCGACCCGGCGGACGGCACCACGCTGACCGCCGGCATGGCGGGCGAGGCCTTCGCCGCCCGCACCGCCACGGCCGCGGGCGACGCGGCCGGTGACGACGAGGGGTGGGATTTCTGATGGCGTTCGACGACGCCTTCGCCGGATTCGCCAAGGAGGGCGGTCGCGTCGGCAGCGGCTGTCTGGGCAGCGGCACGGGCGGTGTCACGCGATGTGCGCGCTGACCCCGTCCGAGCACCGCACCCGCGCCGCGTACGCGGCACCGCACCACCGACCACCAGACAGCCACCACCCCGGCGCGCCATAGAGAGCGCGAGCCGGGGCCATCGAGAGGACCGCCTCCCGTGACTGCCGATCGCACCACCGCCCCGAGAACGTCCGCCCGTCGCCGCCTCATAGCCGGCGCCGCCCTTCTGCCGCTGCTGGCCCTGGCCGCCTGCGGCTACGGCTCCGACAAGAAGGACGACACCACCAACGCGGCCGCGAGCAGCGGCACCAGCAAGAAGCTGTCCGCCTCGACGGTGAAGATCGGCTACTTCGCGAACCTCACCCACGCCACCCCGCTGGTGGGCCTGAAGGAGGGCTTCTTCGCCGACGCGCTGGGCTCGGGCACCACGATCAAGGAGTCGGTGTTCAACGCCGGGCCCGCCGAGATCGAGGCCCTCAACGCCGGTTCCATCGACATCGGCTGGATCGGCCCCTCCCCCGCGGTCAACGGCTGGACGAAGTCCGGCGGCAAGAGCCTGAAGATCATCTCCGGTTCGGCCTCCGGCGGCGTCAAGCTGGTCGTCAACCCGGACAAGATCAAGACCCTGAAGGACGTCAAGGGCAAGAAGATCGCCACCCCGCAGCTCGGCAACACCCAGGACGTGGCGTTCCTCAACTGGATCGCCGAGCAGGGCTGGAAGGTCGACGCGACCAGCGGCAAGGGCGACGTCTCCGTGGTCCGCACGGACAACAAGGTCACCCCCGACGCCTACAAGACCGGCTCCATCGACGGCGCCTGGGTGCCCGAGCCCACCGCCTCCAAGCTGGTCGCCGAGGGCGCGAAGGTGCTCCTGGACGAGCGCGACCTGTGGCCGGACAAGAAGTTCGTCATCACGAACGTGATCGTCTCCCAGGCGTTCCTCAAGGACCACCCGGACGTCGTCGAGGCCGTCCTGCGCGGCTCGGTGAAGACCAACGCCTGGATCAGCGCCAACCCCGACAAGGCCAAGGCCGACGCCAACGCGCAGTTGGAGAAGCTCTCCGGCAAGCCGCTGCCCGCCGACGTCATCGACCCGGCCTGGGAGAGCATCCAGGTCATCGACGACCCGCTGGCGTCCACGCTGCAGACCGAGGCCGACCACGCCGTCACCGCCGGCCTGCTGGAGAAGCCCTCGCTCAAGGGCATCTACGACCTGACGATCCTCAACAAGATCCTCAAGGGCGAGGGCAAGACCGGGATCGACGACGCCGGTCTCGGCGGCTGAGGCCCGGCAGCACCGATGAAGACCGCAGCCCCAGCCCTCAGGAGGTGACGCCATGGCCACCGCACTCACCAAGCAGCCCGCCGTGACGGTCGACGCGGCCCCGTACGCCGCACGGCTCGAGCACGTCTCGAAGTCCTTCGGCCGTCCCGGCGCGGAGACGCACGTGCTGGACGACATCAGCATCGATGTCGCGCCGGGCGAGTTCGTCTGCCTCCTGGGGGCCTCGGGCTGCGGCAAGTCCACGCTGCTCAACCTGGTCGCAGGACTCGACCGGCCGTCCGCCGGGGGCATCCAGACCCCCGGCGGCCGTCCGGCCCTGATGTTCCAGGAGCACGCCCTGTTCCCGTGGCTCACCGCGGGCAGGAACATCGAACTCGCCCTGCGCATGCGCGGCGTACCCCGCGCCGAGCGGCGCCCGGAGGCCGAGCGGCTGCTGGAGCTCGTGCGCCTGAAGGGCGCGTACGGCAAGCGGGTGCACGAACTGTCCGGCGGCATGCGGCAGCGCGTCGCGCTGGCCCGGGCGCTGGCGCAGGACAGCCAGCTGCTGCTGATGGACGAGCCGTTCGCGGCGCTCGACGCCATCACCCGTGACGTCCTGCACGAGGAACTCACCCGCATCTGGGCCGAGACCCGCCTGTCGGTGCTCTTCGTGACCCACAACGTCCGCGAGGCGGTGCGGCTCGCTCAGCGGGTCGTGCTGCTCTCCTCGCGGCCGGGACGGATCGCCCGGGAGTGGACGGTCGGCATCCCGCAGCCGCGCCGCATCGAGGACTCGGCGGTCGCCGAGCTCTCCGTGGAGATCACCGAACACCTCCGGGGGGAGATCCGGCGCCATGGCCAGCACTGAGACGAAGGCGGACGTCAGGCCGGGCGGCGACCTCGCGGGGCTGGAGGCCGGGCTCGACGCCCTGGAGATCCGGTCCGCGACCCGCGTGCCGCTGGCCCGTGTGCTGCTGCAGAAGGCCGTTCCCCCGCTCGTCGCCATCGCGCTGGTGCTGGTGGTGTGGCAGCTCGCGTACCACTTCGAGCTCAAGCCGCACTACCAGCTGCCCAGTCCGGCGGAGGTCGGGCGCGCCCTGCAGGACAAGTGGCTCGACGGCACCCTGCTCGGCTACGTCTGGACGAGCCTGTCGCGCGGCGCGCTGGGCTTCGTGGCCTCCGTCGCGATCGGCACACCGCTCGGCCTGCTCGTGGCGCGGGTCCGGGTGGTGCGGGCCGCGATCGGGCCGATCCTGTCGGGCCTGCAGTCCCTGCCGTCGGTGGCGTGGGTGCCCGCGTCGATCATCTGGTTCGGCCTGTCGGACGCCACGATCTACTGCGTGGTGCTGCTGGGCGCGGTGCCCTCGATCGCCAACGGCCTGGTCGCGGGCGTCGACCAGATCCCGCCGCTGTTCCTGCGGGCCGGCCGCACCATCGGCGCCACCGGCATCCACGCGGTGCGGCACGTGCTGCTGCCGGCCGCCCTGCCGGGTTACCTCGCCGGCCTCAAGCAGGGCTGGGCCTTCTCCTGGCGCTCCCTGATGGCCGCCGAGCTCATCGCCACCTCCCCCGACCTCGGCGTGGGCCTGGGCCAGCTGCTGGAGCAGGGGCGCGAACTGTCCGACATGCCGAGCGTGCTGGCGGCGATCCTGCTGATCCTGATCGTCGGCATCGGCATCGAACTGCTGGTGTTCGCGCCGCTGGAGCGTTCGGTGCTGCGCAGCCGCGGCCTGTTCGCACGGGGCTGACATGACCGCGCACCCCGTCCTCCTCGTCATCGCCCACGGCAGCCGCAACCCGCGGCACGCCGCGACCGTCCACGCGCTGACCGAACGGGTCCGGGCGGCCCGTCCCGGGCTGCGCGTGGAGACGGCCTTCCTCGACCACTGCGCGCCCAACGTGCCGCGGGTCCTGGACCGGCTGGCCGCGGCGGGCGTGCGCGAGGTGGTGGCGCTGCCGCTGCTGCTCACCCGGGCCTTCCACGCCAAGGCCGACATCCCGGCCGTGCTGCGCGAGTCCGCGGCACGGCACGCCCGGATGCGCGTGCGCCGGGCCGACGTGCTCGGCCCCTCACCGCTGCTGCTCGCCGCGCTGGAGCGGCGGCTGCGCGAGGCCGGGCTCGGCCCCGGCGACCGCCCCTCGACCGGGATCGTCCTGGCGTCGGCGGGCTCCTCGGACCCGGAGGCGATCGCAGTGATCGCAGAAATCGCGCGGGAGTGGCGGCGTACCGGTTGGTGCGCCGTGCGGCCTGCGTTCGCCTCCGCATCCCTTCCCACGACGGACGAGGCGGTGCGCGCGCTGCGCGCCGAGGGCGTACGGCACGTCGCCGTCGCGCCGTACGTCATCGCGCCGGGCTTCCTGCCCGACCGCATCGCCCGTGGCGCCGTGGCCTCCGGGGCGGACGTCCTCGCCGACGTCCTCGGCGACGCCCCGGAGGTCGCCCGGCTGCTGCTGCGCCGCTTCGACGAGGCGCTGCGACCCCGGTTCGCGCTGGCGCTGGCCTGAGGCGCGGCGCGCCGTCAGGACACGACGTCCGCCAGGCGTTCGACCTGGGCGGGGTCCGACGACCAGCAGTAGAGCACCACTTCGTCGGCGCCGATGCCGGCGTACCCGGCGACCGCGTCGCGGATCTGCTCCGCAGTGGCCAGGAGGCCCTCCGCCACGCGGTCGGCGAAGTCGGTGAAGGCGTAGTAGGCGCGGACGTTGGCGCGGGCGGCGGTGACCACCGCGTCCGGACCGAGCGCGACGTTGGCCTGGGCGACCAGGCGGGGCCGGCCGGGCCGTGCGTGCCGTTCCCAGCTCCGTTCCGCCTCCCGGAAGAGCCGGTCCATCGCCTTGGGCGGCAGCCCGGCGCCGAGGAAGCCGTCGCCGTGGCGGCCGACCCGGTCGATGGCCGCGTGGGCGAAGCCGCCGAAGAGCACCTCGGGCCCGCCCGGGGTCGCGGGGGCGGGACCGATCGGCCCGGCCCCGTCGCCGTACGGGTCACCAGCCCAGAGGCGGCGCAACACGGTCATCTGCTCGTCGAGCAGGCGGCCGCGGCGGTGGAAGTCGGCTCCCGCCGCGCGGAAGTCGTCCTCGCGGGCGCCCACGCCGATGCCGAGGGTGAAGCGGCCTGCGGACAGCCGGTCCAGCGTCGCGGCCTGCTTGGCCAGGACGGCGCCGTCGCGGAACGGGGTGATGAGCACCTCGGTCTGCAGCCGGATCCGGCGGGTCGCCCCGGCGAGCACGGCGAGGGTGACCAGCGGTTCGGGGTTGTCGTACACGAGACGGTCGAGCAGGCCGAGGGTGCTGAACGGACCGTCGTCGGCGCTGCGGGCCCAGGTCGTCAGCACGGCGGGGTCGTCGACGGGAAGGCCGAGACCGATCTTCATGGGGAACTCCTCCGGAAGGGCAGGGGCAAGTGGTGCCGCCCCTCCGTGACCGCACGACCGACCGTGCGGGCCGCTCCCGTTCTGCGGCGTCCTTCAGGGAGCCTGTTCGTCGAGTGCTGCCACCGTAACCCGGCGCCCCCGCCTCGCCCCTTCATTTCTCCCGTGTCGGACCGGCCTAGTAGTAGTGGCGCAGCGACGGCCACAGCCGCGACCACGGTTCGTCCGGGCCGGTGCACAGGACGATCGCTGCGTGCTGCTCCTCGTTGTCGACGTGCTGTCCGTTGTCGACGCGGCCGACCTGGCGGCAGCCGGCGAAGTGGCGTTCGACGCCGTCGGCGTCCTCCTGACGCACCAGCAGCACCGGTCCGGTGGCGGAGTCCGGTGGCGGGCCCCAGGCGGCGAAGCTCATGTGGGGGGAGTAGGGGGCGGGCAGGCCCCGGGCGGGGCCGTAATGGGCGAGGGCGCCGGCCTCGCCGTAGTTCTGCGCGAGGACGACGGCACGGGAGCGGTCGGCGGCGGGCAGGTCCGACCAGGCGTCGGCGACGGCGGCGGCGAGCTGCGGCCAGCCGATCTGCTCGCCCTGCTCCTTGTTGACGGCGTTCACGACGGCCACACCGCGCGGCGGGAGCACCGGCAGCGAGATCAGGGCGCTGATGACCGCCGTGACCGCGACGGCCGGCCACATGGCGCGCGGCCGGGAGACGGACGTGACGCAGCCCGCGGCGAGCAGCACGAGCAGCAACGGCAGGCAGTAGTACGGCTTGCCGCCGGAAGCGACGACCAGGACGGCGAGCAGGACGTAGGCCGGGGCGAAGGCACGGGCCCAGCGCAGCGCGGGATCGCGCCACAGCCGCAGCCCGCCCGCGATCCACACCGGCAGGAACACCGGTGAGAGGAAGAGGATCTGCTGGGGCACGAACAGGACGCGGTTCTCGGCGCCGTCGTCCGCGCTGATGCCGCCCGCGACGGTCAGCTGGGGCCAGCCGTGCGCCGCCTGCCACCACAGGCCGGGCAGGGCCACCGCGAGCGCCACCGCGGCTCCGGCGACCGGCCACCAACCGCGCAGCACGTGCCGGGGGCCGGTGGCGAGCAGCGCCGCGAGGAGCGCGACGGCCAGCAGGGCGACCAGGTACTTGTTCTCCAGGCCGACGCCCAGGGCCGCACCCACCGCGAGCCACAGCCGGCCGTCCCCGGTGCGCAGCAGCCTCAGCAGGATCCAGCAGACGACCATCCAGGCGAGCACGTCGAAGGTGGCGGTGGAGACCAGGTGGCCGACGGCGAGGACGAAGCCGGAGACCGCCGTGCACACCGCCGCGAGCACCTGCGCCGGACGCCCGCCGCCCAGTTCCCTGGCGACGAGGGCGACGACCACGACCGTCGCGGCGCAGGCGAGGGTGGCCACCACCCGCAGCCCGGCGGGCGTCTCGCCGAAGACCGCGGTGGACAGGCGGGCGGCGAGCGGGGTGAGCGGGGGCTGGTCGACGTATCCCCAGGCGGGGTGGTCGCCGGCGACGAGGAAGTACAGCTCGTCGCGGTGGAAGCCGTAACGGCCGGACAGCGCGGTCAGCACGGCGGCGACCGCGGCCGCGACCGCCAGAACGGGCGCCGCGGCGAAGGACGCCACCTGCGCGCGGACGTGCGTAGCGGACAACCCCCACCCCCCGGTGTTCCCGGACGACGGTACCGGGGCGGTGCCCGGGGGGCCACGGTTCCGGCCGGACGGCGGTCGTCTAGTGTGCCGTGCACGGATTCGGGAGGGGTCATGGCAGAGGCGGCGGGAAGACGGCGGCGCATCGCGGCGTGGGTGCTCGGACCGGTGGGGCTGGTGCTCGCGGTCGGTGCGGTGGTGACGGCCCGGACCGGCTACACGACGGGCACCGTCTCGAGCGCGGCCATGGAGCCGACCTACTCCCCCGGTGAGCGGCTCCTGTTCGAGCGGGTGGGCGGGGACGAGGTCCGGCGCGGCGACGTGGTGCTGATCGACGGGCAGGACCGGTACGGCGGGCTGGTGCTGGAGCGCGTGATCGGCACGGGCGGCGACCGCGTCGCGGAGCGCAGCGGCGGGCCGGTGACGGTGAACGGCAAGGAGCTGTCCGAGCCGTACGTGAAGGACGGGGATCCGTCGGGCGGCGCGCCCGCGTTCGACGTCACGGTGCCCGAGGGGCGGCTCTTCCTGCTCGGCGACCATCGCGCGGACTCCAGGGACTCCCGCTGGTTCCTCCGCGAGCAGTCGGGCACCCTCCCCGCCGCCGGGGTGCGGGCCCGGGTTCTGGAGGACCGCGGCAGCGCGCTGCTGCCGGCCCTGGCGGCGCTGCTCGGCCTCACGCTGGCGATCACGGGCCTCGTCCTGGGGATCACCGCCCGGGTCGCCCGGCTCCGCGAACGGCACCCGGCCGTACCACCGGTCTGGGGCGCCGCTCCGCCGGTGCCCTAGGCCCCGACGTCGAAGCGGTTGAGCCGGGAACCGCCGGCGCGCGAGGCGCGGTCGAGCAGCGCACTCAGGACGCGGCGGCCCGGGGTGAGCCGGGCGCGGGCCTGCGGCGGGAGGTCCCACAGCGTGCGGGAGTCGCGCAACCGCAGGCCCCACGCGGCCAGTTCACGGGGATCGTCACAGCTCCAGCCGACGTTGACGGCGCGCGGTCGGCGCGCCTCGGCGGAGCCGACGGTGTCCATCAGGAGGACCGATCCGGGGAACCGGTCGCGGACGACGTCCACGGCGGAACGGGCCCCGGCCTCGGTGAGGTAGATGAGCACGGCCTCGGAGACGAAGAGGTAGGGGCCGGGCGCCGCCACGACGGCGGCCGCCCAGTCCGGTTCCGCGGCCGAACCGGCGACCATGCGGCGGCGCGCGTGCTCGGCGAAGAGCTCGCGGCGCAGCGCGATGACGTCCGGCAGGTCGACCTCGACCCAGGTGGCGGTGCCGTTGTCGACCCGCTCGTAACGGGTGTTCAGGCCGGCGCCGATCTCGACGACGGTGCCGGACGGGTGCTCGTCCAGGAACTCGCGCACCCAGTCGTCGAGGACGACGCCCCGGAAGACCGGGCCGAGCAGCCTCAGCCGGCCGCCGATGCGCGAGATGTCGTAGTCGAGGGCGCCGGCCAGTTCGACCGACCGCGGGTCGCGGGTCAGCGGCCGCCTGCGGCGCGTCTCGGCCGCCCTCGCGTGCAGCGGTATGAGCAGGGTCTCCTGCACCGGGCCGAGTTCGACGCGCCGACGTTCCATGCCCGCACCGTACAGCGGTCAGGCACCGCGCAGGGCGTCGGCGAGGGGCCCGTCGCCGGTGACCTCGGCGCCGCCGTCGCGCAGGGACTCCGCGATGCCGCGGACGGCGCCCGCGGGCACGGCGAGCACCGCGTCGGGGCGCTTGGCCGGGCCGTCGGCGTACGAGGGGGTCCCACCGCCGAGTTCGATGTGGAAGGCGCCCTCGTCGAGGCGGACCTCGACCACTCCGGCGGGGACCCCGGGGAGCGCGGCGAGGTGCCGCATGAGGGGCACGGCCGCCCAGTGCGCGCGGACGGCGTCGGTGGGCCGCGGGTCCTGCAGTTCCGGCGCGCCCCATTCGGCGAGGGCGCCGAGCACGGGGAGCAGTTCCTCTCCGCGCCGGGTGAGTTCGTAGACGTACGCGGCACCGGGCGGCGCGAGGCGGCGGCGGGTGACCAGGCCGTCGCGCTCCATCTCCTTGAGCCGGGAGGCGAGGACGTCGGTGCTGACGCCGGGCAGGTCGGCGTGGAGGTCGGTGTACCGGCGGGGACCCGCCAGCAGCTCCCGGACGATCAGGAGCGTCCAGCGCTCCCCGACGGTGTCCAGGGCGCGGGCGACGGCGCAGTACTGGTCGTAACTTCGGCGCGGCATGATCCCCAGTGTAGACAAGTGGTTGGACTTTCCAAGCGCGTACTTGGTAAAACCAAGGAGAGCAGCGTACCGCGCAGGATCGCGGGACCGGGTCGGGAGGCCGTCGCATGGAGTACAAGCAGTCGGGCAAGCTGGCGGACGTCTGCTACGAGATCCGCGGGCCGGTGATCGAGCACGCCAACGCGCTGGAGGAGGCCGGGCACAGCGTCCTGCGTCTCAACACGGGCAACCCTGCGCTGTTCGGCTTCGAGGCGCCCGAGGAGATCCTGCAGGACATCATCCGCACGCTCCCCACGTCGCACGGCTACAGCGACTCGCGCGGCATCCTGTCGGCCCGCCGGGCGGTGGCCCAGCACTACCAGGAGCGCGGGCTCGCCGACGTCGGCGTGGACGACGTCTTCCTCGGCAACGGGGTGTCCGAGCTGGTGCAGATGGCCGTCCAGGCCCTCGTGGACGACGGCGACGAGGTGCTGATCCCTGCCCCCGACTTCCCGCTGTGGACGGCCGTGACGAACCTGGCCGGCGGCAAGGCCGTGCACTACCTCTGCGACGAGCAGGCGGACTGGTTCCCCGACCTCGACGACATCGCCTCCAAGATCACCAGCCGTACGCGGGCGCTGGTCATCATCAACCCCAACAACCCCACGGGCGCGGTCTACCCGCGCGAACTGCTCGAAGGCATGCTCGACCTGGCGCGCCGGCACCACCTGGTCGTCTTCGCCGACGAGGTCTACGACAAGATCCTCTACGACGACTCCGTCCACCACTCGGCCGCCCAGCTCGCCCCCGACGTGCTGTGCCTGACCTTCAGCGGGCTGTCCAAGGCCTACCGCGTGGCGGGCTTCCGCTCCGGCTGGCTGGTCGTCACCGGGCCCCGGCAGCACGCCAGGAGCTACCTGGAGGGGCTGACGATGCTGGCCTCAATGCGGCTGTGCCCCAACGTCCCGGCCCAGCAGGCGATCCAGGCCGCGCTCGGCGGCCGGCAGAGCATCAAGGACCTGATCCTGCCCGGCGGACGGCTGCACGAGCAGCGCGACAAGGCCTGGGAGAAGCTGAACGAGATCCCCGGCGTCAGCTGCGTCAAGCCCAAGGGCGCGCTCTACGCCTTCCCCCGGCTGGACCCGAAGGTGCACCGGATCCACGACGACGAGAAGTTCGTGCTCGACCTGCTGCTCCGCGAGAAGATCCAGGTCGTCCAGGGCACCGGCTTCAGCTGGCCGCGCCCGGACCACTTCCGCATCCTGACCCTCCCCCGCGCCGACGACCTGGACGCCGCCATCAGCCGCATCGGCCGCTTCCTCGCGGGCTACCGGCAGTAGCCCGGGGCCGGGCGCCGCACCCCGGGGCCGTCGCATCCCGTTAGCGTGCGGCCGGGCACCGCGACGGCGGTCGTTGTAGGAGGCAACACTCCCGTGGGCGGGGGTTTTCCCCACTCCCTGGGGAGGAGAAACCCTCCGCCGGTTCACCTGTCAGCCGGATGGGGTGCCGTCCCGTGGACCCATAGCGTCGAGGGCGAGGCGGTGGTGAGGTTCCACCGCCCGGCTTCGAGGGGGTTCGCAACCGTGGCAAGCGCACACGGCAGGGCACGTACCGCGGGGACGGTACGCGGGCAGGGCATCGCCGCCGCCATGGGCGGCTGGAGCGCCCGGCACCGCTGGACGGCGGTCGGGAGCTGGCTGCTCTTCGTCGTACTCGCGCTGGTCATCGGCTCGATGGCCGGGCGGGTCGACCTGACGGACCGGGAGGAGGTGCCCGGGGAGTTCGGGCAGGCGGTGGCCATCCTGGACGACGCCGGGCTGAACGACGGGCCGGCCGGTGAGATGGTGCTGGTCCAGGCGGCCGGGGGCTCCCTGAAGGCCACCGACCCGGCGTTCCGGGCCGTGGTCGGGGAGGTCGTCGCCGCGGTGAAGGGCACCGGCGAGGTCGCCTCCGTCCAGTCGCCGTACGACGTCGGAGCGGTCTCCGAGGACGGCCGGTCCGCACTGGTGAGGTTCGACCTGCGCGGCGACCCGCAGACGGCGCCCGACCGGGTCGAGCCGGTCGTCGACGCCGTCCAGGGCGTCCAGGACCGGCACCGCGACCTGAAGGTCGAGCAGTTCGGCGAGGCCAGCTCGGAGAAGGTCTTCAACGACGCCTTCGGCAGCGACTTCCAGCGCGCCGAGTACTCGGCTCTGCCGGTCGCGCTCGGCATCCTGCTGATCGCCTTCGGCGCGCTGGTGGCGGCGCTGCTTCCGGTGGCGCTGGCGATGACGGCCTTCCTCGCGACGACCGGCCTGGTGGCCGTCGTCAGCCACGGGGTGCACATGAGCGACACCGCCAACTCCGTGATGCTGCTGGTCGGCCTGGCGGTCGGCGTCGACTACTGCCTGTTCTACCTGCGGCGTGAGCGTGAGGAGCGGGAGGCGGGACACGACGCGCAGACCGCGCTGCGGATCGCGGCGGCCACCAGCGGCCGGGCGGTGCTGGTCTCCGGCGTGACGGTGATCGTGGCGATGGCGGGCATGCTCTTCACCGGCATCGGCGACTTCAAGGCGATGGGCCTGGCCACGATGATGGTGGTGGCCGTGGCGATGTTCGGCTCGGTGACGGTGCTGCCCGCGCTGCTGTCCCTGCTGGGCGAACGGGTCGAGAAGGGCCGGATCCCCTTCCTGCGCCGCCGGGGCAAGGGGCCGAGCGGGGAGTCCCGCATCTGGCGGGCGGTCCTCGCGGGCGTGCTGCGCCGCCCGGTGGTGGCGGCGGCGGTCGCCGGTGGGGCACTGGTCGCGCTGGCCGTCCCGGCGGTCGGCCTGAACACCGCGAACCTGACGCTGAGCCAGGAACTGGGCGACGGCCTGCCGGTCGTGCGGGCGTACGAGGACATCAACAAGGCGTTCCCGGGCGGCCCGGACCCGGCCCAGGTGGTCGTCAAGGCCTCGGACATCACCTCGCCCGAGGTCCGTCAGGCCATCGACGCCTTCTCCCGGGAGGCCGTGGCCAAGGGCGCCTCCCCCGGGCCGGTGGAGACGGAGCTCCACGAGAAGGCGGGCGTCGCCGTCCTCAAGGTGCCGCTGACGGGCGGCACGGACGAGGAGAGGGCCGAGGCCTCGCTGAAGGTCCTGCGCGACGAGGTGCGCCCGGGCACCCTGGGCGAGGTGGCCGGCGTCACGGCGCCCATCGGCGGCTCGACCGCGGCCTCGATGGACTTCACCGACAAGATCGGCGACGCGGTTCCCCCGGTCTTCGCCTTCGTCGTGGCCTTCGCCTTCCTGCTGATGCTGCTCTCCTTCCGGTCGCTGACCATCGCGGTCACCTCGATCGTGCTCAACCTGCTGTCGGTGGGCGCCGCCTACGGCATCCTCACCATCGTCTTCCAGCACGGCTGGGGCGCCGGCCTGGTGGGCGCCGAGGGCGTGGGTGCGATCGTGGCCTGGCTGCCGCTGTTCCTGTTCGTGATCCTCTTCGGGCTGAGCATGGACTACCACGTCTTCGTGGTCTCCCGGATCCGGGAAGCGCGGGTGCGGGGGCTGACCACGCAGGGCGCGATCCGGCACGGCATCACGACGACGGCCGGTGTGGTGACCAGCGCCGCGGTCATCATGGTGGCGGTCTTCGCGATCTTCGGCACGCTGTCCATGCAGAGCATGAAGCAGATGGGCGTGGGCCTGGCCGCGGCGGTGCTCATCGACGCCACCGTCATCCGCGGTGTGCTGCTCCCCGCGGTGATGGCCCTGCTGGGCGAGCGCAACTGGTACCTGCCCAAGTGGCTCGGCTGGCTGCCGGACATGACCCACGACGAGGCCGGCGTCGAGCCCACCCCGGTGCGGCCGGTCACCGCCCCGGCACCGGTCGAACCCTCCGGCGTGGGCCGCTGAACCGGCGGACGCCACGAGGACGCTCCGGCCCGGCCCCCGTCGCCACGGGGGCCGGGCCCCGGCGTACCCCCACCCGGCTCAGGGCCCGCAGGCGCCGAACATCCCCATCAGGGCCTCGACGATGAGCGTGCCCGTGCTCGCGGCACCCGTGCCGAAGGCGGTCGCCGGCAGGTAGCCCACGGCGGCGTCCTGCGGCGACGGGGAGCTCTCCCGAACGCGGCCACCTGCTGCCCGTCGCGCCACACCACACTGCTGTGGGAGCTGACCGGTTCGAAACGGCAGGCCCCGCCCGGAAGCTCGGCACGGACGCCGGACGAGGAGCGGGTCAGCCCCCTCGGCCCGAGGTGCAGCCCGGCCGCGTCGCCGCCGACCGTCAAGGTCAGCCGTCCCGCGGCGCGGGTGCCCACCGGGGCCTGGGCGTGGTCCCGTGCCTCCCCTTCGCGGACGATCGTCGCGGTCGGCAGCCCCGGGCCCTCCACCCGGGCCAGGGCCGCGTGAACGCCCGGCAGGGTGATGTTTAGCGAGCCGGACAACTCGTCCCGCACCGTGCGCCGCGGCGCCGGGCCGACGGCCGGAGCCTCGCCCATGTACCTCACCGTCCTGTCGGAGGCGGCGTGACCAGGGCGGCCACTCCCCACCGAAAGTCCGCGCAAGGCCGCCCAGCGGGGTCGGGCTCAGCGCTCGGCGCCGGGGCGCGGGGTTATGGCCCCGCGCCCCGGGCCGTCCACCGCGCGCGCGGCCGGGGCCGTGGACGCGCCCGCGGAGCCAGGGGTCCGGAACGGGTCGAGGGCGGGCGCCGGACCGCGCGCCGTGAGGGGCGCGGTCCGGTCGGGATCCGAGAAGAGGTCTCGCTCATCGCCTGAAGTCGACATGCCCGCAGCGTATCCCGTGTTCGAATATTTGTGCGATCCCCCGGAAGAGTTAATGAACCGGCGGCCCGAACCGCCTCACCGTGGCGGCCGTCCCCGGCTCGTACGGCCGCCACGGCCCGCGCCCCTCCCCGCCGTCCCCGTCCCCGTCCTCCCCGTCCTCCCCGCCGTCCGGGCGGCCGGTCGCCACGAACGCGGCGAGCGCCCCGCCGAAGGCCCGGGCGAGGGCGCGGTCGGCGTCGTCCACCGGGCCCAGCATCGGGGCGTCGGCGTACGCCGCGAAATCGCCGAAGAGGAAGGGGAGTTCGGCGCAGTGCGTGGCGCCCAGGGTGCCGTCGTCCCCGGGCGGGCGCCGCGTGAAGCGGTAGGCGTACGCGGGCCGGCCCCGCTCGGCGCAGTGGGCCGCGATCGCGGTGACCCCGGCCCCGAAGACCCGCTCGGTCCCGGCCGCGTCGGGGAAGCCGGCGGGCGAGGCGGCACGGAAGGCCGTCATCTCGTCCTGCGTGCTGCCCAGCAGGACGTCCGTGCCGTCCAGGCCGCCCGCGGCCACCGCCGCCATCGGGGCGCGGGGCAGGCCCGCCCCGCCGAGCACCGGGTGCATCGGTGGGGCGACGTCGCCGGGCCGGGCGCGCTCGGCCGACAGCCGCCCGTACGCCGACACGAGCCGCTCCGCGGGCAGTTCCCGCAGTTCCGGCGGGTGCGTGACGCCCAGGAGCCGCAGATAGGCGGCGGTGACCTCGGCCGCCTCGGCGGGCTCCCGCGGTGCGAGCCCCCACGGCCCGCTCTCGGCGAGCATCCGCCGGACGAGTCCGTGCGTGCCCGGGTCGACGGCGAGGCAGAGCGCGCAATACGCGCCGGCCGACTGCCCGCCCACCGTGACCAGCGCGGGGTCACCGCCGAAGGACGCGATGTTGTCGCGGACCCAGCGCAGCACCGCGGCCTGGTCCCGGCTGCCGAGGTTGTCCGCGCCGAGTTCCGGCAGGTACAGCCAGCCCAGCGGGCCGACGCGGTAGTTGGCGGTGACGACGACGATGCCGCCGAGGGCGGCGAGCCGCGTGCCGTCGTACCAGTCCCAGCCGCCCGAGCCGGTGGTGAAGCCGCCGCCGTGGAACCACACCAGCACCGCCCGGGGATCGGCACCGGCCTCGAGCGCCCCCTCGGGCGCCCACACGTTGAGGGTGAGGCAGCCGTCCTCGTCCCCGTGCGGCTCGCGCGGGCCCATGACGACCGCCAGCCGGGACGGCGCCTGCGGCACCTCGGGGCCGGCGTGGGCCGCGTCGCGCACGCCGGCCCAGCCGGGGTGCGGTGCGGGCGGGGCGAACCTCAACGCGTCCACCGGCGACGCCGCGTAGGGGATCCCGCGGAAGGCCGCCACGCCCCCCTCCCCGGTCACCCCGCGCACGGAGCCGCGCTCCGTGACCACCACCGGCCGCCGCTGTCCTTCGGTCTCACTGTCCATGGCAGCCGGTCTACCGGCAACGACCGGCCGGTGGCCACGACCTGCCCCGGCCGACGTGGCGGCACGTGCCCCCGATGCCGCCCGGACCGCCGGACGTGCGCGATGCGCGGCGGTTACCGTCAGGCCCCGGGTGCGCCTGGCGCCCCGGCGGCCTCGCCGGCCCGGACGGCCTCCGCCTCCGCCGCCGCCTCCGCGGCCTGCCGTTCCCGCTCCTTGCCACGGGCGGCGGCGCGCCGGCCGTAGAGGATCGTCCACGCGATGAGGACACCGGTGACGGCGTACGCCATCACCGAGTTGACCGTCACCATGGTGGCGGTCGACAGCTTGTACGAGAGGCCGATCCTGGCGAGTGCCTCGAGGATGTAGCCGACCCCCCAGGCGACGGTCATGGTGCGGATGACGTGGCGGAAGCCCTCGTACTGCCACAGGCCGTCGAACCGCTCGGCGTCCTCCTTGGTGCCGTTGGTGCCGAACTTGCGCCCGAAGTAGAACATCAGCGGCCGGGGCGCGAGCAGGCTGGCCAGGCAGACCACTCCGAACAGGCCGGTGACCGCGGAGTCCTTGACCAGCAGCAGGCGCGTGGAGTGCGGGCCCACGACGGTGACGACGACGGTGATCACCAGGAACACGAGGGTGATGACGGCGAACTCGTCCACCTTGCGGCGCCAGGCGAGCGTGATGGCGGTGTCGAGCACCGGCCACACGCCGGAGACGAGCAGGGCGGAGAACTCGCTCCAGCCGGCGTCGGTGAGCCGGCCGTAGGTGAGGATGGGCAGGACGATGTTGAAGGTGATGGTGAGCGCCCAGCCGAGCGCGGACGACGTGCCGGAACGTGCGGACACGGCTTTCCCCCCGTAGTAGTTGCCGAAGCCGCAGGGGAACATACGCCCGGCGCCGCCGCCCCGGCCAGGCTCTTTGCCCAGGCTTTAGGGCGGCGGCGCCGCGTGTGCCACCGGGCCCCGGTCCGGGGCCCGGTCCGGGGCCCGGCACCGGTCAGTCCTCCGGGGGCAGCTCCCCGGCGAAGGCCGCGGCGAGCCGCAGCCAGGGCGCGGCCTCGGCCTCGCGCCCCTGCCGCTGGAGGGTCCGGCCCAGCATCAGGTGCGCGTAGTGCTCGACCGGGTCGCGCTCGACGACCACGCGCAACTGCTCCTCGGCACGGCCGAGCTGGGCGGAGTGGTAGTAGGCGCGGGCGAGCAGGAGGCGCGGGGCGACCTGCTCGGGCACCTCGTCGACGACGGCCGTGAGCAGCCGGGCCGCCTCGGTGTACTCCTTGGCCTCGAAGTAGAGCCCGGCGCGCGCCCAGCGCTCCGCCGTGGTCTCCTCGTAGGCGGCGTAGGACCCGTGGTTGGTGGTGGTGTTCACGCGAGCTCCTCTCCGGGTGCGGTGTGCGGCATGTGACCGGCCGGCTCCCGTCCGAACCGGCCCCGTTCGAAGTCCTCGACGGCCTGCATGACCTCGGCCTTGGTGTTCATGACGAACGGGCCGAAGTGCGCGACCGGTTCGCGGATCGGGCGGCCGCCCAGGATCAGGACGTCCAGGGCGGGGGTGCGGCTGTCGGGGTGGTCGGTCGCCTCCAGGGTCAGGGTGTCGCCGCTGCCGAACACGGCCAGCTGGTGCGCGTCCAGCGGGCGCCGTTCGGCTCCGGCGGTACCGCGCCCGGACAGCACGTAGGCCAGGGCGTTGAAGTCCGGCCGCCAGGGCAGGACCAGGCGCGCGCCGGGACTGACGGTGGCGTGGACCAGCGTGATCGGGGTGAAGGTGCTCCCCGGTCCCGCGTGGCCCGCGACCTCGCCGGCGATGACGCGGACCAGCGCGCCGCCGTCGGGCGAGGACAGCAGCGCCGCCTCCGGGCCCTCGATGCTCTGGTAGCGGGGCGCGTTCCACTTGTTCGCCCGCGGCAGGTTCACCCACAGCTGGACGCCGTGGAACAGCCCGCCGGAGACGACCAGTTCCTCCGGCGGCGCCTCGATGTGGAGGATGCCGCTGCCGGCCGTCATCCACTGCGTGGCGCCGTCGGTGATCGTGCCTCCGCCGCCGTGCGAGTCCTGGTGCTCCATGCGGCCGTCGATCATGTACGTGACGGTCTCGAAGCCGCGGTGCGGGTGCCACGACGTGCCCTTGGGCTCGCCCGGCGCGTACTCGACCTCACCCATCTGGTCCATATGGATGAAGGGGTCGAGCTCCCGCGTCGGCACACCGGCGAAGGCGCGGTGCACCGGGAAGCCCTCGCCCTCGAAGCCCTGAGGGGCGGCGGTCACCCTGCGCACCGGGCGCTGCTCGGCGGTCAGCGGGTCGGGCCCGGCGACACGGGGCAGCAGCAGGGTGTTCTCCACGGTCACGGCAGGCATGACGCCCTCCTCGGCAGTCTCGGCGGGCCCGGTCCGGGCCTCGCACGGTCGGTTTAACATTCAACCAACCGAATCCATTCCGGCCCGCCCGCCGTCTGCCGTGGAGGCCCCCGGAGACCCCGCCGGCCTCAGAAGCCGAAGCGCGGGCGCTCGCCCTCCGGCACCAGGTCCACGTACTCAGGGTGCTTGCCGATCCACGCACGGATGAAGGGGCAGAACGGCAGCACCGCGAGCTTCCGCTCGCGGGCCGCGTCCAGCGCAGCCCGGGCGAGGGCGCCGCCGAGCCCGCGACCGCCGAAACGGGGGTCCACCTCGGTGTGAATGAACGCTATCTGGTCCCGGTACAGGTGGTACTCGGCGAAGCCGGCCACCTCCTCGGCACCGCCCTCCTCCGCCGCGTCGAAGATCTCGAAACGGGACTTGCCGGGGTTGTCGGCGACGCGCAGTGCCATCGTCTCTCCTACTCGGGCCGCAGGGCGGCCAGTTGCTGTGCGAACGGAACGACCGTATCGGCCGCGGTCACCGGGGCCGGGGGCCGCGTCACCAGCAGCGCCGCCAGCTCGCCCGCCGCGCGCACGATACGGGTCGGCAGGGTGTCGGTGAGCGCGTCGCCGCTGCCGCCCCAGTCCTCCGAGGCCGCGTACACGGCGGTCGGGACGACCACGGCCCGCAGGTAGGCGAAGAGCGGCCGCAGGGCGTGCTCCAGCGCGAGCGAGTGCCGGGCCGTACCGCCGGTGGCGGCGATCAGCACGGGCTTGCCGGCCAGCGCGTCGTTGTCGATGACGTCGAAGAACGACTTGAACAGCCCGCTGTACGAGGCCGAGAAGACCGGCGTCACCGCGATCAGGCCGTCCGCCTCCGTGACGGCGGCGACGGCGTCCGCCAGGGCGCGACCGGGGAAACCGGTGACCATGTTGTGGGCGATGTCCACGGCCAGGTCGCGCAGTTCGACCACCCGCACGTCGAGGGTGCGGCCGCCGTCCGCGACGGCCCGGCGTACGGCCTCGGCGAGCCGGTCGCCGAGCAGCCGCGTGGACGACGGCGTGCTCAGGCCGGCCGAGACGACCACGAGCTTGAGGGGTGCGGCGGTCACTTCGCGGCCTCCTTCTCCTTCTCCTCCAGGACCTTCGCGTCACGGCGGGCGACCAGCGAGGCGTGCGTCGGGGCCTCGGGCACGTCCGCGGGACGGCCCTTGGCGAACTCCTCGCGCAGCACCGGCACGACCTCCTCGCCGAGCATGTCGAGCTGCTCCAGCACGGTCTTCAGCGGCAGTCCCGCGTGGTCCATCAGGAACAGCTGGCGCTGGTAGTCGCCGGCGTACTCGCGGAAGCCCAGCGTCTTCTCGATCACCTGCTGCGGCGAACCGACGGTCAGCGGGGTCTGCTCGGTGAAGTCCTCCAGCGACGGACCGTGCCCGTACACCGGCGCGTTGTCGAAGTACGGCCGGAACTCGCGGACGGCGTCCTGCGAGTTCTTCCGCATGAACACCTGGCCGCCGAGGCCGACGATGGCCTGCTCCGGGGTGCCGTGGCCGTAGTGCGCGTAGCGCGCGCGGTACAGCTCGACCATCCGCTTGGTGTGGTCGGCCGGCCAGAAGATGTTGTTGTGGAAGAAGCCGTCGCCGTAGTACGCGGCCTGCTCGGCGATCTCCGGCGAGCGGATGGAGCCGTGCCAGACGAAGGGGGCCACGTCGTCCAGCGGGCGGGGCGTGGAGGTGAAGCCCTGCAGCGGGCTGCGGAAGCGGCCGGCCCAGTCGACGACGTCCTCGCGCCACAGCTTGTGCAGGAGCGCGTAGTTCTCGACCGCCAGCGGGATGCCCTGCCGGATGTCCTGCCCGAACCAGGGGTAGACCGGTCCGGTGTTGCCGCGGCCCATCATCAGGTCGACGCGGCCGTCGGCCAGGTGCTGCAGCATCGCGAAGTCCTCGGCGATCTTCACCGGGTCGTTCGTGGTGATCAGCGTGGTCGAGGTGGAGAGGATCAGCCTCTCCGTGCGGGCGGCTATCCAGCCGAGCATGGTCGTCGGGGACGAGGGCACGAACGGCGGGTTGTGGTGCTCACCGGTCGCGAAGACGTCGAGGCCCACCTCCTCGGCCTTGAGCGCGATCGCCGTCATGGCCTTGATCCGCTCGTGCTCGGTCGGCGCCCTGCCGGTCGTGGGGTCCATGGTCACGTCACCCACAGTGAAGATCCCGAACTGCACCGGCTTCACCCTCCTCCGTCGTCTCACGATATGTTGTTGATTATTCAACCACCCCTTCCAACGAGATGCCTCATCGGGCTATTCCTCCCCCGGCGCCACCCCGGGCGGCGGTGCGACAGGTGGCGGTGACCAGCACGGCAGACGTGCGGGGCGCGGGAGGCCCCGATCGCAGCGCAAGGGGGTCGCGAGCGGGCGGCGCGGCCTCGACGGATGCGAGCGGCCCCATCGGGCGCTGACCACGGGCACCGGCCCCACGGTCCGCCCGGCACATCGCTTCCCCGCCGGCGGGGGCACCGCCGGCGATCCCCGTCACGGATACGCCGTACACGCATCCGCGCCCATGGCACCTGCGGGGGACACGGGGCGGTCCGGACACGGACGGTCGACCGTAGCGGACCGCGCGGGGGAAAGGCGAATTACGTTCACGGGTGGGTGAAAAGTGCCTATGTGACTGGATCGGAACACCTCCGGCAGAGCACTCTCAGGGGCGCCAGTCCGGCGTACGCCGCCCCGTGCGCCCCGCGACGCTCCCCCTCCTGCCTCCGAGCCGAAGTCCGTTTCCTGACACATGAGCCACGTGATGCTGTCCCCGAAGCCCACCGCCCTTGACGCGCGTTCCGCGGCGGGCCTCGTCCGGCAGTGGCGCAGAGCCGTGGAGCCGCAGGCGCTCGCAACGGCGTACGACGCACTCGCCGCGGCAGGCCCGCTCGTGCCGACGCCGTGGGGCGCGCTCCTGGTCACGGGGTACGAGGAGTGCCGGCAGGTGCTGACCGGGCGGGAGTGGCTCACCCTCGGGGCCCGGTGGCGCGACGCCCACCGCCCCGGGTGGCGGGAGAGCGAGAGCACGGTCGGGCTGTGCGAGACGCCCCTGCAGCAGGATCCGCCGGAGCACACCGCGCGCCGGCGTCCGCTCAACGCGGTGCTGGCCCCGCGGGTCGTGCGGGAGGCGGCGGAGCGGCTCGTGGAGCCGCTCACCGACCGCCATGTGCGGGAGTTCGCCGCGGCCGTGCGCCGTGACGGCGCCGCCGACGTCGTCGCCCGGGTCTGCCGGCCGCTGCCCACCGCGGTCCTGGCGGAGATGGCCGGGCTGCCGGAGTGGATCGACCGGGGGTGGCTCGCCGCCGAGAGCGCCGCCATGGTGCGCGTGGAGGAGCTCGCCGCACCGCCCAGCGTCGTACGGCGGGCGGACGCCGCCGCGCTGTCCCTGCTCGACGCGTACGACCGCGCGCTGGCCGAGCGCCGCCGGCACCCCACGGGGGACCTGCTGTCCCGGTGGGCCGCCGAGGACCCGGCAGGGGCCCGCTATCTGCTGCTGACGCTGTTCTCCGCGGGGGTGCCCACCACGGCCGCCCTGCTGGCCGGCACGGCGCTGACGCTGATCACCGACCCCGCGTCTGCCGAAAGGATCCGCCAGGACCCGGGGTTCGCCGGGCCGCTCACGGACGAACTGCTGCGCTGGGACCCGCCGGGACGGGTCGTGACCCGCGTGGCGGACGCGGACACCGAGCTGGGCGGCCGCCCGGTGCCCGCCGGACGCGTCGTCCACGCGCTCATCGGCGCGGCGCACCGCGACCCGGCGCGCTTCCCCGCCCCGCACGTCTTCGACGCGGACCGGCCGGCGCAGCGGCTGCTGGCCTTCGGCGGCGGCCTGCACTACTGCCTCGGGTCCCATCTGGCCCGCGCGCAGGCGCTCGCCTTCGCCCGGGCCTTCGCCCGCGAGCTGCCCGGCGCCCGGGCCGCCGCCCCGCCGGTGCGGCACACCGGGCCGAGCATGGCCGACATCGCCCGGCTCACCATCCACTCGCCCCTCACCTAAGGGAGACCGAAGGCCAGTGACCGAAATCCAGGACGCCACCGACGCGTTCCGCAAGGACCTGTCGTCGTCGACCTTCGTGCGGGCCATGGTGGAGACGGGCGTCCGGCCCTTCTACCGATCCCTGCACATGGCGGGCGACGGGGAGGCCGTCGTCGAGGGGCGGGACGTCGTCATGGCGGGCTGCAACGACTACCTGGGCCTGTCCACGGACCCCCGGGTGACGGCGGCCGCGGCCGAGGCGCTGACCCGCTACGGCGCCTCCTGCTCCGGTGCGCGCACCCTCAACGGCACCCTCCCCCTCCACGGCGAACTGGAGGAGCGGATCGCGGACTTCCTGGGCACCGAGGCGGCCGCCGTGGTCACCACCGGCTTCCAGGCGAACCTCGCCGTGGCCGCCCTGCTCGGCCGCGGCGACATCGCCTTCAGCGACATGTCCAACCACGCCTCGCTGGTCGACGGCATCCGGCTCGGCGCGGCCCGCCGCGTCCTGTACCCGCACTCGGACACCGTGCGGCTGGACACGCTCCTGGAGCAGGCCACGGCCGCGGAACCGGCCGCGGGCAAGGTCGTCGTCACCGACGGGATGTTCTCCATGGACGGCGACCTGTGCCGGCTCCCCGAGCTGACGGAGCTCGCCGCCCGGCACGGCGCCCGCCTCGTCGTCGACGGCGCCCACGACATCGGGCTGCTCGGCCCTGGCGGGCGCGGTGTCGCGGACCACTTCGGCCTCATGGACCGGGTCGACCTGTTCACCGGGACCCTGTCCAAGTGCTTCGGCTCCACCGGGGGGTTCCTCGCCGGTCCCGCGCACGTCATCGACTACCTGCGCTACAGCGCCCGCTCCATCCTCTTCTCCGCGTCGATGCCGCCGGCCGCCCTCGCCGCCGGGATCGCCGCGCTTGGCATCGCCGCGGCCGAGCCCTGGCGGCGCCGGCGCGTGCTCGCCCTCGCGGAGGCGCTGCGGGCGGGGCTGCGCGCGCTCGGCTACGACACGGGCGACTCGGTCACCCCGGTCGTGCCCGTCCTCATCGGGGACGCGACCGTGTGCGCCCGCATGTGGCAGGCCCTGCTCGACGAGGGCGTGTTCACCAACGCGGTCGGTGCCCCCGCCGTCCCCGAGGGCCGCTGCGTGATCCGGGTGACCGTGCAGGCCACGCACTCCGACGCCCATCTGGAGCGGATCTTGGGCGCCTTCGCGGCCGCCGGCCGCCGGGTCGGCCTCGTCCCGGACCTGCCCGCCCAGGCGGTGGCCCGGTGAACGCCGTCACCGTCACCCCCGTCGAGGACCGCGCCGCCACGACGGCCTTCATCAGGCTGCCGTACGCGCTCTACCGCGACGAACCGCACTGGGTCGCGCCGCTGGAGCGCGAGGTGCGCGCCTTCCTCGACCCGCGCCGCAACCCCTTCTTCGAGACGGCCGAGGCGCGGCTCTTCCTCGCCCGCCGGGGGCGCCGCACCGTCGGCCGGATCGCGGCCGTCACCGACCCCCGCTTCCACGAGCGGCACGACTACAAGTGCGGTCACTTCGGGCTCTTCGAGTGCGCCGACGACCTGGAGGCCGCCGGGGCCCTGTTCGACGCGGTGGCCGACTGGCTGGCCGGGCGCGGGCTGACCCGGATGCTGGGCCCGCTCAGCTTCTCCGTCAACGACGAGTGCGGACTGCTCGTGGACGGCTTCGACGGGCCGCCGAGCGTGGGCATCCCTTACAACCCGCCGTACTACGCGGACCTGCTGACCGGCTGCGGCTTCGGCAAGGCCAAGGATCTGCTGTCCTGGCTGGTGCCGATGCCCCCCGACGGCGAGCCGCCCGCCGCGATCGCCCGGGTCGCCGCGCGCACCCTGGCCGACCCGGCCGTGCGGGTGCGGCCGCTCGACCCGGACCGCTACGAGGCCGACATGGCCGTCATCAAGGACATCTACAACGACGCCTGGGCCGAGAACTACGCCTCCGTGCCGCTGACCGACGCCGAGTTCCTGCACATGGCCGCACAGTTGAAATCGGTCGTCCACCCGGAGCTGGTGCGGATCGCCGAGGTGGACGGCGAGCCGGCCGCCTTCACGCTGTGGGTGCCGGACGTGAACCAGGCGCTGCGCACCGCGCGGGGCAGGCTCACCACCTGGGGACTGCCGGTCGGCATGCTGCGGATCAGCCGCGCCATGGGGCGCATCACCCGTGTCAGGGGCGGCACCTCGGGCGTGCGCAAGGAGCACCGCAGCCGGGGGCTGGTGGCGGTGCTGCTCGCCGACGCGCAGCGCGCCGCGTTCCGGCTCGGCTACACCGAGACCGACCTGTCCTGGATCCTGGAGGACAACCGCGGCTCCAACCGGCACGCGCAGGCCATGGGCGGGGTGCACTTCAGGACGCACCGGCTGTACGAGCGCGACGGCGGGGGCCTGCGGTGAGGTACCTCGTGACCGGCGCCACCGGCTTCATCGGCGGCCACCTCGTACGCCACCTCACCGCCCGCGGCCACGAGGTGACCGCGCTGGTGCGCGGCGGCCGCGACGTGCCCGGCGCCCGCAGCGTGCCCGGTGACCTGGCCACCGGGGAGGGGCTGGCCGTCGCACTGCGGGGCGTGGACCGGGTCGTCCACCTGGCGGGGGTCACCAAGGCCGGGGACCCCCGCGCCTACGCCGCCGTCAACGCCGCCGGCACACGGCGGCTGTGCGAGGCGGCCGCGGTCGCCGCCGTGCCGCCGCGCCTGGTGTACTGCTCGTCGCTGGCCGCCTCCGGCCCCGGGCGGCGGCGTCACGAGGACGCGCCGCCGGAGCCGGTCTCCGCGTACGGGCGCAGCAAGCTCGGCGGCGAGTGGGCGGTGCGGGACGCGGCGGACCGGCTGCCGGCCGTCGTGGTCCGGCCGCCGATCGTCTACGGCCCGGGTGACCCGGAGTTCCTGCCGCGGCTGGTGGCGGCGGTGCGTACGGGCCTGCTGCCCGCGGTCGGCCGGCCCGGGCCGCGGCACTACTCGCTGATCCACGTCGACGACCTGTGCAGGGCGCTGATCACCGCCTCCGACCCCGGCACGACGGACGTGGGCACGTACCACGTCTGCGACGGCACCGAGCACCGCTGGGAGGACATCGGCGCCGCCGTGGCGGCCGCGCTCGGGCGCCGGGCGCCGCGGGTGGTGCACATCCCCGGGCCGCTGGCCATGGCCGCGGCACGGCTGTTCGGCAGCTCGTCGGCGCTCAACCCCGACAAGGTCGCCGAAGCGCTGCACCCCGCGTGGACCTGCGCCCCCGGCGGCCGCCTCCCGTACCGGCCCGCCGTCACGCTGCCCGAGGGGCTGCGCGGCGCCCTGAAGCGCTGACCGCCCCGCCAGGAACCCCACCAGGAACCCCGGAAGGGGGAGCACCCCCATGCGCCGCCGACTGTCCCCGTACGAACGCGTCATCTGGGCCGCGGGCGAGCGGCTCCCGGTCAACATCGCCGCCGTGGCCCGGGTGGAGGGCCGCACCACGCCCGGGCGCGTGCGCGCGGCCGTGGCGTCCGTGCGCCGCCGCCACCCCCTGCTCGGCGTCCGCATCGCCGACCCGGGGCCGTGGCAGGGGCGGCTCACCACGGCCGGGGTGCCGGACCCGGGGGTGCGGGTGGTCCCGGACGCCGGTGCGGGCGCCTGGTCCCGCGTGGTGGAGGAGGAGCTCCAGCGGCCCTTCGACACCCGTACGGGTCCCCTCGCCCGCTTCGTGCTCGTCGACGCGGGCGAGGCCTTCGACCTCGTCACCGTCTACCACCACCTGGTGGCCGACGCCGTCTCCGCTGGCGTCGTCATGCGCGACCTGCTGACCCACCTCGGGGGGCCCGATCCGGCGGGCACCCCCCTGCCCGGCCCGGCACGGCCGCCCGGCGCACACCGGAGGGCCGCGGCGGAAGCGTCGGACGCGTCGGACGCGGGCCCGGTGCCGGTGCTGGCGGCACCCGCGGACGAGCTGATCCCCGGCCCCCGCGCCCACCCCGGGGACCTGCTGAAGACCGCCCGCGCGCTGGGCGGGCCCGTACGGCCGCCCTACCCCTCGGACGGGCGGCTCGCCTACCACGCGTGGTCACTGGAGCGCGAGGAGACGGAGCTGCTGCTCAAGCGGTGCCGGGCGCAGGGCGCGACGCTGCAGGCCGCCCTGTGCGCGGCCTTCGCACGGGCCGCCGCGCCCGGCCGCCCGGCGCGGATCGCGGTCGCGGCGGACCTGCGCCGGGTGCTGGAACCGTCGCCCGGTGAGGCCATGGGCCTGTACGCGGCGAGCTTCGTGGTTCCCGTGGACGGCGGCACCGACGACCTGTGGGCTGCCGCGCGCGCCGCGCGGGCCGGGATCCACGCCCGGCTCACCCCGGAGGAGCTGCGGCCGCTCGTGCGCGTCTTCCGGCTGACCTCGTTCCTGCCGCACCGCGCCGTCGGCGCCCTCCTGCGGCGCGGCGAGACGCGCGGCCCCCGGTTCGACGTGTCGGTGAGCAACACGCGCCTGGACCTTCCCGGGACGTACGGGCCGCTGCGGCTGGCCGCCGTCCACGGGGCCGCGCACACCAGCCTGTCCGGGGCGCCGCTGGTGATCGTGGTGGGGCTGGGCGGGCGGCTGTTCCTGAGCGTGACGTCCACGGTGGGCGAGGAGGCCGCCGACCTGTGCCGGCGCGCCATGGACCACCTCCTGTCCGCCGGGTGAGGCCCGCCGACGGATAGCCGCGGGCTCAGCGGGTATCGGAAGGACGTGGCACGCACCGTGGGAGTGGAAGAAGAGCTTCTCCTGGTGGACGCGCGGTCCGGGGAACCGCGCGCGGTGGCCGACGCGGTGCTGGACGGCGGCCCCTGGCCCCGGGAACTGGTGGCCGAGCTGCAGCAACAGCAGCTCGAACTGAACAGCTCCCCCTGCGTCACCCTGGACCAGCTCCGGGAGGAGCTGCGCTCCTGGCGCCGCCGGGCGGCCGGGCTCGCCCGCTCGGAGGGCGTCGCGGTGGCGGCGCTGGGGACCTCCCCGATGGCGGTGCCGCCCCGGCTCACCCCCAGGGGCCGCTACCGCAGGATGGCCCAGTCCTTCGGCCTCACCGCGCAGGAGACCCTGACCTGCGGCTGTCACGTCCACGTGGGGGTCGAGTCGGACGAGGAGGGCGTGGCCGTCGTCGACCGCATCCGCCCCTGGCTGCCGCCGTTGCTGGCGCTCAGCTCCAACTCGCCGCTCTGGCAGGGCGCCGACACGGGGTACGCGAGCTACCGCTACCAGGTCTTCGGCCGCTGGCCCACCGCCGGGCCGACCCGCGGCTTCGGCTCCGCCGAGGGGTACCGCGCCGCGGTGTCGCGGCTGCTGGCCACGGGGATCCTGCTCGACCAGGGCATGCTCTACTTCGACGCCCGGCTGTCGGCGAAGTTCCCCACGGTGGAGGTGCGCGTCTGCGACGTGTGCCCGGAGTACCAGGACGCGGTGGTGCTGGCCGCGCTGGTGCGCGGCCTGGTCGAGACCGCCGCCCGCGAGTGGGCCGACGGGTGCCCCGCGCCCGGCGACGACGTGTCCCTGCTCCGGCTCGCCTCATGGCGGGCCAGCCGCTCCGGGCTGGACGGCGCCCTGCTCCATCCGCGTACCTTCCGTCCGGCGAGCGCGCACGACGTCGTCGAGTCCCTGGTCGCCCACGTCGAGGACGCCCTGAAGGACGCTGGCGACCTGTACACCGTCCGCGCCGGCGTGGACCGCCTGACCTCCCAGGGCTCCGGCGCCCGCCGGCAGCGCCAGGTGTACGCGCACGGCGGCGCCGCCGCGGTCCTGCGGGACGCGGTCCGCCGCACCGCGGCGTGACCACGCACCGGCGAGCGCACCACGCGGGCGGATCGCCGCGGACTCAGGAGCGGGGCATCGGCTCCACCCATCGGGCCCGCCAGGCGGGCGGGGCGAACGCGTCCGCGAAGTACTGGGTCTCGTGCGCGACCTTGCCGTCGCGGAATTCCATGATGCTGATGGTCGGTGTCGGTTTCCCGTCGTAGGCGATCTCGTACTCGGTGATCCAAAGATCCCCGCTGCCGAGGATCCGGCGGATGGTGAAGTCGAGCTTGGCGGGGTGACCCGAGCGCAGAGCCTGGAGATTGCGCCGGCCGTGGATGCGCTCACCCGACTGGGGATAGTCCGTGATCACGTCGTCGTGATAGATCTCGTGCTCGATGTCCTGGTCCCCGGCGGCGGACGCTGCCCAGTGCCGGTCCAGCGCCTGTCGGATACCGCGGTCTTCCATCGCGCCCCTCCGGCTGCGGAATCGTCGGATGATCCATGGACGGCCTCGACGAGGCCCCGAGGCCGCCACGAGGTGTGGGCTCTGCACCGATCGTAAGCGGCCTGGGGCGCCGGTTCTCATCGGCCGCGAAGCCTGCTCCGCCGTACCCCGGAGTGAGCGGCCGGTCACGGGCGGCGCGCTATCCTGCCGCGACGCCGGCAACGGGGATCGGGGGCGGCTGATGACGGACGCGCGCGCGGCCGTGGACCGCATGCTGAGGCGCTTCGCGCTGGCGGAGCCGCCGGGCACCGGCCGCCTCGTCGACGGCGCCGGACCGGCGCCCGGGAGCCTGCTGCGGGCGGCGGAGGACCTGTTGCGGGAGTCCTGGCGGGGCGAGGACGGCCGCGCCCCGGCCGCCGCCGCCCTCGCGCTGATCGTGCTGGGCCTGGACACGGCGCCCCGCGACCATCCGCTGCGCGCCCGGCTCGTCCTGCACCTGCAACTGGCCGACCGCACCCTGGCGCACCTGCACGGCGACTTCCGCACCGCGCCCGAGGTCCGCCACCACCTGGGGGCGCAGACCCAGCACCGCTCGCCCGACGACCTCGTGGCCGTCGCCGCCCGCTACCCGTCCGGCCCCGCCCAGCAGCCGTTCCATCCCGCGGACCCCTTGGAGGGCGGGGCGGCGGCGCTGCTGGCGACGCTGCCTGCGGACGACCTGTGCCGTCCCGGGCTGCTCGCCCGGCTCGCGCACTGCGCGCTGATCCGCTACGAGTGCGGGGCCACGGACGAGTTGCCTGCGCTGTGGGCGCGTGCCCGGGAGGCCTTCGCCGCGGTCACCCCCGGGCACGTCGACGCCCCGGACGCGGGCCGGGTGGCGGTGCTCGCCGGGATCGCCTGGGTCCGGGCCCACCCGCGGGACCGGGAGGCGGTGGACGTCGCCGTGCGGGGCGGGCGGCTGGCGCTGGCCGCGGCGAGCGGGCGCACCATGGGCGGGCTCCGGGACCGGCACGAGATGCGCAGCGTCCACTTCGCGCTGGCGGCGGCGCTGATGTGCACGCTGCCCTGGGCGCCGGCCCGCGCGACGATCGACGAGGCGATGGGCCACCTGGAGGCGTACCGGGCCGAGGGCCTGCCGGACGACAACGGGACCTACGAGGTGAACCGGGCCTCGCTGCTGGCCGCCCGCGCGGTCGTGGACTGGGAGGCCGCGGACGCCGCCGAGGCCGAGCGAATGCTGCGCGCGCTCGTGGAGCGGCTGCCACCGGGCCATCCACTGCTGCCGCACGTCGCCGAGAAGGCCGCCGCGGTGGGCGAACTCCGCGGCAGGATGCGGCTCGTACCGAGCGCCCTCGGCTCGGTGGCGACCCGGTTCCTGCCGATGATGGTGCGGTTCGCGCCCGCGCTGCCGCCGGTGCAGCTGCGGTCGGCCCTGCCGCCGGACGGCTTCCCCACCGACCCCGTCACCCCCGCCCCCACCCCCGCCCCGGAACCCGGGCCCGGACCGGAACCGGGCGTGGGCGCGGGCACGGGCACGGGCGACGGCGAGGCCGAGAGCGAGGGCGAAGGAGCAGCCGACGACCTGTACGCGCGCTTCACCACCGCCTTCCCCGTCCCGCCCGACATGCGGCCCCTGCTGGACGCCCTGGCCAAGGGCCCCGGCACGCCCCAGGGCATGGATCCCGCCTTCGTCGCCGACGCCGAGCGGCGGTTGCGCGAGGCGCTGGAGCGGACGGAGGCCGGCAGCGCCGAACGCGCGTGGACGGCCGGCCTGCTGATGGCGGTCATCGGGATGCGCTACATGGCCGACCAGGACGCCGCCGTGATCGAGGAGGCGGCCGCGCTCGGCGACCGCGTCCTGGCCGAACTCCCCCACGGCTGCGCGGAGCACGTCCGCCTGGTCCTCGCCTCGGCGCCGTGGCAGCACATGCGGGCGGTGCTCGCCATGGACACCGGCGCCCTGCGCGCCTGCTGCCGGGAGCTGCGCGCGGCGCTCGACCTGCTGCCCGGGGACGCGCCCGAGCGCGCCGCCGGGGAGGTCGAGTACGCCAATGCGCTCACCAACCTCGCCGGGCTCACCCAGGACCCCGTCCTGGCCGCCGAGGCGCGCCGCAGGATCGCCGACGCCTCACGGCGCGTGGAACGGACCCCGGGCCTGACGGACCTGCTGGGCGGGATGGTGACCTCGTACGGCCACTGGGCGGACTACACCGACGCCACGGTCCGCGGGGACCGGCGGGCGGCGCGGGCGGCCGAGGTCGCGTTCGTGGCGTCGCCCGCGGGCGAGATGCCGGCGCTGCGGTTCGAAGTGGCGCGCATCGCGATGGCCGACGCCCTGGAGCACCACGACTGGGCGGCCGCGGCCGACGCGGCGGCACGGGCCCTGGAGACCCTGCCGTCGCTGGCCTCGCGGGCCCTGGCGCGGGAGGACCGCCGGGCCACCGTCGGCGGGGCGCTGCTCGGCCGCCGCTACCCCATGGCGCACCTGGGGGTGGACGGCGCCGACCCGTCGGGGGCGGGCCGGCCCGATCCCCTGACCGGTACGAGCCTCGGCCGCACCGGCTGCGCAGCAGCGCTCGCCGCCGGGCGCCCCGCGCAGGCGCTGGCGCTGCTGGAGCGGGGCCGGGCCGTCCTGATGGGCCAGGACCTGGAGGCCCGCGCCGATCTGACCGCCCTGTCCGCGGCGCACCCCTTGCTGGCTCGGGAGTTCGCCGGGCTCGGGGGACGCCTGCGGCGGGCCGAGGCGGGCGAGGACTTCATGGAACGGCACGTGCCGGCCGCCGAGTGGGAGGCGCTGCTGATGCGCGTCCGCGGCAAGCCGGGCTTCGAGCGGTTCCTGATGCCGCCCACGGAACGAGAGATGCGCGCCGTGGCGGCGCAGGGACCGGTCGTCGCGGTCAACGTGGACCGGCTCCGGTGCGACGCGCTCATCGTCACGCAGGAGCGCATCTTCTCCGTTCCGCTGCGTGAGCTGACGGAAGGACAGCTGGCCCTGCGGGCACAGGAGTTCCTCGGCGCGGTCAGCCTGCCGCGGACCGCGCCCGACGAGGAGCACGACCGCGCCCGCGAACTCGTCCTGGACACCCTCGCCTGGCTCTGGCGCACCGTGGCCGAGCCGGTGCTCACCGCCCTCGGCCTCACCCGGCCGCTCCCCGCGGACGCCCCCGCGTCGGCCGCGCCCCGGCTGTGGTGGTCGGCCTCCGGGCCGCTGGCGTACCTGCCGCTGCACGCGGCCGGACTGCAGCGGCGGCACCAACTGCGCGACGGGAGCACCGTCCTGGACCGGGTGGCCTCCTCCTACACCCCCACCCTGCGCGCCCTGCGGCACGCCCGGCAGGTCTCCTCCGGCCGCACCGGCGGACGGCTGCTCGCCGTCGGCCGGCCCACCGGCACGGCGGGCTCGGCGGGCGCCTCGGCCCGTGAGGTCGCCGCGATCGCGGACGCGCTGGGCGGCGTACGCGCCGTCGAGGGCGAGGCGGCCACGCCGGAACGGGTCCTGTCGGCCCTGCGCACGGCCCGCTGGGTGCACTTCGCCTGCCACGGCGTCAGCGACCCGCGGGACCCGTCCGCCAGTCACCTGCTCCTGCACGGCGGGCCGCTCAGCGCCGCGGACGTCTCCCGGCAGGAACTGCTCTACGCCGAGCTGGCGGTGCTGCTCGCCTGCCACACCGCGCACACCGGGCAGCTGCCGGACGAGGCCGTCCACCTCGCCTCCGCCTTCCAGACCGCCGGCTACCCCCAGGTCGTCGGCGCCCTTTGGGAGGCCGACGACGCGGTCTGCGCCCTCCTGGCCGCCCGCCTGTACGCAGCGCTCCGCGGCCCGGCGCCCGGCGCCGTCGCCCCCGCGGACGCGGGCCGCGCCCTCAACCACGTCATCCGCGCCCTGCGCACCCGCTACGCCCGCTCCCCGGCGGTTTGGGCGCCCTTCGTCCACATCGGCCGCTGAGGCCCGCGACGGGACGTCAGGCGCCGCCCAGCGGTCCGGCCAGGTCCGGGTGCACACGGGCCGGGTCGACGGTGGTCACGGTGTACGCGGCGACCCCCGAGGTCACCAGGGGGTCCTCCGCCGCGATCCGCTCGATCGTCCGCCGGTCCGTGCCCCGGGCGAGGATCACGCCGCCCTCGGACGAGGGCACCGTCTGCCCGGAGAGCAGGAACGTGCCGGCACGGTGGTGGCGTTCCAGGAACGCGACATGGGCGGCGACGAAAGGCCCGGCGTCCGCTTCCGATCCGGTGTACGTCAGGAACAGCAGGTGCAGCATGCTCGTCCGATCTCGTGGCGGGCCGGGCGGCCCGCCACATCATGGCAGCGCCCGCTCCCGCGGGGTCATCTGCGGCGGCGCAGCACCAGGTCGAGCTCCTGCCAGGTCGCCGGGGCGACGGGCCCCGGCGGGACGGGGATCCCCACCGCACGGGCGACGGAGCGCAGACGCAGGTCCACGACGGCGTCGGCGAGGTCCGCCAGGGCGAAGAGCCGTTCGCGGCCGAGCCACCAGGCGGCGGACACGAGCACGGCGCCGACGACGAGCGCGGGCCACCACGCGGTGACGCAGGCCAGCGCCGCGTACAGCAGGCCCCATCCGCACAGCCGGGTGGACGCCTCGAAGGCACCGGCCGCCGTGCGGATCTCCCCGCGGTCGGCCTCCGTGGCCGCCAGCCACAGGCGCGGCCAGACCGCCGTGAAGGGCACCGCGTAGTACCCGCCGACGCGGTGCTCCAGGGCGTGCATCCGGTCGCCCATGCGGGTGGGACGGGCCGGGGGCAGGGGCGCGATCCGGTCGCGGCGTGCCTCGGCCGCCCGGGCGGCGGCCAGTTCGGCCTCGTCGCCGTCGCGTTCGTGGTTCCGCAGGTGGGCCGCGACGTCCGCGTCGGCGCGCTCGCGCCGGACGCGGCGCCGGCGCACGAGCCATTCCCCCGATCCTCCCGGCCAGGGCCCGAGCCAGAGCACCTGGACGGCGCGGGCCAGCAGTTGCACCGCCAGGCCCGGTACGACGGCGAGCAGGAGCGCGGCCACCAGGGCCAGGAAGAGCGCGGCGCCGCCGTGGGCGTCGGTCCAGTCCGCGTAGCGCTCGACCTCGTGCAGCAGGCGGCCCGCGTCGAACGGCCCTCGTCCGCCGAGCACATGGGCGGCCCATGCGGTGCCGAGGAAGAGCGATCCGGGCAGCGCGAGCAGGGACACCCAGCGCTCGGCGAGCTTCCCGCCGATCTCGTCCAGCAGACCCGCCACCGCGCTAGTACCCGCCTTCCGGGCCGCTGCGGCCCCGCGCCGCCCGGCGGGCGCATCCGCCGCGTCGCCCGCAGGGACCGGCCGCCCGTGCCGGACGCTTCCTCCACCGTGGGACTGCGCGCACCGGACGCTCCTCCTTCACCCGCAGGGACCGGGACGACAGGCCTAGTACCAGACGGGCCGCAGTTCGGCGTCGAACATCGCGCAGTGCGGGGCGGTGACGGACGCCGTCGGGTCCTCGCTGCGGGCGCAGACGCCGCGCGGGCAGCGGTGGCGCAGGAGGCCGCCGCCCCCGCCGGTCATGCCGGGCACCTGGGCGTAACCACCCGCGTCCTTGCGGGAGTCGAACCGTACGCCGAGCCGGAGCCCGAGGTCGGTGACCAGCTCCATGTCGCCGGCGCCCTGCCGTACGGTCTCGGCGACGGCCTCGAGCTCGGCCGCTTCGGCCGGGTCGCCGCTCGCGGCGCGCCGCAGCCGCGGCAGCGTCTCGCAGAAGGCCATGACGTCGTCCTCGGTCACCGGACCAGCCTACTGATCTGCGATCATTGCCGTATGGCGTTCACCGAAGAGCTCGCCCGGGCCGTGCTCGCGGCGGACGGACAGGACGGCGCGAAGCTGATCGCGCTCGGCGAGAACGCGGTGCTCGAACTCGCGGACGGCGTGACCGTCGCGAAGGTCGGCCGCGGTCCCGAACTGCTGGACCGGGCCGCACGCGAGGTGCGCACGGCGTCCTGGCTGGCCGCGCACGGCGTTCCTGCGGTACGGGCGGCGGCGCCGCAGGCCCGGCTGGTCGAGGGGCACCCGGTCACGTACTGGGAGCGGCTTGCGGACACCGTACGGCCTGCGGAACCCGCCGACCTCGCCGCGCTGCTGCGGCTCGTGCACGCCCTGCCCGAGCCGGACTTCGCCCTGCCGCGCCGTGACCTGCTGGACGGGGTGGAGCGGTGGCTGCGGCTGGCCGGGCCGGCGGTGGACCCCGCGGACGCGGCGTACCTGCGCGAACGCCGGGACGGTTTCGCCGCCGCGGCGGCCGCACTGACCCCGCACCTGCCCGCGGGGCCG
Organism: Streptomyces sp. NPDC006207; assembly: GCF_040613835.1. Lineage (NCBI taxonomy): Bacteria > Bacillati > Actinomycetota > Actinomycetes > Kitasatosporales > Streptomycetaceae > Streptomyces > Streptomyces sp. NPDC006207. The sequence continues at coordinate 15,621 of NZ_JBEXSX010000059.1, read as the reverse complement.
ATCCACGGCGACGCGCTGCCGCGCAACGTGCACGTCGGCCCGGACGGTCCGGTCCTGGTGGACCTGGAGACCTTCTCCGCCGACCTGCGCGAGCACGACCTGGTCGTCATGGCGCTCAGCCGTGACCGCTACGGCCTCGGTACGGACGCCTACGACGCCTTCACGGCCGCCTACGGCTGGGACGTGCGCGAGTGGGACGGCTGCGCGGTGCTGCGCGGGGCGCGGGAGACGGCGAGCTGTGCCTGGGTGGCGCAGCACGCGCCGGGCAACCCGGCGGCGCTCGCGGAGTTCCGCCGGCGGGTGGCCTCGTTGCGGGACGGCGATCCGGCCGTGCGCTGGTACCCCTTCTGACCCTTCCTGCCTCGCCGTCCGGCTCGGGCTGCGAGGATGGGCACCCCTTCGGCCTGGGCGGTGTCCATGTCAGATTCCTCGATCGTGCGTCGTGTCCTCGCCGACCGTCCCTTCGCGGAGGTCGGTGAACCGCGCGTCGCCGTCGCGGACGAGCGGCTGGGGCGCCTGGTCGTGGGCGGCGACATGGGGTGGATCTCCTGGCCGCAGTCGGGGCGGGCGGGGACCGACCGCTGGCCCCGGTACCGCGTCGGCGTCTACGACGCCCGGGACCTGCGCTGCCGGCACGTGTACGAGTGCCCGTGGCCGGTGAACTCCGTCGCCTTCCATCCGCTCCTCCCGCTGGTGGCCGTGGGCGTGGGCCGCTACGACGGCAGCTGGGACTTCGAGGGCCAGCTGCTGCTGATGGACCTGGAGTCGGGCGACGTGCGGCCGGTCCTGGACGGCGGCCGCGAGGTGACCTCCGTCCGGTGGGTGGACGGGCGGCGCCTGCGGCTGGTCGTCACCCCCGAGGACAAGGACCACGAGTACGCCTTCAGCCACGGCTTCGAGTCCGTCCTGGAGCGCGAGGACTGGCGGGCGGTGCCCGCCCGCTCCGTCGGGTACCGCGAAGTGATGGGCCCTCGGGTGCCGTACGCGTACCCCGAGGGCGGCGACGCCCGCGACCTGCTGACGGAGCGTGGCACCGCCCTGGGGACGGCGTGGGCGCCGCGCCGTCAGGTGCGGGCCGTCGAGGTGCTCGCCGACGGCCGGGTGCTGGCGACGGCCGAGGGCGCGCTGCTGGAGTGCCGGCTGCCGACGGGGCAGCTCCAGTGGTCGGTGCCCGACCCGGACGGCGGGCAGCAGATCCACGTGGCCGCCGACCAGCGGTCGGCCTGGGTCAACGTCCGGCACACCCTGCGCCCGTCGGGGCAGGGGTGGCAGCGCTCCGGCACGCTGGTGCAGCGGGTGTCCCTGGCGGACGGGCGGTTGCTGGAGGCCTTCGAGCCCGGTCACGCGGTGACGTTCACCGGCAGCCGTGACGGCCGGCTCGCCGTCCGGCAGGGAGGGCCGGATCAGGGGGGCGGCGCGACCCGGCTGCTGGCCCCCGACGGCACCGAGGCGGCGCGCTTCACGCTGACGGCGAGCGACTTCCGTCTGCGGCGCGGCGCTGAACTGCTCTTCGTGCGGGACCTCCACGGTGTGCCGCGGGGCCGGGCGTGGGTCGGCGCGCTCGACGGCGGGGCAGCGGACGCCGAGCCGGAGCTGCGCAGGCTCTTCCCCCTCGACTGGGAACCCGGGCGCGGCTCCCACCTCTTCCCCGGACCGGCCGTCCGGCTGGACGGCGACGCGCTGGTCCAGGCCGCCGTGGTCCGCGACGCGGGCGAGGCCCCGGCACGGAACGCCTTCGTGGTGCGGCGCCGGTTCCCGGACGGCACGCCGGAGTGGGTGTTCGCCGCCGACGAGCCGGTCACGGCCCTGGACGCCGACGAGGACACCGTCTACGCCGCGCACCGGTCCGGGGAGGTCGTGGCGCTCGACGCACGCACCGGCAGCCCGCGCCGACGGCACCGGCTGCGCGTCGACGGTCAGGTGGTCGTGCCCCTGTCCCTCGCGGCGGCCGGTGCCGGCAGGTTCCTGGTCGGGACCGTGGACGGGCGGATCCTCGACTGCGCCCCGGTCGCGCCGGCGGACCCCCAGGTCACCTCGGCCGGGGGATGACCGGCCAGGCCTGCTCGACGACGGCCGCCGGGTCGGCGGTGCGCCGCAGGTACGCCTGGAGGGAGGCCGACTGCTCGGCCGCCGCCCGGACCTGAAGGGCGTGCAGGTCCGCCAGCGGCATCAGGCCGACGGGCTCGTGCCGCTCCCCCATGCGGCGCACCACGCGGGCCGCGGCCACCGCGTCGGCCCGCGCGTCGTGGGCGCCCTCCAGTTGCACGCCGTAGTGGGCGCACAGCGCCTGCAGCGCCCGCCTGCCCTTGCGGTACTTGTCGACGTGCTTGTCGATGACCAGCGGGTCGATGACCGGCGACGGCACGCCGCCCAGCCGTTCGCTGACCGACGCGACGCCGTGCCGCCGGCACTCGCGGTCCAGCAACGACAGGTCGTAGCGTGCGTTCATCACCACCAGCGGTGTGCCCGAGCGCAGTACCTCGGCCACGGTGCGGGCGATCTCCTCGACCGCCGCACCGGCCGGGGCGCCGTGCGCACGGGCGTGGGCGGTCGAGATGCCGTGGATCGCGGAGGCCTGCTCGGGTATGGCCACGCCCGGGTCGAGCAGCCAGGTCCACTCCCGCGAGACGGCCCCGTCGGCCTCCAGCCGTACGACGGCGGCGGTGACGATGTGGTCGGTCTCGACGTCGGTGCCGGTGGTCTCCAGGTCGAACGCGACCAGCGCGTCGCTGATCCAGCTCATCGCGCGCCCCCCGTGACCGTGGCGCTCACCGCGCCGCGCGGGCGGTCGCCCGCGGTCCTCCCCCGTCCGGAGCCGGCCCGCCATGCCCGGCGTCGTCCCATGCCCATGTGGCGTATGTCCTTCCCGCAGTTCCCCCGTGTGCCGCTCCATCATCCCGCGCGCCACTGACACTCCTGCGGCCGGGCTGCGGGGGAGGTCCGGCCGCGGCGGCCGCCGGGCCGTCAGGAGACCGGCCGGGAGTCGGCCCAGACGCCCTCGAACTCCTCGCGGTAGATCTCGAACAGCCCGTGCTCGGCCTCGGGGGCCTCGCCGGCCCTGATCTGCACGAGTTCCCGCGGCCCGCCGCGCAGGATGAGGACCGGCGCCTCCATGCCGCGGGCCTTGCGCAGGTAGGGCTGGACGACCGCGATGCCGTCCGAGGTGTCGCCGTCCACGAGGTAGGCGGTGAAGCGCGGGGTCTCGTCGAAGACCCGGATCTCGAACGCGGCGGTGTCCCGCAGCCGGGCCCGGACCCGCCGCATGTGCATGATGTTCATCTCCACGGAGCGGCTGAGCTCGCCGCGGCCGAGGCCGAGTTCGCGTTCACGGCGGCGGACGGCGCTGCTCGCCGGGTTGAGGAAGAGCAGCCGCACCCGGCAGCCGGACTCCGCCAGCCGCACCAGCCGCTTGCCCGAGTAGTTCTGCACCAGCAGGTTGAGGCCGATGCCCACGGCGTCGAGGCGTCGCGCGCCCCCGAACAGGTCCTCGGCGGGCAGCTGGCGCTGCAGCCGCACCCGGTCGGGGTAGACGCCGACGACGTCGGCGTAGCGGTCGGCCACGAGCTCTTCTACGGCGTCCACCGGCAGCCGCTCGGCGGAGGGGTAGCCGGGTCCGGAGCCGAGCATGTCCAGCAGCCGGGCGGCGGCCCGCTCGGCCTGGTCCAGCACGGTGCGGGACAGGGCACGGTTGCGGGAGACGACGTGCCGGGCCACCTCCAGCTCGTCCAGGGCGAGTTCGAGTTCCCGGCGGTCGTCAAGGTACGGCTCGAAGCACGGCCAGTGCTGGACGACGAGTTCACGCAGCTGCGGCAGCGTCAGAAAGCTGAGGATGTTGTCGTCGGCCGGGTCGAGCAGGAACCCCTTGCGGCGGCTGACCTCGCGCACGGCGGCGGCCCGCTGCACCCACTCGTGGCCGGCCGGGCCGGCGGCCGCGACCACCCACTCGTCGCCGTGCACGGGTTCGTAGATCGGGCGCAGCACGGCGTTGACGACGGCGCGCAGGCGCTGTTCGACGAGGTTGAGCCACACGTAGGCCCGTCCGGCGCGCCGGGCGCGGGTACGCACCTCGGACCACTCGTCGGCGCCCCAGTCCAGTTCCGCTCCGATCTCCAACGGCAGTGCCAGGGAGGTGGTGCCGGTGGTTCCCTCGCCGATGCCGCCGCCCGGGTCCCCCTGATCACCACCACCGGGGAGCACCAGACCTCCCGACATCACGACTGCACCCGCCTTCCCGCCCCCGTCCACGATCAAGGAAGGGTACTGCGGGGCGGGAGGCGGTGCAGCCGTAACGACGCTACTTCACCACATGCTTACCGGGTCCGGCGCGGCGGGACGCTCAGTGTCCCTGCCCGTTGTGGCCCGAGAGCTCGTCCGGTGTGAGCGGGCTCATGGCCGTCACGTCGCGTGGCGCGAGCTGGAACCCCTGCCAGTGGATCGGCATGGGGCTCTGGTCCTCGTCGCGCGGGACGTGGTGGAACCCGACGTTGACCCACACCACCGGGTGCTTGAGGGCCTCCCCGTCCGCCCACTTGTCCACCGAGGTCCCCCGCCCGTTGCAGGCCGGGTCGCTGTTCCCGCTGGCCAGCTGCTCGCAGGCGCGGTACTGGGTGAAGTACACGTCCTTCGAGGTGTAGGCGTGGGCGTCGTAGTGGTCGGAGTGCTGCTGGACCAGCTCCCAGGAACGCGGATGCCGGTCGGCGTTCTTGCCGGCCGTGGAGACCACGCGCCACCAGCGGCGCAGCGCGGAGGAGGCGGCCAGCTCCTTGGTGACCGGGGTCCTGGTGGTCTTCAGGACGGCGGAGCCGGAGCCCTGGCCGGCCTTCTTGGTGTCGAACTGCTCGACCTTGGCCTGCGTGGAGCCGTCCAGGCCGAAGTTCAGCCGCCAGAAGACCGAGTGGTAGTGGCTGGTGGAGTGGTCGTGGTCGCCGGTGCCGATGGGCCAGCCGGTGCCCTCTCCGCTGTAGTCGCCGGGCGACAGGTCACCGGTGGCGCCCATCTTGGCAGTGATGGTGCCGTCGTCGGAGAAGTTCCACTGGGTGACGTACTCGTACCAGCCGAGCTGGGAGACGGAGAAGACCACCAGGTCGCTGCCCTGCTTGGTGTACTTCGTGGAGTTGCCCTGGTCGTCGTACACGTCGCTGCGGTAGGCGTAGCCGTGCGGGGCGGTGGTGGTGCACAGCGCCTTGACGTTCCGCTGCTGCTGCGGGACGTAGGCGGAGCTGATCGTCCCGCCGGGGCACTCCTCGGGGCCGATGTCGACCGCGGTGTTGCCGAAGCCGATGTCGGACAGATCGTTGTACTCGGTCAGCCCCGAGTCGTACGGGACGTTGACCTGCGCGAGCGTGGCCGAGGTCAGCACCTTGAGCGGCTGCGGTTCCCTCTTCGGCTTGTACGCGATCTTCTCCAGGACCAGGCCCTTGGTTCCGCTGATGCGCCAGCACATGCTCCAGCTGGTGCCGTTCGGCAGGGCCTTGGTGATGGCGGTGGCGGTGCCGCAGTCCACCGCGGCCGCGGTGCCGGCCCGGGGGGCCGCGCCGGCCTCGCCGGCCGTGGAGCCCGCGAAGAGCGCGGGCAGGAGCAGGAGCGCCGAGGCCGTACCGATGGCCCGGCGCACGTTGGTGGTGCGCATGGTTGCTGGGTCTCCGCTCTTAGTGGATTCGGCCGACGGTGCGATCGCTGAGGTCGACGACCAGATGGGTCGTATCGATCCACGGCCCGTCCTTCACCTGTGTGAACAGCCGTACGCACCGGTGCTCGCCACACTTGGCCAAACCGGCCGGGGCGGACTGCTCGGCGGTGTTGAACGAGATGCCGCGCAGCCGCAGCTGGTCGGGCGAGGTGAGCTCCCGGCCCTTGGTGGCGGCCGTGAAGTCGGCGCGGAGGCCCTTGCCGAGGGCGTCCCGGATGAGCAGTTCCGCGGCCTCCCGGGTCTCGTCGTTCGAGGGCGGCGGCTGCATGCCGGTGGCGGTGTCGGTGTGCTCGACGGTGCCGGCGGTGAGGTTGACGGTCTTCTTCACGAGCCGGTCGTGCCCGTAGTCGTAGAAGAGCACCTCGACCCGGCGGGCCTGGTCCGCGGACGCCTGCGTGGCGTCGGCCGGTTCGGCGAGGTCGGTGTCGAGGTACTCCGGTCCACGCTCCCCGTCCACGTCCTGCGCGCTGCGCAGCGCGTCGCGCTGCAGGGCTATGGACTTCGCCCGGTCGACCTCGGCCTTGGTCAGAGGCCCGCGACCGGTCTGCTGTCCACCCTGGGGCGCGTCGTCCTCGATCACCCCACCGCTGCCCGCGTCCTGCTGCCCCGGCGCTCCCGACGCGGCGGCGGGGCCGCCCGTCGTGGAGTGGTCGTCGCCGGCGGCGTCACGCGGCAGGGTGACGGCGATCATCACCGTGGTGGCGGCGACGGCGACGCCGCCACCCCACAGGGCGCGCCTGAGACCGCGCCCGGCCCCTCCCTTTCGCGGTAAGGAGCGGCTTTCCCCCTGATCTGTCACTTAGATCTCCCCTGTGTCGTACTGTCACTCTTATCGACGGGACCTCGACGGCACAGGTTGCCCCGGGACGGTGGATTCTTGCGGCAGGCAGGGGAATTGGGACACCCGTAACGGGGAAGATCTTGGCGATTCCACGCCCGGAGGGGCCCAATTGCGTGACGATGCCCTTTTCGGCACCGAAGTGGCCGGGGTGCGGCCTACCGGCGCCCGGCGGACAAGTGGAAGAGTCGACGACATGCAGGTCTGGCCGGGTCAGGCATATCCCCTCGGCGCCACGTACGACGGCGCCGGCACCAACTTCGCGGTCTTCTCGGAGACCGCGGAACGGATCGAGCTGTGTCTGCTGCACGACGACGGCTCGGAGACCGCCGTCGAGCTGCGGGAGGCGGACGCCTTCGTCCGCCACGCGTACCTCCCGGGCATCATGCCCGGTCAGCGCTACGGCTTCCGGGTCCACGGCCCCCACGAGCCGACCCGGGGCCACCGCTGCAACTCCGCGAAGCTGCTGCTGGACCCGTACGCGAAGGCGATAAGCGGGACGATCGACTGGGACGAGGCGGTGTACGGCTACCGCTTCGGGGAGCCCGAGTCCCGCAACGACCTGGACTCGGCGCCCCACACCATGACCTCGGTGGTGGTGAACCCGTACTTCGACTGGGCCGAGGACCGCAGCCCCCGCATCGACTACCACCGCACGGTCATCTACGAGGCGCACGTCAAGGGCCTGACGATGCTCCACCCGGAGCTCCCGGAGGAGATCCGCGGCACCTACGCCGCGCTCGCCCACCCCGCGGTGATCTCGCACCTGACGGAGCTGGGCGTCACGACGCTGGAGCTGATGCCGGTCCACCAGTTCGTCCACGACCACCGGCTGGTGGACGCGGGGATGCGCAACTACTGGGGCTACAACACGATCGGCTTCTTCGCCCCGCACAACGCCTACGCCTCGATGGGCGACCGCGGCCAGCAGGTGCTGGAGTTCAAGACGGCCGTGCGCGAGCTGCACCGGGCGGGCATCGAGGTGATCCTCGACGTGGTCTACAACCACACGGCCGAGGGCAGCCACCTGGGGCCGACGCTGTGCTTCCGGGGCATCGACAACGCCTCGTACTACCGGCTGGCCGACGACCCGCGCTACTACACGGACACCACCGGCACCGGGAACTCGCTGCTGATGCGCAGCCCCCACGTGCTGCAGATGATCATGGACTCACTGCGCTACTGGGTCACCGAGATGCACGTCGACGGCTTCCGCTTCGACCTCGCGGCGACCCTCGCCCGGCAGTTCCACGAGGTGGACCGGCTGTCCTCGTTCTTCGACCTCGTGCAGCAGGACCCGGTGGTCAGCCAGGTGAAGCTGATCGCCGAGCCCTGGGACGTCGGCGAGGGCGGCTACCAGGTGGGCAACTTCCCGCCGCTGTGGACGGAGTGGAACGGCAAGTTCCGCGACACGGTGCGCGACCTGTGGCGCGGCGAACCGGCCACGCTGGCCGAGTTCGGCTCCCGGCTGACCGGTTCCTCCGACCTCTACCAGGACGACGGCCGCCGGCCGCTCGCCTCCATCAACTTCGTGACCTGCCACGACGGCTTCACCCTGCGCGACCTGGTGTCGTACAACGACAAGCACAACGAGGCCAACGGGGAGAACAACCGGGACGGCGAGAGCCACAACCGCTCGTGGAACTGCGGCGCCGAGGGCGAGACCGAGGACGAGGACGTGCTCGCCCTGCGCGAGCGCCAGATGCGCAACTTCATCGCCACCCTGATGCTCTCCCAGGGGGTGCCGATGCTCGCCCACGGCGACGAGTTCGGCCGCACCCAGCAGGGCAACAACAACGCCTACTGCCAGGACAACGAGCTGGCCTGGGTACCGTGGCCCAAGGAGGGCGACGCGGACACCGAGCGGCTGCACGACTTCACCCGCCAGATGGTCTGGCTCCGCCGCGACCACCCCGTCTTCCGCCGCCGCCGCTTCTTCCACGGGCGGCCGGTCGAGGGCACGCACGACGACCTCTCGGACATCGCCTGGTTCACCCCTGAGGGTGAGGAGATGGCCCAGGACGACTGGCAGGAGACCCAGGCCAACGCCCTGGTGGTCTTCCTCAACGGCAGCGCGATCTCCGAGCCCGGCGACCGCGGGGAACGGATCGGCGACGACTCCTTCCTGCTGATGTTCAACGCCTGGTACGAACCGCTGGACTTCGTGGTCCCGGTGAACCACGGCAAGGAGTGGCAGGTGGTCGTGGACACCCAGCGGCCGGAGGGCGTGCCCCCCGGCTCGGGGCGCAAGGTGACCCAGGGCGACCGGCTGCGGCTGGCCGACCGCAGCATGATGGTCCTGCAGCGCCCGGCGTAACCGGCCGCCCGATGTGATGGGCGCACCGGTCGGCGGGGTAGTCAGTCCACCATGACAGAAAGCGCCGCGACCCCGCCGACCGCTGTCGTCCCCTCCGTGCCGAGCGCCACCTACCGGCTCCAGCTCCAGCCCGACTTCCCCTTCGCCGCGGCCGAGGCCGTCGTCCCCCATCTGGCGGCGCTCGGCGTCTCCCACCTGCACCTCTCCCCCGTGCTGCAGGCCGTGCCCGGCTCCACGCACGGCTACGACGTCGTCGACCACACCCGGGTGCGCGAGGAACTCGGCGGCGAGAAGGGGCTGCGCGCGCTGGCACGCACCGCCCGGGCGCACGGCCTCGGGCTCGTCCTGGACGTGGTCCCCAACCACATGGCGGTGCCGGCGCCCGAGCATCTGGCCCGGCCGCTGTGGGAGGTGCTGCGGGACGGGCCGCGGTCCCCGTACGCGCGCTGGTTCGACGTCGACTGGGCGGCGCAGGGCGACCGGCTGCTGCTGCCGGTTCTGGGCGGCCCGCTGGAGGAAGTACTGCCCGACCTGCGCGTCGAACGCGACCGCGCCGCCGGCGAGCGGGTGCTGCGCTACCACGACCACGCCTTCCCGCTGCGCCCCGGCACCGAGGAGCTGCCGCTGCGCGCGCTGGTCGACGCCCAGTGGTACCGGCTCGCCTGGTGGCGGCAGGCCCGCACCGAGCTGAACTACCGGCGCTTCTTCACCATCTCCGAGCTCATCGCGGTCCGCGTCGAGGACGACGAGGTCTTCGCCGCCACCCACGCCACCTTGCTGCGCCTGCTGGACGAAGGTGTCGCCGACGGACTGCGCATCGACCACCCGGACGGCCTCGCCGACCCCGCCGGCTACCTGCGGCGGCTGGCGGACGCCTCCGGCGGCCGCTGGACGGTCGTGGAGAAGATCCTCACCGGCGACGAACGGCTGCCGGCCGACTGGGCCTGCTCCGGCACGACCGGCTACGACGCCCTGGACCGCCTCGACGGGCTGTTCACCGACCCGGCGGGCGTCGAGGAGATCACCCGCTTCTACCGCGCGTTCACCGCCGCCCCCGCCGACGCGGGCGGCGAGTGGCAGCCGACCGTACGGGCCGCCGCCGAACGCATCGTCACGCACGACCTGGCCGCGGAGGTGGACCGGCTGACCCGCTCCGCGGTCCGCGCCACCGGGCTGGAGCCCGCCGCACTGCGCGAGGCGATCGAGGCGACGCTCGTCCGGCTGCCGCGCTACCGCCCGTACGTCGTCCCCGGCGAGCCCGCGGACGCGGAGGACACCGCCCTGCTGGAGGCCGCGGCCGGTGCCGCCGGGCACCCGGCGGCCGGGACGGTGTGCGACCTGGCCCTGGGCCGGCACCCGGGCGGCGGGGAGGCCGCCGCGGACTTCGTGGTGCGCTTCGCCCAGGTCTGTTCGGCGCTGCGCGCCAAGTCCGCCGAGGACACCGCCTTCTACCGCTACCACCCCCTGCTCAGCCTCAACGAGGTCGGCCGCGAGCCGGACCGTCCCGCCACCTCGCCCGAGGACTTCCACGCCTTCTGCGAGCGGCTGCGGCGCGACTGGCCGCTGACCGGGACGGTGCGCTCCACCCACGACACCAAGCGCAGCGCCGACGTCCGCGCCCGGCTCGCCGCGCTGAGCGAGCTGCCCGGCGAGTGGTCCGGCTGGCTGGGCGAGGTCTCGGCGGACCTGCGGGAGTACCTGGAGCACCGCGGGGTACCGCTCCCGGCGCGTCATGCGGAGTACCAGGCCTGGCAGTACGCGGCGGTCTTCTGTGACCCCGGTGCCGCGGAGCCGGTGACCGCCACCATGCTCAAGTCGGAGCGCGAGGCGGGCCTGCGCACCTCGTGGACCGACCAGCGTCCGGAGTACGAGCAGGAGCTGACCGGCTTCGTCCGTGAACTGGTCGGCGGACCGGCCGCCTTCGCCACCGGGCGCATCGACCGCGCCCTGCGCGGGCCCGAACGCGTCAACGTCCTCGGCGCGCACCTGGCGCACCTGACGATGCCGGGCGTGCCCGACGTCTACCAGGGCGACGAGGAACGGCAGTTGCTGCTCGTCGACCCCGCCAACCGCCACCCGTACGACCCGGGCACCGCGGAGGGCGACCCGAGCGAGAAGCGGCGGGTGACCGAGTTCGCGCTGCGCCTGCGCCGGGCCCGCCCGCAGTGGTTCACCGGCCCGGAGGCCTCGTACGAGCCGCTGTACGCGCGCGGCCCGGCCGGGGAGCACTGCGTGGCCTTCGTCCGCGGCGGGCGGGCGCTCACGGTCGTCACCCGGCTGTCCCGGCGGCTCGCGCACGCCGGGGGCTGGCGCGGAACGGAGCTGGTGCTGCCGGAGGGGGCCTGGACGGAGGTGCTGACGGGCCGTCCGTTCCAGGCCGTGGTGCCGCTGGCGGAGCTGCTGGACCGCCTCCCGGTGGGCCTGCTGGTGCGTGACGTCGACGAGTGAGGTCCCGGGGGCGGGAGATTTCCGGTACAGACGGATACGGAGCACGAAAGCTGGTAATGTCCCGCCCATTGAGCGCCGTCGGGGCACCCCCCGGCGGCGCGGGGGAAGGGACGTCCATGCTCCGGAAGTGCGTGCCGGCGCTCGCCGCCGTGCTGCTGGCGGGCGGCTGCGGCGGCGGGTCCGCCCCCGTCCGCACGGCTGCCGCGGAACCACCGTCGACGGGATCCTCCGTGAACGCTCCGGACGGCACCCCGCCCGTCCCGGAGAGCACCGCGCCGTCGCCGTCCGCCGTGGAGCCGTCCGACGCGGTGGTCACCGAGGACGGCACGCCGGCCGGAACCCCCTCCGACGGCGCCGGTCCGTCCGTCGACCCGGACGGGGCGCCGGCGGGCGGCCCCGGGCGACGAGCTGCGACGCCCTGCCAGGCAGCGGCACCTTCACCGACCCGCTGCAGCTCGGCGTCGTCGACGGTCCCGTGGTCGCCGAGGGCTGCGCGCCGCTGACCCCGGGCTCGCCCTTCAACGTCCGGTACTTCTCGTTCACCCTGCCCGCCGCGCCCGGCGCGGACGCGCACGCCGGACCGTCGTTCGCCCTCACCCAGGACGCGCTGGGACCGGTGTACCCGGCCGTCGTCCTGCCCGGCGGGTGGGTCCTCAAGCACAGCCTGGGGTCCGGCTACTGGACGGGGACGGAGCCCTGGTTCACGGGCCGGTACCAGCCGATCGCCGACCTGACGCCGGGCACCTGCATCCTGCGCACGGAGAAGCTCGACTCGCCCCTGCACTCGCTGACCACGCCGGCCTACGACGTCGTCGTCGACCCCGGCGGCACGGCCGCTAGCCACTGACGGGCCGTCAACCGCCGTGCGGCACGCCGTTGCTGACCCCGAGTCGCACGACCGGGCGCGCTGTACGGTATGCGGCATGTATACCGATATTCCCTTCATCCCGCGTCTCGCCGGGGTGCACCACGTCACGCTGCCCGTCGGCGATCCGGCCCGTTCGGAGGCGTGGTACGAACGGGTGCTGGGCCACCACCGGATCGCGGAGTTCACGGAGGGCGGCGCCTTCGCCGGCATCGCCATGGCCCACCCCGGCGGCGGACCCGTGCTGTGCCTGCGCCACGACCCCGCCCTCGCCGCCGCCTCCGCGGGCTTCGCGTGGTTCTCGCTGGGCGTCCCCGACCTCCCCGCGCTGGAGGCGCTGGCCGCCCGTCTGGACGCGCTCGGCGAGCCGCGCGGCGCCGTCGTCCGCACCGCCCGCGGCTGGCTCCTGGCGCAGCTGCACGACCCGGACGGCCACGAGTTGCGCTTCGCGACCGCCGACGAGGGGCCGCCGCCGTGCCGCGGGCAGGTCCTGCGCCTCGCGGGCGGCCGCGAGCCGCTGCTCCGGTCCCGCACCGCCTGAGCGACGCGGGCCTCACTGTCGGACCCCGCTGTTAACGTCCTGCCATGGACGCCTCGGAAGCCCTGCTCATCCGCATCGAGAACGACCCGGTCGCGGCACAGCACCTCGCCTGGCCCGGTGACTTCGACATCACCCGCCGCGACCCGGTCGAGGACGTGCGCCTGCCCTCGGGCCTCGTGATGCGCCCCATAGCCGGCGACGGCGCCGGCGGCACGTTCTTCCTCTGCGGTGAGCCCGGCGACGCCGGGCGGCCCGTGGTGTACGCGGACTCCGAGGGGCAGGCGGCGCTGATCGGCGAGGACCTGGCGGAAGCGGTCGAGCTGATCATGTCCTGCCCGATGTGGTGGCGGGAGGTGGACTCGGGACTCCCCCTGGAGGAGCTGGAGGCCGAGGTGCGCGAGGACCACCCGGACCTGGACCGGCAGCGCGAAGAGGTGGCTGCGGCCCTCGGGCTGACGCTCCCTCCGGTCGAGGAGGTCGTCGCCCGGCTGCAGGCGACGGCTGCGCGCACGGCGCCGGACTTCCTGCCGTACGTGGACGACGACGATCACGAGCCGTACGAGCCGCTGTTCCGGCCCTGAGGCCCGGAAGCCCGAAGCCGGCGCGGCCTCAGGCGGTGGTGAGGCGGAAGCTCATCGCGCCGAAGGTGACCTGGTCACCGGGGCGGACGGCCGCGGCACCCATGACGCGGTGGCCGTTGACCCACGTGCCGTTCATCGAACCGAGGTCGCGCAGGACCCACAGCCCGCCCTCGTGGCTGAGCTCGGCGTGGAAACGGGACGTCGAGGAGTGGCTGAGCCGGAAGGTGCACGACAGGTCCCGGCCGATCCGCACCGGGAAGGGCCCGGGGGCGGGCAGCAGCAGGGGCGGCAGCTGCTGGACGGCCCAGGCCTGCCGCATACGGGCGCGGAAGGCCGACGTCTTGGTGACGGCGCGGACGATCGAACCGGTCAGCCGGGCCCAACGTCCCTGTGCGGGCGGCAGGTCGGCGACGAGGGCGGCCAACTCGTCGGAGTGGCGCGCCTTGAGCGCGAGTCCCATGCGGCGCACGAAGGTGTCGTGCGACAGCCGCCCGTCGACGGCCCCCTCACGGAGTACCTCGATGGCGCGCTCGCGTTCGGCGTCCGTGGGACGCGCCGGGTGCGTGGGGAACTCATAGCTCACCTGCGTGATTGTCGGGCCGCGGAGGCCGGGGTGTCCAGAAGGTGCGGCCCGTGCGACGCGGCTGTCAGTGCAAGTCAGGAACCCAGAGTCACTGACTGATCACCCCGTGGCTGGGAAAATGGGCCTGGGTGTCCCGGCCAGACCGGTGCTACTTCGATGCCGGTGAGCTCGTAAGTCAGGATGGTTTTGGGGGTCGCTGAGGGAACCACGGTTTGTGCCAGGGCCGCCGTCCGGCGCCCGGAGCACGTGTGTCAGTCTCCGTTCCGTCCCGTTGACCCCTCCGGGCCACCCGTCGCGTTCATGTGTCACTGCGTGGGAGGGAGCCGGTCATGGCCCGGCTGGACGTGAAGGACGAGATCATCCATCTGCGGTCGGCAGGGGTGGACCTGGGCAAGCGGTTCCTGCTCGCCTGCGTGCGCACCCCCAGCACCACGCATGCGGGCCGGTGGAGCCTGGAGACCGAACGGTTCGGCACCACCCAGGCCGAGATCCGTCGCCTGCTGGCCTGGCTGGTCGAACGCCGGGTCGAGGTCGTGGTGATGGAAGCGACCTCGGACTACTGGCGCAGCGTCTACTACCTGCTGCAGCCGCACCTGAACCTGATGCTGGTCAACCCCTCCCACCTGAAGGGCATCCGGGGCCGCAAGACCGATCCGAGCGACGCGGCGTTCCTGGCCCGCGCGGGGGCCTCGGGCATGGTGATGGGCTCCTTCGTTCCGCCCCGCACCGTCCGGGAACTGCGGGATCTGACCCGCCGTCGGACCGAAGTCGTCCGGGCGGGCGCGGAGGCCCAGCGGCTGGAGAAGGAGCTGGAGGACACCGGCTTCAAGCTGACCTCGGTCCTGTCGAACGTTGTGGGCGTCTCGGGCCGGGCGATCCTCGAAGCCCTGGTCGCCGGCGAGCGCGACCCGGAGCGGCTGGCTGACCTCACCGTCCGCCAGGCCCGCACCAAGATTCCACAACTGGTCGAGGCCCTGGACGGAGACTTCACGCCCCACCACGCGTTCATGGTCCGCCACTACCTCGACCAGATCGACCACCTCAATGCGACGGTCGCGATGTTCGACGTGCGGATCGCCGAACTGCTGGCCGCCCAAGAGCGCGACCTCGACCTGCTGGACACCATCCCCGGCATCAGCCGCCTCGCGGCCGAGATCGTCATCGCCGAGACCGGCGGGGACATGACCCAGTTCGCCACCGCCCACCACCTCGCCTCCTGGATCGGGGTCTGCCCGGGGCAGAGCGAGTCCGCTGGCGTGAACCGCTCCGGGCGCACCCGGCACGGCAACACCAACCTCAAGCGACTGCTCGGAGTCGCCGCCATGGCAGCAGTCCGCAACAAGGACTCCTACCTCGCCGTGTTCTACCGCCGCGTCGCCTCCCGCCCCGGCGCGAAACGCGCCCTGGTCGCCGTCATGCACAAGCTCGCCATCGCGATCTGGCACGTGCTCCACGACCAGGCTCCCTACCGCGAACTGGGCGCCGACTACTTCACCAAGCGCAACCCCGAACGAGCCATGCGCCGCATGGTCAAGGAAGCCAACAGCCTCGGCCTAACCCTCCGCTTTGAACCCATCTCAGCAGTCTGACCTCACACACTCTGAACTTTTCGTGTCAGTAGCGCAGCGGCTGGGGAACGGATGACGTTGCCACAAGCCGGGGTCGCTTTGGCCAGCAGGTCGCGGCCCATGTAGCGGCGGGCCTCGGTCCACTCGTCGTTCTGCTCGGCTAGGACCGCGCCGACCAGGCGGATCACGGC
>NZ_JBEXSX010000058.1:0-64454 GCF_040613835.1 Streptomyces sp. NPDC006207 | reverse complement strand
ACGAACGGCTCCTGCCACAGCACCGTGGAGTCGAAGGTCCAGCCGTGGGTGAAGCCGTTGCGCTCGGCGCGCCGCATCAGCTCCACGACCCCCGACGCGGGCGGGTCCGTCTGCAGGACGAGACCAAAATCCATAGCTCTGCTCCCTGGGGTGGCTAGACGAGGTACTGGCAGGTCTCGCGGGTCTGGTAGCGGCCGTGGCCGGCCCGGCCCAGGTAGCGGTCCCGGTCGACGACGACGGTGCCGCGCGACATCACGGTGCGGGCCTTGCCGCGTACGTGCTTGCCCTCGTAGGCCGAGTAGTCGACGTTCATGTGGTGGGTGGAGGCGGACATCACCTGCTCCGCATCGGGGTCGTAGATGACGATGTCGGCGTCCGCGCCCGGCGCGATGGTCCCCTTGCGCGGGTACAGCCCGAACATCCGCGCCGGGGTCGCGCAGGCGATCTCGATCCACCGGCGCCGGCTGATGTGCCCGTCCACCACCGCCTGATGGAGCAGGTCCATCCGGTTCTCCACCCCCGGCAGACCGTTGGGGATCTTCGAGAAGTCACCCCGGCCCAGCTCCTTCTGCCCCACGAAGCAGAACGGGCAGTGGTCCGTGGACACCACCTGCAGGTCGTTGGTCCGCAGACCCTTCCACAGCTCCGCCTGGTGCTCCTTCGGGCGCAACGGCGTCGAGCAGACGTACTTGGCGCCCTCGAAGTCCGGCTCCGCCAGGTTGTCCGTGGACAGGAACAGGTACTGCGGGCACGTCTCGGCGAAGACGTTGAGACCGCGGTCGCGCGCCGTCGCCAGCTCCGCGACCGCCTGCTGGGCCGAGACGTGGACGACGTAGAGCGGCGCACCGGCCACCTCGGCCAGCCGGATGGCGCGGTGGGTCGCCTCGGCCTCCAGCAGCTCCCGCCGGACCTCGCCGTGGTAGCGGGGGTCGGTCTTGCCCGCGGCCAGCGCCTGCTCGACGAGCACGTCGATGGCGATGCCGTTCTCCGCGTGCATCATGATCAGGCCGCCGTTGTCGGCACCGCGCTGCATGGCCCGCAGGATCTTGCCGTCGTCGCTGTAGAAGACACCGGGGTAGGCCATGAACAGCTTGAAGGAGGTGACCCCTTCGTCGACGAGGAGGTCCATCTCCTTGAGGCTGTCCTCGTTCACGTCCGACACGATCATGTGGAACGCGTAGTCGACGGCGCAGTTGCCCTCGGCCTTGGCGTGCCAGGCGTCGAGTCCGGCACGCAGCGACTCGCCCACCGACTGGACGGCGAAGTCCACGATCGTCGTCGTACCGCCCCAGGCGGCGGCCCGGGTGCCGGTCTCGAAGGTGTCCGAGGCGAAGGTGCCGCCGAAGGGCAGCTCCATGTGGGTGTGCGCGTCGACACCGCCCGGGACGACGTACGTCCCGGTCGCGTCGATCACGGTGCCGGCCGTCCAGCCCTCGGCGACCGTGCTGCCGGTGGTGGCGAGGGCGACGATCTTCTCGTCCTCGACGAGGACGTCGGCGTGGACCTCCTCTGCGGCGGTGACGACCAGTCCGCCGCGGATCAGGGTTCGGCTCACCGGTTCCCTCCCTCCCCTCAGGCCTCGGTCAGCGGGCCGTAGGCGTCGGGGCGGCGGTCCCGGTAGAAGGCCCACTGCTGACGGACCTCCTCGATCTTCCCGAAGTCCAGGTCGCGCACGAGAAGTTCCTCCTCCTTGTCGGAGGCGACGTCGCCCACGAACTGACCGCGCGGGTCGACGAAGTAGGACGTGCCGTAGAAGTCGTTGTCGCCGTACTCCTCCTGGCCGACCCGGTTGATGGCGGCGACGAAGTACTCGTTGGCGACGGCCGCGGCCGGCTGCTCCAGCTGCCACAGGTAGGCGGACAGCCCGCGCGAGGTGGCGGAGGGGTTGTAGACCAGTTCTGCACCGGCGAGGCCGAGTGCCCGCCAGCCCTCGGGGAAGTGGCGGTCGTAGCAGATGTAGACGCCGACCTTGCCGACGGCCGTGTCGAAGACCGGCCAGCCCAGGTTGCCGGGCTTGAAGTAGTACTTCTCCCAGAAGCCCTTGACCTGCGGGATGTGGTGCTTGCGGTACTTGCCCAGGTAGCTGCCGTCGGCGTCGATCACGGCGGCGGTGTTGTAGTAGAAGCCCGCCTGCTCGACCTCGTAGACCGGCACCACCATCACCATGCGGAGCTCCTTGGCGAGCGCCTGCATCCGCACGATCGTCGGGCCGTCCGGCACCGGTTCCGCCCACCGGTAGTGCTCGGGCTCCTGCACCTGGCAGAAGTACGGGGCGTTGAACACCTCCTGGAAGCCGATGACCTGCGCCCCCTGGGCGGCCGCCTCGCGGGCGTACCGCTCGTGCAGGTCGGTCATCGATTCCTTGTCGCCGGTCCACTTCGTCTGGACGAGCGCGGCGCGCACTACTCGACTCATCGGTCTTCCCTCCGACGTCGCGGCAATGAGCGGGCCGCGAAGGTGAACTCCGGGCCGCTTGACGGCTGACATTAGGAGCCCTGGGGTGCGGGGTGCAGTACCACGCTGTAACGCGCTGGGGCCCCCGGCGTTCCGCCGCGTCACCTGCGCGGACACGGCCCACGGCGGTGTCAGGTCCGTTCGCGCGGCAGGTGAAATCGGTGTTTCGTCCGGGGCCCCGGCGTTACCGGCGGGTGTCCCCGGCTCACCGACAAGAAATGTGAGCTGGACAAAAAAACTTTTCGGTGAGACGGTGGAGCCATGTTGGACGTGAGCGTGATCGAGGACTCGGCGGCCGCCGCCGCCACGCTGGACCCCGTACGGGCCCGCCTCCTCGCCGAGCTGGCGGAGGGGCCCGCGTCGGCGGCCATGCTCGCCGCCCGGGTCGGGCTGCCGCGGCAGAAGGTGAACTACCACCTGCGGACGCTGGAGGCGCACGGCCTGGTCGAGCTGGCCGGCGAACGCCGGAAGGGCAACGTCACCGAGCGGCTGATGCGGGCCACCGCGGCCTCGTACGTGATCTCCCCGCTCGCGCTGGCCGCCGTCCAGCCGGACCCCGGGCGTTTCCGCGACCAGCTGTCCGCGCGCTGGCTGCTGGCCGTCGCCGCCCGGCTCGTCCGCGACGTCGGCACCCTGATCACCGGTGCGGCCAGGGCCCGCAAGCCGCTCGCGACGTACGCCCTCGACGGGGAGGTGCGCTTCGCCTCCGCCGCCGACCGGGCCGCGTTCGTGGAGGAGCTGACCCGCGGGGTGAGCGCGCTGATCGCCAAGTACCACGACGCGGACGGCGAGGGCGGTCGCGAGCACCGCATCGTGGTCGCGCTCCACCCCACCGTCAAAGACCCAGGCCCCACGCCAGGGCCGTCCGGGGAGGCCGCACCGGCCGTCGGGCGGGCCACGCCGGCCGCCGTCGAGGAGTCCCCGTGAGCGGCCCGTGACCCGTCGCGGCCGGCACCGCACCCCACCCGCCGAACACCACCCCCACCACCACCCCACCACCCACCACGTCGTCCGGGCGTCCGGGCCCGTCCCCCGAGGAGCGAGAAGCACCATGTCCAAGGAATTCGAGATCGTCCGCGAGTTCGAGACCGAGGCGAGCCCGGAGGAGGTCTGGGAGGCCGTCACCACCGGCTCCGCCGGCTGGCTGTGGCCCCAGGAGTTCGAGCCGCGCAAAGGCGGCGCCGCGCCCTTCGGCGGCACCCTCACCGCCTGGGACCCCCCGCACCACCTGATCGCCCGGTCGGAGAGCCCGGAGGGCGTCGACAACCAGTTCTTCAACCAGCTCGAGCACGTCATCGAGGAGCGCGAGGGCGGCGGTGCCTGGGTGCGCTACGTGCACAGCGGCGTCTTCGTCGACGACTGGGACAACCAGTACGACGGCGCGAGCAAGCACACCGACTTCTACCTGCACACCCTGCGCCAGTACCTGACCCACTTCAGCGGGCGGCCGGCCGCCTTCGCCACGGTGAACGGCCCCGCCGCGTCCACCTCGCCCGACGCCCTCGAGGTCGTCAGCCGCGCCCTCGGCGTGCCGGACGACGCGGCCGAGGGTGCCGTGGTGCGTGTCGAACTGCCCGGCGCCGGGCCGGTGGAGGCCGTGGTCGACTACCGCGACCGGTACTTCGTCGGCCTGCGGACCGGCGACGCGATGTACCGGGTCTTCGGCCGCAACCACTTCGGCGCCCCGGTCGGCGTGAGCGTGCACGACTTCGCCCCCGGCGCCGACGGCGAGCGGGCCGGGCAGCGCTGGCAGGCGTGGCTGGACGGCGTCTTCGCGTAACCGCGCGCCCCACCGCGACCCGTGCACGGGACCGCCCCGGCTGGATCACCAGCCGGGGCGGTTCGCGTCGTACTGCCGGTCGCGTCAGGCGAGGGTCGCCAGCGCCTCGTTGAAGGTCGCAGACGGACGCATGACGGCCGCGGCCTTGGCCGGGTCGGGCTGGTAGTAGCCGCCGATCTCGGCCGGGGAGCCCTGCACGGCGATCAGCTCGTCGACGATCACCTGCTCCTTCTCGGTCAGCGTCTGGGCAAGCGGGCCGAAGGCCTTGGCCAGCTCGGCGTCGTCCGACTGCCCGGCCAGCTCCTGGGCCCAGTACATCGCCAGGTAGAAGTGGCTGCCGCGGTTGTCGATGCCGCCGAGCCGGCGGCTGGGCGACTTGTCCTCGTTGAGGAAGGTGCCCGTGGCGCGGTCGAGGGTGTCGGCCAGGACCTGGGCGCGGGCGTTGCCCGTGGTGGTCGCCAGGTGCTCGAAGCTGACCGCGAGCGCGAGGAACTCGCCGAGGCTGTCCCAGCGCAGGTAGTTCTCCTTGACCAGCTGCTGGACGTGCTTGGGCGCGGAGCCGCCGGCGCCGGTCTCGAAGAGGCCGCCGCCGTTCATCAGCGGCACGACCGACAGCATCTTGGCGCTGGTGCCCAGCTCCAGGATCGGGAAGAGGTCGGTCAGGTAGTCGCGCAGCACGTTGCCGGTGACGGAGATCGTGTCCTCGCCGCGACGGATGCGGTCGAGGGAGAACTTGATCGCCTCGACCGGGGACTTGATCTCGATCTGCAGGCCCTCGGTGTCGTGCTCCGTCAGGTACTGCTTCACCTTGGCGATGAGGTTCGCGTCATGGGCGCGCTCCTCGTCCAGCCAGAACACCGCCGGGTCGCCGGTCGCGCGGGCGCGGGTGACGGCGAGCTTGACCCAGTCCTTGATCGGCGCGTCCTTGGTCTGGCAGGCGCGGAAGATGTCGCCGGCGGAGACGGCCTGCTCCAGCACGACGTTCCCGGCCTGGTCGACCAGGCGGACGGTGCCGGTGTGCTGGATCTCGAAGGTCTTGTCGTGGCTGCCGTACTCCTCGGCCTTCTGCGCCATGAGGCCGACGTTGGGCACCGAGCCCATCGTGGCCGGGTCGAAGGCGCCGTTCGCGCGGCAGTCGTCGATGACGGCCTGGTAGATGCCGGCGTAGCTGCTGTCCGGGAGCACCGCGAGGGTGTCGGCCTCCTGGCCGTCCGGGCCCCACATGTGGCCGGAGGTGCGGATCATGGCCGGCATGGAGGCGTCGACGATGACGTCGCTCGGGACGTGCAGGTTGGTGATGCCGCGGTCGGAGTCGACCATGGCCAGGGCCGGGCCCTCGGCCAGCTCGGCCTCGAAGGAGGCCTTGATCGCCGCGCCGTCGGCAAGGGACTCGACGCCCTTGAGGATGCCGCCGAGGCCGTCGTTGGGGGTGAGGCCGGCCGCCGCGAAGGTCTCGCCGTACTGGGCGAAGGTCTTGGGGAAGAAGGCGCGGACCACGTGGCCGAAGACGATCGGGTCGGAGACCTTCATCATCGTGGCCTTCAGGTGCACCGAGAACAGCACGTCCTCGGCCTTGGCGCGCGCGACCTGCTCGCCGAGGAACTCGCGCAGCACGGCGACGCGCATGACGGAGGCGTCCACGACCTCGCCCGCGAGCACCGGCACCGACTCGCGCAGCACGGTGGTCGTGCCGTCGTCACCGACCAGCTCGATGCGCAGCGCGCCGTCCTCGGCGATGACGGCGGACTTCTCCGTGGAACGGAAGTCGTCGGCGGTCATGTGCGCGACGTTCGTCTTCGAGTCGGCCGACCACGCGCCCATGCGGTGCGGGTGCGCCTTGGCGTAGTTCTTGACCGACGCGGGGGCGCGGCGGTCGGAGTTGCCCTCGCGCAGGACGGGATTGACGGCGCTGCCCTTGATCTTGTCGTAGCGGGCGCGCACGTCCTTGTCCTCGTCGGACTTCGGGTCGTCCGGGTAGTCCGGCAGCGCGTAGCCCTGCGCCTGCAGCTCGGCGACCGCGGCCTTCAGCTGCGGGATCGAGGCCGAGACGTTCGGCAGCTTGATGATGTTCGCCGCCGGGGTCTTGGCGAGCTCGCCGAGCTCGGCGAGGGCGTCGGCGATGCGCTGGCCCTCCTCCAGGTACTCGGGGAAGCTCGCGATGATGCGCCCGGCCAGGGAGATGTCACGGGTCTCCACGGCGACTCCGGCCGTGGAGGCGTACGCCTGGATCACGGGCAGGAACGAGTACGTCGCCAGCGCCGGCGCCTCGTCGGTGTGCGTATAGATGATGGTCGAGTCAGTCACCGGGTGCTCCGCTCCACGTCTGCAACATTGCTCGACATCAAGATATCTCGTGAGCGGCCGCCACTCGAATGGACCCTCCCGGCGCCCGGGCACCACCGCCCGGCCCCGCCCCGGCCACGCCGGGTACCCCGAGCGGGACGCTCATGGTGCCCGCCTGCATACCCGGCGGCATAACTGTGGTGTTCCACCACATGGGAGCGTGACGTGGCCGTTTCTACGGTGTGGCGACATCGGAAACGTCCCCGTCCCCCGCCCGGAAGTGGTGACCATGGCAACCCCGGCACCCGCGCCCACCGCACCCGGCTCGCTCCGCAGAATCGTCGCGGCGAGCCTCATCGGCACCACCATCGAGTGGTACGACTTCTTCCTCTACGGCTCCGCCGCCGCGCTGGTCTTCAACAAGCTGTTCTTCCCCAACGAGGAACCCCTGGTCGGCACGCTGCTGTCGTTCCTCACGTACGCCGTCGGCTTCGCCGCCCGCCCGGTGGGCGCCCTCGTCTTCGGCCACTTCGGGGACCGCCTCGGCCGCAAGCGGCTGCTCGTGCTGAGCCTGCTGCTCATGGGCGGCGCGACCTTCTGCATCGGCCTGCTGCCGACGTTCTCCACGATCGGCGTCGCCGCTCCGGTGCTGCTCACCATGCTCCGCCTCGTGCAGGGCTTCGCGCTCGGCGGCGAGTGGGGCGGCGCGGTGCTGCTGGTCTCCGAGCACGGCGACGCGAAGCGGCGCGGGTTCTGGGCCTCGTGGCCGCAGACGGGCGCGCCGGCCGGGCAGCTGCTCGCCACCGGTGTGCTGTCGGCGCTGACCGCGCTGCTCTCGGACGCCGCGTTCACCTCGTGGGGCTGGCGCATCCCGTTCCTGCTCTCGGGCGTGCTCGTGATGGTGGGGCTGTGGATCCGGCTGTCGGTGGACGAGTCCCCGGTGTTCAAGGCGGCGCTGGCCAGGGCGGAGGCCCGCAAGACGGAGGAGTCCACGATCGAGCGGCTGCCGCTGGTGTCGGTCCTGCGCGACCACTGGCGGGACGTCCTGGTGGCGATGGGTGCCCGCATGGCGGAGAACATCAGCTACTACGTCATGACCGCCTTCGTCCTCGTCTACGCCGTCGAGCACGCGGCCCTGGGCAAGCAGACCGCGCTGAACGCCGTGCTCATCGGCTCCGCGGTGCACTTCGCCGTCATCCCGGCCTGGGGCGCGCTCTCCGACCGCGTCGGGCGCAGGCCGGTGTACCTGCTGGGCGCGGCGGGCGTGGGCCTGTGGGCCTTCCCCTTCTTCGCGCTGATCGACACGAAGAGCTTCCCGGCCCTGCTGCTGGCCGTCACGGGCGGCCTGGTGCTGCACGGCGCCATGTACGCGCCGCAGGCGGCCTTCTTCTCCGAGATGTTCGCGACCCGCATGCGCTACTCCGGGGCCTCGATCGGCGCCCAGTTCGCCTCCGTGGCCGCGGGCGCCCCGGCTCCGCTCATCGCGACCGCGCTGCTCGCGTCCTACGACAGCTCGGTCCCCATCTCGCTGTACGTCATCGCCGCCGCGCTGCTCACGCTGGTCGCGGTCGGGGTGGCCAAGGAGACGCGCGGCCGGGACCTCGACGCCGTCGAGTCCGGGACCGTGGAGGACGCCCCGCTGGCCCGGTCGGCCCACGCGGGCTGACCCCGTGCGGACACGTTCCGCACCCCCGGTACGTGGACCCCGTCACGGTGTGTCAGTGGCGGGGTCTACCGTCGTGACCGTGGGTGACACGAGAGAGATGACGGGGGTGCTGCACCATGTCGAGCTGTGGGTTCCGGAGCTGGAGCGCGCGGACGCCGAGTGGGGCTGGCTGCTGGGCGAGCTCGGCTACGTCCGGTACCAGCGGTGGGAGGCGGGCCGCAGCT
This sequence comes from Streptomyces sp. NPDC006207, assembly GCF_040613835.1. Taxonomy (NCBI): domain Bacteria; kingdom Bacillati; phylum Actinomycetota; class Actinomycetes; order Kitasatosporales; family Streptomycetaceae; genus Streptomyces; species Streptomyces sp. NPDC006207. The sequence goes on along the minus strand of NZ_JBEXSX010000058.1, from coordinate 56,047 downwards.
GGCGGCTGGGGGCGACCTATATCGTCGTCGAACGGTCACCGGACCTCGTCGAGGGGCCGCACGAGCGCCGCAGGGCGGGGCTGAACCACCTCGCGTTCCATGTGGCGGGCCGCGCGGAGCTGGACGCCCTGGTGGCCCGCTCGCCGCGGCACGGCTGGACGCTGATGTTCCTCGAGCTGCATCCGTACGCCGGCGGCGAGGAGCACTACGCCGCCTACCTGGAGAACGGCGACGGGTTCGAGGTGGAGCTGGTCGCGGGCGCGGATCAGACCTGACCGGCGGGACCCGGCGGGCCCTCCTGCCCGGCCGAGAGCCGGTGCAGGCGCAGCGCGAGCTGGATCTCCAGCGCACGGTCCGGGGCCTGCCAGTCGGCGCCGAGCAGGTGGGAGATGCGCTCCAGGCGCTGCGCGACGGTGTTGACGTGCACGTGGAGGGCGTCCTTGGTGCGCACGGGGCTCATCCCGCTGGCGAAGTAGGCGTCCAGGGTGCGCACGAGGTCGGTACCCCGGCGGCTGTCGTAGTCGGCGACGGCGCCGATCGTGCGGTGCACGAAGCCGTCGACGTCGCGCGACTCGGTCAGCAGGAGCCCGAGGAAGCCGAAGTCGTCGCCCGCGGCGCCCTCCCCGACCCGGCCGAGGGCGCGCAGCGTGTCGCCGCAGCGCTGCGCCTCCGCGTAGGCCAGGGCGACGGCGCCGGGCCGCCCGGCCGGCGCGTGGACGGGGCCGGACGCCCCCACCGTGACGGCCGCCTGCACCGCCGTGCCCAGCTGCTGGGCGATCCGGCGGGCGGTGGCGGAGGCGTCGGAGCCCGGCTCCAGCGGGAGCAGCAGCACGGTGCCCCCGTCGCGCGCTGCGGCCAGACCCCGCCGGGTGGCGGCGAGGTGGGAGGCGGCCGACCACAGCCGCTGCCGGTCGGCTGCGGCCCCGGCGTGCTCCTCGCCGACGCGGGCGGCGAGGACGACGTGCGGGGCGTCGAGGTCCGCGCGGAGCCGGCCCGCGCGTTCGCGCAGCAGTGCGGGGTCACGCTGCGGGGCATCGAGCAGGTCGTCCAGGAGTTCGCCCCGGAAGCGCTGCTCGGCCTCGGCGGCGGTGCGCCGGGCGAGCAGCAGCAGGGAGGTGACCATGGCGGCCCGCTCCAGCGTGCGCTGGTCGACGGGGTCGAGTTCGGGGTGGCCGTGCAGCACGAGCGCGCCCAGCAGTTCGCCGCCCGCGGTGACGGCGGCCGTCCAGGTCTGGCCCTGCCGTACGGCGTGGCCGTCCTTCCGGGAGCGGGCCACGGCATCGGCGAGCATGTCGGGGACGGGGTCGCGGTCGGTGCCGACGACCCGCACCGTCCCGGAGAGCACCTCGGCGACGGCGTCCGCGACGTCGTCCACGCCGCCGCCGCGCAGGACGAGTTCGGTGAGCCGGTCGTGCACCTCGGAGGCGCGTTCCAGCACGGCGCTGTGGCTGCGGATGGTGTCGTTGGCGGTGCCCAGGTCGGCGAGCGCGGACCGGGTCTCCTCCAGCAGGTTCGCCGTGTCGATGGCGACGGCGGCGAGCGAGGCGAGGGAGGCCAGCAGGGCGATCTGGCCGCGTTCGAACACCCGGGCCCGGCGGTCCGCGGCGTACAGCACCCCGATGACGCCGGTGCCCAGCACGAGGGGCACGCCCAGGATCGCCACCAGGCCCTCGTCGTGCACGGCCGAGTCGATCGGGTGGGTGTGCCGGAAGCGCTCGTCGTCGAAGTAGGACTCGGTGACGTAGGGCAGCGCGGTCTGCGCGACCAGACCGCCGAGCCCCTCCCCCATCCCGAGCCGTACCCGCTGGAACTCGGCGGAGACCGACCCCTCGGTGACCCGCATGTAGGTGTCGCCGGCCTTCCGGTCGATCAGGCTGAGGTAGGCGACGTCCGTGCCGAGCAGGGACCTGGCCCGCTGCACGATGGCCTGCAGCACCGAGTCCAGGTCCCGCAGGCCCGCGAGGTCGCCCGCCGTCTCGAACAGCGCCGACAGCTCGGCCTCGCGCCGCCGCCGGCCCTCCAGTTCCGCCCGCACGCGCAGGGCCAGCAGCTTGGCCTGCTCCATCTCCGCGAGCACGGCGGGGGGCGCGCCCTCGGCCCTGGCCGCGAGGACCGGCCGCTCGTACTCCTCGGCCGGTGCCCCGCGGGCGAGCAGCCGCAGGAAGGGTGCGTCGGAAGGGCTGTGGGGAGCCATGGTTCCGCCGTCGTCGTCGGGGGCGTGGAGTGGGTCGCGGGGCACGCTGTCAGGGATACCGGCAGATCAGTGCGCCGTCCATCCACCGTCCATGGTGAGCGAGGCACCGGTGATGAAGGACGCCTGCGGCGAGCAGAGGTAGGCGGTCAGTTCGGCGACCTCCTCCGGCTCCACCAGCCGCTTCACGGCGGAGTCGGCGAGCATGATCTCGGTGACGACCCGCTCGGGATCGATGCCGTGCGCGGCCGCCTGGTCGGCGATCTGCCGCTCGACGAGCGGGGTGCGCACATAGGCGGGGCTGATGCAGTTCGAGGTGACGCCGCGGGCGGCACCCTCCAGGGCGGCGGTCTTGGACAGCCCCTCAAGCCCGTGCTTGGCCGAGACGTAGGCGCTCTTGTAGGCCGAGGCGCGCAGTCCGTGGACGGAGGAGATGTTCACGATCCGGCCCCAGCCCTGCCCGTACATGTGCGGCAGCGCCCCCCGGATCAGCCGGAAGGGCGCCTCCAGCATCACGCGCAGCACCGTGGCGAAGACGTCGGGCGGGAAGTCCTCGATGGGGCGGACGAGCTGCAGCCCGGCATTGTTGACCAGGATGTCGGTGCCCGCGGCGGCCTGCTCGGCGGCGTCGAGGTCGGTCAGGTCCAGCGTCACGGTCTCGACGGCGCCGGGGCGGCCGCCCGCCGCGGCCTGTTCCGCGAGCTCGGCCAGGCCTTCGGCGTCCCGGTCGGCGGCCCGCACCTTGGCACCGGCCGCGGCCAGGCGCAGGACGCACGCGCGGCCGATGCCGCCGGCGGCGCCGGTGACGAGCGCGGTGCGTCCGTCCAGGTCCGGCGGCCCGGACGGCGGGACGGGGCCTGCTGCGGGACGGGGCGCGGGGGGCGTGGGCGTCATGCACTGCAGGCTAGGCAGCGCGTGGGCCCCGACCGATGTGTGCGCCACCCACACTCGCGACACCGCCAATGGGGGTGGCGCACACTCACTCCTGCGGCGGCCCCACGGGCTCGAACCAGGTCGGGCCGTCGGACAGCGCGTGCTTGAGGCGCAGCCGCCCGTGGTTGCCGAGGTCGGGCAGACCGTCCACGTCGAACCAGCCGACCTCCAGCGACTCGTCGTCCGCGACCCGGGCCCGCCCGCCGACCGCCCGGCAGCGGAAGGTGATGTCCACGTACTGGCAGCGGTCCCCGTTGGGGTAGAGGACCGGGTCGATCGTCTGGACCAGGACGACGCGCTCCACGACCGCGCGCACGCCGGTCTCCTCCAGCACCTCGCGGACGGCGGTCTCGGCGGGTTGCTCGCCGGGTTCGGCGATGCCGCCGATGAGGGACCAGCGTCCGTTGTCCGCCCGCCGGTTCAGCAGGACGCGGTCGTCGTCGTCGAGGACGACCGCCGTGACACCGGGCAGGAGCAGCTGCCGGTGGCCGACGAGGGCCCGCAGCTCGCGGAGGAATTCGGGAATCGGCACGCCGCCGAGCCTACGTCCTCGGCCGTACCCTCCCGTGGATCAGGTCCGTGAGCGCGGCACTTGCCGTTCGCGCACGGGATCTCCACATCCCGAGCCCCCAGCGGTTACGGTGACCCCCGGGGCCGGGGGGTTCCCCGGGGGTCAGGGGGTGCGCTGATGGACACGCGAACCGGTGGCACGCGGTCAGGGGTCGGGGGTGCCGGCGACGGCCCGGCGGAACGCCCGCGCTCCGGATGGACGGACGCGGTCGGCGCGCTGGTCCTCGCCGGCTGCGCGGTGTGGTCGCTGGTCGCCGCGGCGGGCCGCCCGGCCCGTCCCGAGGGCGTGCTCCTGGCCGTCCTGGCGGTCACCGCCGGATACGCGGCAGGCCGCGTCGGCGGCGCCCTGCGTCCGGTGGCCGTCCCCGCCGTGGCGGCCCTGACCGCGGTCGTCCTGGTGGTCGCCCTCCCCGGTCGCCTGTCCGGCGGCCCGGACACCCCGCCGCTCGGGTACGCGAACGCCGACGCCGCGCTCATGGTGCTCGCCACCGGCGCCGCCTGCTGTGCAGCCTGGGCCGCGCGGACCCGACCGCTCCGGCTGGGCCTGCGCCTGCTCGGCGCCACGGCGGCCGGGTTCGCGCTGGCCGTCGGCTCCGCCGCGGGGTTCGCGGCGTGCCTCGGGGTGGTCCTGTGCTCGCTTGCCGCCGACCGCACGCGCCGCGCGGTCGGCCTCGCGGGCCTGGCCCTGGCCCTCGTCGTGGCGGTCGGCGGCACCTGCGCGGTCGCCGTCGACGCCCTGCCGCCGGGGCTGTCGGCCTCGCTGTCCGGGCAGCTCACCCCGGCCCGGGTCCGGCTGTGGCACGACGCCCTGGAGACCGCCCGGGACCATCCCGTACGCGGGATCGGCCCGGGCCGCTTCGCCGAGGCGGGCACCGCACCGGCTCCTTCGGCGCCCGGCGGGGGCACGCCGCAGTCGGCGCCCCTGCAACTGGCCGCCGAGCAGGGACTGCCCGGCGTCGCCCTCCTCGGCGCCTCCTACGTCTGGCTGCTCTGGGCCCTCCAGCGCTCCCCGCGCCCGACCCCCGTCGTCCTGACCGCCGCGGCCGCCCTGACCGGCCTCGCCATGCAGGCCGCCGTCGACCACGTCCTCAGCTACCCTGCCGTCACCGCCGCCGCCGGCCTCCTCGCCGGCCTCGCCACCTCCCGCCCCCTCGGCGGCCCCCCGGACCCCGGCGGCACATGAGCCTCCGGCCCACCCTGCCGCCTCGCCATGTCCGCGCGACGTCGGCGCAGCGTCGGAAGGCGGCGTCCCACGACCGCCTCCACTGCGTGCAATCCAGAGCGCGGGAGGCCCTGCGTCATCCGCGCAAGCACCCCGTGGCGGCGCGGCACGTGAACCCCCGCTCACGTCACCGCCCCCGCATCGCCGCCCGGGCGAAGCCGCCGGTGCCCACCGAACCGAACGCGCCGATCGCGGCGCCCAGCGGTGCCGCTGTTGCCTCGTCCACACGGGACGCCCTCCCGGCGCCCCGTCGGTGCCGCCCGCACCGGCCCTCCCGGGCTCGCGGCATGCGTCACACACCGGCACGACGGGGCGGGGGCCATTGCCTCACCCCGGGGGGCCGACATAGCATCGTGCTCCGTAGTGGTGAATCGATTCGACGAATCGATTCGACAACCCGGCACACGGGTCGCGAAGGAGCCGCATGACCACGATCAAGGACGTCGCCGAGCGCGCCGGGGTCGCACCGAGCACCGTGTCGTACGTTCTGAGCGGCTCGCGCAAGATCTCCGAGGACACCCGCCGCACCGTGCAGCAGGCGATCGACGAGCTCGGCTACCACCCGCGCGCGAGCGCCCGCACGCTGCGCAGCGCGCGGACCAACGTGCTGGCGCTGGCCTTCCCCCGCGTGGCGGGCGGCTACCGGGCGGTCGACGGGCAATTCGCCATCTACATCAGCGACGCGGCCCGCGCCCACGGTTACGACGTCCTGCTCATGACCGCGCGGGAAGGCGTGCCGGGGCTGCGCCGCATCGCGCGCGGCGGCCAGGCGGACGCCGCGATCCTGATGGCCGTCGAAATGGAGGATCCGCGCATCGCGGCCATGCTCGAACTCGGCTTCCCCACGGCGCTGCTGGGGCGGTCCGCCGACGACTCCGCGCTGCCGTGGACCGATCTGGACTGGGAGGCGGCCGCCGCCCTTGCCGTCCACGAGGTCGCCGCCGCCGGCCACCGGGACATCGCGTACCTGGCCACCACCGAGCGCGAGATCCAGGCGCGGCGCGGCTACGCGATCCGGGGCGTGGCCGGAGCGCGCCGCGCGGCGCCGGAGACCGGGGCCGACGTGCGCGTGCACCAGTCGACCGGGGACATGGCGCGGCTCGCGCGGCGCATCGGCACCCTGCTGCACGGCGAGCGCCCGCCGACCGCCCTGGTGGTGCAGCACGTGGCGGCGCTCCCGCACGTCCTCGCCGCCGTGGCGGCGGAGGGGCTGCGGGTGCCCGAGGACCTGGCGGTCGTGGCGGTCGGCAACCTCCCCGACGACGTGGGCGGTCAGGACCTGCCGCGCATCGAACTGCCCGTCCCCGAGATGTCCGCCGAGGTGACACGGCTCGCCGTGGAGGCCATCGCCGCCCACGCGCAGGGCACGCCACCCACGCCGCCGGGGCACCGGCTGATCCCCCCGGCGCTCGTGCCGGGCCCGCTGATCGCCCCGCCCCGCCCGCGCACGGCCGGCGCCTGAACCCGGCCCCTGAAGACCCGGCGCCCTCCGTCCGCCGTTCCCACCGTCCCGTTCCACGTACCCGCCACCCACCCAGCCAGGGAGCACTCCCCCATGCCCACCGATTTCCCGGTCTTCCCGCCCGGTTTCCGTTTCGGCGCCGCCACCGCCGCGTACCAGATCGAGGGTGCCCACGACGAGGACGGCCGCGGGCCGTCCATCTGGGACACCTTCAGCCACACCCCGGGCCGCACCGCCGAGGGCGCCACCGGTGACGTGGCCTGCGACCACTACCACCGGCACGCCGAGGACGTACGCCTCCTCTCCGACCTGGGCGTCGACTCCTACCGCTTCTCCGTCGCCTGGCCGCGCGTCGTCCCGCAGGGCCGCGGCGCGGTCAACGGCAAGGGCCTGGACTTCTACGACCGCCTCACCGACGACCTGCTCGCCGCCGGCATCTCCCCCGCCGTGACCCTCTACCACTGGGACCTCCCCCAGGCCCTGGAGGACGAGGGCGGCTGGCGCAACCGCGCGACAGCCGAGGCCTTCGCCGCGTACACGGCCGCCGTCGCCGAGCGGCTCGGGGACCGCGTCGAGCGCTGGATCACCCTCAACGAGCCCTACTGCTCGGCCTTCGTCGGCTACGCCGAGGGCCGGCACGCCCCCGGCGCGCAGGAGGGCACCGGCGCGCTGGCCGCCGCCCACCACCTGCTGCTCGCCCACGGCCTGGCCGTGCGCGCCCTGCGCGAGGCGGACGCCCGCGAGGTCGGCATCACCCTCAACCTCGACCGCATCGAGGCGGCGAGCGACTCCGCCGCGGACCAGGCCGCGCTGCGCCGGGCCGTGACGCTGCACAACGACACGTGGACCGAGCCGCTGTTCTCGGGCCGCTACCCCACCGGCGAGGCCGAGACCTGGGGCGCGCTCGCCGACGGCTCGTACCGCCGCGAGGGCGACCTCGAGGTCATCGGGGCCCCGCTGGACTTCGTGGGCCTCAACTTCTACCGCCCCCTCACCGTCACCGACGCCCCGCACCGCGAGGCCGACCCGGCCCGCCGTACCGCCGTCGACATCGGTGTGCGGGAGACCGACCCGTACGGGACGCGGCACACCACCATGGGCTGGCCCGTGGTGCCCGAGTCCTTCACGGCGCTGCTGCTGGAGCTCAAGGAGCGTTACCCGTCGCTGCCGCCCGCCTTCATCACGGAGAACGGCTCGGCCGAGGCCGACGTCCTCTCCCCCGACGGCCGCGTCGACGACGCCGACCGCGTGGCCTACCTCCGCGACCACCTCCACGCGCTCCTCGCCGCGATGGACGCGGGTGTGGACGTGCGCGGCTACTACGTCTGGTCGCTGCTGGACAACTTCGAGTGGGCCCGTGGCTACGGCCAGCGCTTCGGCATCGTGCACGTCGACTACGACAACGGCGCCAAGCGCACGCCCAAGGCCAGTTACGGCTGGTACCGGGACCTGATCGGCGCCCACCGGGCGGGACGGCAGGAGCGGTCGTGAAGTTCACCGACGGCTTCTGGATGATGCGCCCGGGCGTCACGGCGAAGTACGCGGCCTCCGTCGCCGACGCCTCGGTCGCGGACGACCGGATCGTCCTCCACGCGCCGGTGAAGCCGGTGCGGCAGCGCGGCGACACGCTCAACAGCCCGCTGCTGACGGTCGAGTGCTGGTCCCCCGCCGAGGGCGTGATCGGCGTGCGCACCACCCACCACGCCGGGAAGGCCCGCCGCGGCCCGGAGTTCGGCCTGGCCGGCGCCGGGGACGGCGGCACGGGGAAGACCGCCCGCGACGGCTCGGTGCTCGAGCTGACCTCGGGCGAACTGACGCTGCGCGTCGACACCTCCGCCCCGTGGCGCCTGGACTTCACCGCGGGCGGCCGTGTCCTCACCTCGGCCGGCGCCCGCGGCACGGGCTTCGTCACCGACGCCGACGACCGGCACTTCATGGTGGCCCAGTTGTCGCTCGGGGTCGGTGAGCTGGTGTACGGCCTGGGCGAGCGTTTCACCCCGTTCGTGAAGAACGGCCAGACCGTGGACATCTGGCAGGCGGACGGCGGCACGATCAGCGAGCAGGCCTACAAGAACGTCCCGTTCCACCTCACCAACCGCGGCTACGGCGTCTTCGTCAACCACCCCGGCAAGGTCTCGTACGAGGTCGGCTCCGAGGTGGTCGACCAGGTGCAGTTCAGCGTCGAGGACCAGTCGCTGGAGTACTTCGTCGTCCAGGGGTCCACCCCGAAGGAGATCCTGGCCCGCTACACGGCCCTCACCGGCCGCCCCGCGCTGCCGCCGGCCTGGTCGTTCGGCCTGTGGCTGTCGACCTCCTTCACCACCTCCTACGACGAGGCGACCGTCAGCCACTTCGTGCAGGGGATGGCGGACCGCGGAATCCCGCTGAGCGTCTTCCACTTCGACTGCTTCTGGATGCGCGAGTACCAGTGGAGCGACTTCACCTGGGACGCGGAGGTCTTCCCCGACCCCGAGGGCATGCTCGCCCGTCTCAAGGAGCGCGGGCTGCGCGTCTCCGCCTGGATCAACCCCTACATCGCGCAGAAGTCCGCGCTCTTCGCGGAGGGCATGCGCGAGGGCTACCTCGTCATGCGGCCGAACGGCGACGTGTGGCAGTGGGACCTGTGGCAGCCGGGGATGGCGCTGGTCGACTTCACCAACCCCGCGGCCCGCGCCTGGTACGCGGAGAAGCTGCGCGCGCTGCTGCGGCAGGGCGTCGACGTCTTCAAGACCGACTTCGGCGAGCGCATCCCGGTCGACGTGGTGTGGCACGACGGCTCCGACCCGGAGCGCATGCACAACTACTACGCGCAGCTGTACAACCAGGTCGTCTTCGACCTGCTGCGCGAGGAGCGCGGCGAGGGCGAGGCGGTGCTCTTCGCCCGCTCGGCCACCGCGGGCGGGCAGCAGTTCCCGGTGCACTGGGGCGGTGACTGCGAGTCGACGTTCACGGCGATGGCGGACAGCCTGCGCGGTGGTCTGTCGCTCGGCCTGTCGGGCTTCGGTTTCTGGAGCCACGACATCGGCGGCTTCGAGGGGACGCCGGACCCGGCGCTGTTCAAGCGATGGGTGCAGTTCGGCCTGCTGTCCTCGCACAGCCGGCTGCACGGCAGCAGGTCCTACCGCGTGCCCTGGGAGTTCGGCGACGAGGCCGTCGCCGTCACCCGCGACTTCACCCGCCTGAAGAACCGCCTCATGCCGTACCTGTACCGGGCCGCACTGCAGGCCCGTGACCAGGGCACTCCGATGATGCGGGCGATGGTGCTTGAGTTCCCCGACGACCCGGCCTGCCACCACCTCGACCGGCAGTACATGCTCGGCGACGACGTGCTGGTCGCTCCGGTCCTCAGCGCGGACGGCGAGGTCGAGTACTACGTCCCGGCCGGCACCTGGACGCACCTGCTGACCGGCGAGCGCGTCGAGGGGCCGGGCTGGCGGCGCGAGACGCACGGTTTCGACACGCTCCCGCTGCTGGCGAGGCCCGGCTCGGTTGTGCCGTTCGGCGCCTTTGAGGAGGGCCCGGAGTACGACTGGGCCGACGGCGTCACCCTGCGGGTGCACGCCCCGGCCGACGGCGGCGAGACGATCGCCACCGTGCCCGCACCGGACGGCACGGCGGCCGCCGTCTTCCGGGTAAGCCGTACGGGTGACACGGTCACGGTCGAGGCCCGGGGCGAGCGCCCGCCGGCCACGCCGTGGAACGTCCTGCTCGTCGGTGCGGACGACACGGACGGGGCCGAGGGCGCCACGTCGGCCGAGCGCACCGGGCTGGGCGTGCTCCTGACGTGCGCCGCGGGAACCGGACGGGTGACGGCGCGCTGGTCGTAGCCACGCGCCGGCCGTGAGGGGCCGCGCCCGAAGCCCTCGGTGGCTACGGGCGCGGCCTCCGCCCGGCGGCTACGGGCGCAGGCTCAGCCGGCTGCGGATGGCCCGGACGGCGCCCTCGGCGTCGTCCACGGTGACGGTGAAGTGCCGGCCGTTGCCGAGGTCGATGACGACACCGGGCCCGCGGCGGACCACGACCGCGGTGCCCTGTTCCGGCCGCCAGCGGTAGCCCCAGCCGCCCCAGTGGCGGGGGCTGACGACGGGGGCGAGGTGCGCGTCGTTGATCTCCTCCCACCGGAACCGCCGGCGGGGCACGCCGATGTGGCCGCAGAGCACCTGGAGCCCCTCGCGGTCCACGTTCACGCGGACGTGCGTGAACGCGACCGTTCCGAACAGCACCAGCAGCCCCGCTGCGATGCAGCCCACGACCGACATGACCAGCGGCACCGTGCCCGAGGTGTAGGGCGAGGCCACGGCGAGCTCGATGCCGAGCGCCATGCAGGCCGCTCCCGCGGCCGCCAGCAGCCACTGGAAGCGGTTGCTCGCGTGGCCGGTCCACACCTGGGATGTACGCGCGTCGTCACGCTGCGCGTCCGTCATAGTCCGCAGCCTACTCATCCCACGACGAGTTGGCACCGTTCCACGGAGGGGAAATGGGGGGACGCCGCCCGGGGGCGCGTCCGGGCGGTGTCAGCGCGCCTCGGCCGTGGCGGGGGTCACTCCGGCGTCGAGGGAGCGGCCCTCGGCGTAGGCCTGCGCCTCGGGCGTGACGGCGCCCGCCCGTCCGCTGAGGATCACCGCGAGGCTCCCGGTGGACGCCGCGTCCGGGCGCGGCTCGGCGCCGATCCGCCGCAGGGTCTGGGCGGCGACGGCGTCCGCCGAGCCGTACAGCCGGGCGGGACCGGCCAGGGCGGACAGGATGCGGTCGGCGACCAGCTCGTAGTGGGTGCAGCCGAGGACGACCGCCTCCACGTCGGAGGGGGTGAGCGCGGCCGCGGCGGCGATGGCGGTGGCGGTCGCGGCCTCGTCGGCCCGGTCGACGGCGTCGGCGAGGCCGGGACACGGCACCTCGGTGATCTCGGCGCCGTTGCCGAATTCCTCGATCAGCCCGCGCTGGTAGGGGCTCCCGGTGGTCGCCGGGGTGGCCCAGATCGCGACCTTGCGGGCCCCGGCCGCGGCGGGCTTGATCGCCGGGACGGTGCCGACGACCGGGATGCCGGGTTCGAGCGCCGCGCGCAGCGCGGGCAGGGCGTGCACCGAGGCGGTGTTGCAGGCCACGATCAGCGCTTCCGGGCGGTGCTCGGCGGCGGCGAGGGCGCAGGCCAGGGCGTGCGCGGTGACGTCCTCGGGGGTGCGCGGACCCCAGGGCATGCCGTCGGGGTCGCTGGAGAGCACCAGGTCCGCGTCCGGCCGCAGCCGGCGGATGGCCGCGGCCGCGGCGAGCAGGCCGATACCGGAGTCCATCAGCGCGATCTTCACGGGGGACAACCCTACGCGATGCGATTGTCGGCCCGCTCTGCGGCCGTACCGGGGGAAATGACGCACGCGGGAGGGCGACGGCGGCAGACTGCGGGGGTGACGTGGCTGACGTGGGTGACCATGGTGTCGTTGCTGTCGTGGGTGTGGCTGCTGCTGGCGCAGGGGGCGTTCTGGCGGACGGACGTGCGGCTGCCTGCCGTCGCGGCGGAGCCCCGGGAGTGGCCGGACGTGGCGGTGGTCGTCCCGGCGCGGGACGAGGCGGAGGTGCTGCCGCGGAGCCTGCCGAGCGTCCTGGCGCAGCGCTACCCGGGACGCGCCGAGGTGGTCCTGGTGGACGACGGCAGCAGCGACGGCACCGGGGAACTGGCCCGTGCGCTGGCGGTCCGGGTGGACGGGCTGCCGCTGCGCGTGGTGACCCCGGGGCCCGTGCCGGAGGGCTGGACGGGGAAGCTGTGGGCGGTGCGCCACGGCATCGAGGTGGCCACCGCGTCCGGCGGCCCGGAGTTCCTGCTGCTGACGGACGCCGACATCGCGCACGGCCCCGAATCGCTGCGCCACCTGGTGGCCGCGGCGCAGGCAGGCGACCTGGACATGGTGTCGCAGATGGCCCGGCTGCGGGTCGCCACGGCCTGGGAGCGGCTGATCGTCCCCGCCTTCGTCTACTTCTTCGCGCAGCTGTACCCGTTCCGCCGGGTGAACCGGCCGCGTGCCAGGACCGCCGCGGCCGCCGGCGGATGCGTGCTGATCCGCCGCACGGCGGTGGAGCGGGCGGGCGTGCCCGACACGATCCGGCACGCGGTGATCGACGACGTGGCGCTGGCCCGCGCCGTCAAACGGTCCGGCGGGCGCATCTGGCTGGGCCTGGCCGATGAGGTCGACAGCGTCCGCCCCTACCCCGGCCTCGCCGAGCTGTGGCGGATGGTCTCGCGCAGCGCGTACGCGCAGCTGCGGCACAGCGCGGTCCTCCTCGCCGGCACGGTGCTCGGCCTGCTGCTGGTGTACGTGCTCCCGCCGCTCGCCACGATCGGCGGGGCGGTCACCGGTGACCGCTCGCTGTGCGCGGCGGGCGCGGCGGCGTGGGCCCTGATGTGCGGCACCTACCTACCGATGCTCCGCTACTACCGGCTGCCGCCGTGGCCGGCGCTGCTGCTGCCGTTCACGGCCGTCCTCTACCTGCTGATGACGGTCGACTCGGCGGTGCAGCACGGCCGGGGCCGTGGGGCCGCGTGGAAGGGCCGCACCTATACGCGGCCGCGGCCCGACGACGCCTCGGCGTAGACGACGGCGAGCCGGGCGCCGACGGCTGCCGTGCCGTAGCGGCGCCGGGTGCGGTCGGCGAGGGCCGCGGGACGGCGCGCGGACAACCGGGCGGCGGCCTCCACGAGCGCCCGGCCGAGTGCGGGGGCGTCACCGGGTGGGGCGAGCACCCCGCCGTCGTGCCCGACGAGTTCGGGGAGCGCGCCGGTGCGGGTGCCGACGACGGGGGTGCCGCAGCAGAGCGCGTCCAGGGCGCGCACGCAGAAGCTCTCCACATGACTCGCCACGAGGAAGAGGTCGGCGTGCGCGACGGTGTGCAGCGCCTCGGCGCGGCCGCGGGCCCGGCGCACCGTGACGAAGTGGGCCACTCCGCACTTGCGTATCAGCTCGCGCACGTCGCCGGGGAGTTCGGCGGACCCCTCGGCGATGACGTCCAGCCGCAGCCGCGGGTCCTTGACCCGGGCGCCGGCGAAGGCGCGCACCAGCACCTCCCAGCCCTCGTGCGCCTCGAAGCGCCCGGCGGCCGCCACCCGCACCGGGTCCTGGCTGATCCGGGTGCGGGCGGGCACCGGCGGCAGTGCCTCGGGGCCGACCGGGTGCGGCACGAGGCGGTGCCGGCCCGGGAGGCGGAGTTCCCCGAGCCGCAGCAGCAGTGCGTCGCTGACCGCGAGGACGGCGGCGGCCTCGCGGTAGATCCGCACGCGGGACCGCCGCGCGGGAAGACCGGGGAGCGGGCGCGTGGGGTGGCCGAACAGTGACGGGTCGTCCTCGCTCAGCACGTAGGGCAGCCCCGCGGTCCGTGCGAGCCGGGGCAGCAGTCCCCCGGCGCCGGGCACATGGCCGTGGATGAGGTCGAACCGGCCGCACTCGGCCGCTTCGTGGCGCAGCACGCCCTCGACGCGGCCCGCGGTGATCCGGCGCGCCACGGCGCCGCCGTGGGGGACGGCGACCTGGTAGTGGTGCGGCCGCTCGGGGTCGCGGCCGGCGTAGGGGACCCCGCGGACGGCGGGCAGGGTCAACTCGCGGACGGCCACCACGTCGACCACGTCGGCGACGGTCGCAGCGGCCTTGTGCCATTCCTCCGGCCGCGCCGGCCGGTTCTGCCCGAAAAGCATGGCGACGCGCATGGCCCACTGTGGCATATCGGGGGCCTCCCGGGACGAAGTTCGCCGGAGTCACGGAAACGCCGCGTTCCTCCTTCGTGCGGGTGACCTGTTGGTGCGCGAGAGTGCCGGTCCCGTCACCCTCCGGCACCACCCGGCCGGGTGCTTCCCCGCGCCCGTGTTCCTGCGTGACGAGCGGTAACGCCCCAGGCCCAGCGCCTTTACGCGATCCGAACGGCGGCCACGGACCGATTTCCTCCGATTCGCTCGCAATAGGGGTCAGCCGTCACTCACTGCACATGAAATGACCTGCTAATCGGTCTCCCCAACCAGCACATCGTGGGCTTAACTTATGGGCTATGACCTCCCCCCGCGGTTCTTACGGCGGTGGCTACTACACGTCGCCGTTCTTCCCCGACACCCCCATCTACGACAGCCTGGTCGCAGAGCGGGGCACCCCTCAGATCGCGCCGATCCGCGTACCGTCCGCGTACGACACCGGCAGCAATCTCCCGGCCCTGCCGGCCGCGCTCCCCGCGCTGCCGCCCGGCCCCTCGCAGTACTCCTCCGCGCCGAGCACGCCGTCGTACTCCGGCTACTCGGCGCCCGGCTACCAGCAGCCCCAGCTGCAGCAGGCGCCGGCGCCCTACATCCCGCAGCAGGCCACCGCGCCCCGGCCCGCCGCCTTCAACGGCGGGTACCAGGCGCAGCAGGCCCCGCAGCAGTACCAGGGCCCGGCCGGCTACGAGCAGGTGCGCCCCGCCGCCGCGCCGCGTCCGGCGCCGCCGCGCCCCGTGGCGCCCAGCGGCTACGACGAGCAGCCGTACCAGCGGCGCAACCTCGGCCAGGGCTACTACTCCGGCTGACGCCGGCGGGCAGCCCGGTCCCCGCCGACGGGTGACCGCGCCGCCTGGCACGATGGCGGAATGACGACTCCGACGCCGACACCTCGCCTCAGCTCCCTGCACGTCCACCCCGTCAAGTCGCTCGGTGGACAGCGGTTGTCCGAGGCGCTGGTGGAGCCGTGGGGGCTCGCCGGAGACCGCCGGTGGATGCTCGCCGACGCTGCGGGACGATGCGTCACGCAGCGGGAGCAGCCCCGGCTGGCCCTGGCACGCGCGGAGTCGTCCCCCGGTGGTGGGCTGCTGCTGACCGCCCCGGGGATGCCGTTGCTGGACATCGACGCACCGGGACCGTCCACGACGGTCCCGGTGCACATATGGGGCGACAAGGTGGAGGCCGTGCCCGCGGGAGACGCGGCCGCCGCCTGGTTCAGCACGTACCTGGGCACGGAGGTCACCCTCGTCCACCTCGACAACCCGGCCCGCCGCCGCCCGATAGACCCGGACTACGCGCGCCCCGGTGAGACCGTCAGCTTCGCCGACGGCTTCCCCCTGCTCGTGACGACCGAGGCCTCGCTGGCCGCCCTCAACGCCCTGATCGCCGCGGGCGACCACCCCGGCGAAGGCCCCCTTCCGATGGACCGCTTCCGTCCCAACGCCGTCATCGCGGGGACCGGCCCCTGGGCCGAGGACACCTGGACCCGGATCCGCATCGGGGAAGTCGAATTCCGCGTCGTGAAGCCCTGTGGGCGTTGCGTGGTGACGACGACGGACCAGCGCACCGCGGCCCGTGGCCGGGAACCCCTGCGCACCCTCGCGCGCCACCGCAGATTCGGGGGCAGACTGGTTTTCGGACAGAATCTCGTGCCCGTACGACCCGGAACACTCCGGGTGGGAGACGCGTTGTTGATGGTGGAGTGAACGCGTCCCGAGACCGCGGCACGGTCCGGGCACCGGACGGGTGCCGGCGTGAGATGGCCCCCTCCCGCTCGGTCCATGCCGCGCATGTGCCGTGCCATGTGCGGTACTTGGACGGTGAAGGGGGTGCGGCCCGATGGCGGCCACGCACGTGCGGTGGTGGCGTTGGCGGAAGAACAGCCTGCGCCGCCGTTCCGACGTGTTCGAGGCCTGCGCGGGGGTCGCGGCGGGCTGCGCCATCGTCCTGGGGGCGCCGGCCGCGGGGCTGGTCGCCGGGCTGGCCGTGGACCACTCCCTCCAGCACACCGTCGGCGTCGAGCACGCCACCCGCATCGAGGTCGGCGCCCTGGTGCTCAAGGCCGGGCCGCGCGAGGCCGCCGACCCCGACCCCGAGTCCGGCCACGTCCGCGAGGAACGCCGTGACGCCGTGGTCCGCTGGACCGCTCCGGACGGGCAGGTCCACACCGCCCAGGTGCGCGTGGCCGCCACCCACGACAAGGGCGACCACCTCACGATGTGGACCGACAAGTCCGGTGCCGTGCCCGTGCCCCCGCCCCTGGACACCCGGTCCGCCACCACGCATGCGATGCTCGCCGGGATCGGCACCTTCCTCGCCGCGAGCGTGCTGGGGTTGATGGGGCGCCAGGTGCTCATGTGGCAGTTGATGCGCCGCAGGCTCGCGGAGTGGGAGCGCGAGTGGGCCGCGGCCGGGCAGAGCTGGGGCCGCGCCGGGGCGGGCGGCTGACCACGCCGGATACGTACGCCGGTGCCACGGATCATCCGCAATCGGCCTCATCCGCCCGGTTCCATCAGGTGATCCATCGGCATCGGGTGCTGGCGCGCGCCCCGCGCGCGCTACCGTTGAGGCCCCCAGGTCGGCGCAGTGCAAGAGGACGGGGCAGAGCATCTCCATGGCACAGGGCGTGGTTCAGGTGACGCACACCAGCAGCTCGCGGTGGCGCCGCCGCACGGGAGAGTACGAGAGCCTCGCCGCGGCCCTGGATGCGGCCGCCGAGGGCGACGTGCTCTCGGTCAACCCCGGGACCTACCGGGAGAACCTCGTCGTGGAGAAGGCCATAACGCTCCGCGCGGCCGAGGGGCCGGGCTCCGTCCGCATCGCCCCGCCGGCCGGTGTCGCGCTGACCGTACGGGCCGCGGCGACGGTCCAGGACCTCTCCGTCGAGGGGCAGGACACCTCCGCCGCCGCCCTCCTGGTCGAGGGCGCCGCACCCGAACTCACCGGACTGCGGGTCAGCACGCGGTCCGCGGTGGGCATAGAGGTCCGCGACGGGGCACGGCCGACCGTGCGCCGCTGCACCGTCGACAACCCGGCCGGGCTCGGGATCAGCATCCTGGAGGCCGCGGGCGGGCTGTTCGAGGACTGCGAGGTCGTGGCCGCGGGCCAGACCGGCATCTCCGTACGCGGCGGAGCCTCCCCGCGGCTGGAACGCTGCCGGGTCCGCAACGCGTCCGGGGCGGGACTCGCCCTCACCGGTGAGGGCACCGTGGCCGAGGCGGTCGGCTGCGAGGTGTACGAGGTCAAGGGCACCGGCGTACAGGTCGCCTCACGCGCGGCCGGCCATCTCACCGAGTGCCAGGTGCACCGCACCACCGGCGACGGCATCACCTTGGACACCGACGCCGCCCTGACCCTCTCCGACTGCGACATCCACGACATCCCCGAGAACGCCGTGGACCTGCGCTCCCGTTCGGTGCTCACCCTCACCCGCACCACGGTGCGGCGCTTCGGCCGCAACGGCCTGTCGGTGTGGGACCCGGGCACCCGGGTGGACGCCAACCAGTGCGAGATCCACGACAGCCAGGGCGACTACCCGGCGGTCTGGGTCAGCGACGGGGCCGCCGCCGTCCTCGACTCCTGCCGCCTGCACGACGTGCCCGACGCCTTGTTCGTGCTCGACCGGGGCTCGCGCGCCGACGTGGTCGACAGCGACATCTCCCAGGTCCGCAACACCGCGGTCTCGGTCAGCGACGGCGCCACCGTGCAGCTCGACGACTGCCGCATCCGCGAGGCCTCCACCGGTGCCTGGTTCCGCGACCACGGCAGCGGCGGCACGCTGTCCGCCTGCACCATCGACGACACGGCGACCGGGGTCATCGTCACCAAGGGGGCCGATCCCACGCTGGAACGGTGTGTCGTGACCAACCCGGCCGAGGCCGGGTTCTACGTCTCCGCGGGCGGCCGCGGGACCTTCACGGGCTGCCGGGTCACGGGCAGCCGGGGCTACGGCTTCCACATCATCGACGGCTGCCGCTCCACGCTCACCCGCTGCCGCACGGAGCGGTGCGCGCGCGGCGGTTACGAGTTCGCGGAGCCGGGCCCGGTGACGGAGGACTGCACCGGGGACCAGAGCGGTGAGCGCCGCACCGTGCCGGAGTCGTCGTCGGGTGTGCCGGCTCCGGCGGGTGAGCGGCAGCCCGCGCCCACGTCGTTCGGGCTGCTCGGCGGACTGCCCGTGACGCCGACCAGCACCGCCGGGCCCGCGGCCGTGCCCGCGCCGGCCCCGGCCGGGGACACCCGTCCCTCGGACGAGGTGCTGGCCGAACTCGACGCGCTGGTGGGCCTGGAGAACGTCAAGCGTGAGGTGCGCTCCCTGATCGACCTGATCGCGGTGGGCCGCAGACGCCGCGAGGCCGGCCTCAAGGCCCCCTCCCCGCGCCGCCATCTGGTCTTCACCGGCTCCCCCGGCACGGGCAAGACGACCGTCGCCCGGCTCTACGGCGAGATCCTGGCCACCCTGGGCGTGCTGGAGCGCGGCCACCTGGTGGAGGTGGCCCGAGTCGACCTGGTGGGCGAGCACATCGGCTCGACCGCCATCCGCACCCAGGAGGCCTTCGAACGCGCCCGCGGCGGGGTGCTCTTCATCGACGAAGCCTACGCCCTGGCCCCCGAGGACTCCGGCCGGGACTTCGGCCGGGAGGCGATCGACACCCTGGTGAAGCTGATGGAGGACCACCGCGAGGCCGTCGTGGTGATCGTCGCGGGCTACACCGCGGAGATGGAACACTTCCTGTCCGCCAACCCCGGTGTCGCCTCCCGCTTCTCGCGGACCATCACCTTCGACGACTACACCCCCGTCGAGCTGCTGCGGATCGTGCGGGCCCAGGCCGAGGAGCACGAGTACCAGCTCTCCGAGGACACCGGCGAGGCGCTCTACAAGTACTTCACCGCGATCCCCAAGGGCCCGGCCTTCGGTAACGGCCGCACCGCGCGGCAGACCTTCGAGGCCATGGTCGAGCGCCACGCGGGCCGGCTCGCCCGGATCAGCGAGCCCAGCCACGAGGAGCTGCAGTTGCTCTACCCGGAGGACCTCCCCCCGCTGCCCTGACCCTGCCCGGGCAGCACTCCCTCCACGTTGCGGTACAGCCAGCGGAGCAGCGCCCCGCGCTCGGCCGCGAAGGCCGGGTCGGCCTGGTAGTCGAAGTGGGTCAGCAGGGGCGCGGGCAGCGGGTGTTCCTCCGTCCGGCCGTACGCCGCAGGATCGGGCAGCGGCGCCCGGTCGACCGGTGGCCCGGGCTCGTCGAGGTGCACCGGGCCGCCGATCGGATCCGTACGCCGCCACAGATTGCGCCAGGCGTGCAGCTCGCCGTGGAGCGAGGTCAGCGCGGGGGGCCCGAAGTAGGCGGGGAACCAGCGCCCGTACAACCGGCCCAGCGGCGAGCCGTAGGTGAGCAGGGCGATCCGCGCCCGGGTCGCCGGATCCAGCTGCCAGACCGCCGCCGCGGCCAGGACGCTCCCCTGGGAGTGCCCGGAGAGGATGATCCGGCCGTGGTTGGCCCGCGTCCAGGTCGTCATGCGCCAGGTCAGGTCCGGCACCGCGCGCTCGGCGTAGCAGGGCGGGGCGAAGGGATGCGCGGCGCGCGGCCAGAAGGTGCCGACGTCCCAGAGGATGCCGACGGTGCGGCGTGCCCCGGCGTCGCGGTAGGCCCTGCGGCCGAGGGCGATCAGGGCCACCACCCCGGCGCCGACCAGCCAGGAGCCCAGGGCCTGGGCGGTCTCCGCGGCCGTGCGCACCCATCCGGGCGGGTCGGCCCCGGCCCGCCCGGGAACGGCACCGCCCAGCCAGGCCCCGGCGAGCGCCCCCGCGCCCAGCAGGAAGGCCACCGTCCCGATGACCCCTATGAACAGGGCAGCCTGATCGGTGAGTTCGGCCCTGGCCCGGGCCAGGGCGATCTGGCGGCTGCGCGCCGGCTCGTGCTCCTCCCCCGGATAGTCGGACTCCACCTTCGGCACCAGCGCCCGCGTCCGGCGCAGCAGCCTCCTGCCGCGCGCGACGACCACCACGGCCAGCACCAGCAGCAGCAGCGGGATCGCCGATGCCTGCCAGGACAGCAGCACGGGCGGCCCGGCGACGGCTCCGTCCCCGCCGCCCGGCGTGGCCCCGCGGTCCAGCCAGTCCGCGACCCGCTGGGTGATCCCTCCGGTGAGCACCCCGCCGAGCGAGCACGCGAGCAGGGCCACCGCCGGCCCGCCGAGACCTCGCAGCTCCGCCCGCCCGCCGCCGGAGCGGTGCATCAGATGCGCGACGCATGCCAGCGCCACGAGCAACAGCCCCTGTGCCAGGGCGAGCCAGCCGAAGGCCTCCCCTGCGGGCAGCCGCCCGCCGGCGTTCCATCCCGGCCGGTGCCAGCAGGCGTATCCGGCCGTAGCCAGCAGCGCCGCGGCCGCCCCGCCCAGCATCGCCCGGGCGAGCCGTGGATCCAGGGCCTCGTCCGGCGCGTGCTCGCTGCGTCCCATGCCGCAGGTCACGGCGATCGCCGCGACGGTCAAGCCGGCCAGGGCGCCCGTCAGCAGCCAGCCGACCGCGGCGAGTATCCGGATCCCGCCGACGTCCATGTCCCTTTCGAGCGGCGGGACGACCAGGGCGACCGCGACCGTGAGCAGCCCCGCCGCCGTATGGGCCGCACGGAGCCTGGCGACCAGCCGCCGCCCGTACCAGAAGCCCCGCCGGGCCAGCGGCGTGACGTCCGGCCCCTCCCGCTCTTCCGGATGCGGGCCCGGCAGGGGCCGCTGGGACTCGTAGGCGTACCAGGTGCGCCGGGAGAGCCACCACAGCAGCAGGGTCAGCCCGACGGGCAGCGCGGCCCCGGCGGCGATCCGGCGCCCCGGCTCGCCGGCGGCGAGGAACGACAGCCAGCTCTTCCCGCCCGCACAGGCCGCGTTGCCCGCGCACTGCCAGGCCACCAGGTCCATCGCGACCTCGCAGGCCGCCGCCACCAGCAGCACCGTCAGCGACAGCGCCAGCACCCGCACCAGCACGTCGTACGCCCGGTCCAGGCGCGGCCGGGAGACCGGCGGCCGCATCCAGTGCGCCAGGTTGGCCACCATGAAGGGCAGCAGGAGCAGCCACAGCGCACGACTGCCGTCCCCGGACGTCAGATTGCACCAGGAGTAGGCGTCGGGCACCGGGCCCTCGCCGTACTCCTGCGGACGCCGCTCCGCGTCGGCGTCGTCGGCACGCCTGTAGATCCCGGCGGTGTCGTCACCGCAGACGCGCGTGATGCGCGGGTCGTTGAGCATCGTCTGCGGCGTCGTCCCGCCGACGCCATGGACCAGCAACTCCAGCGCCAGTTCCGTCCTTACCGTATCCGACCGCATCGCGATCGCCTCCCCGTACTTTCCCCGTGACGCGCGTACGGCATCGCGCGTATTCAGAATCGGGCACACGTACCAGTACGGGACAGAGGTGTTCACGAATGCCACCCGAACGTGTCACACGCGGTACGTGTGGGACCGGTCACCCCGCGCCCTTCGTCCCCCGTCCGGCGGGGGCGGTCGTGGAAGGATGGCGAGACTGCCGGTCCGGGCAGCATCGGGATCACATCAGAGGATGGGACGGGACCTCGGGTGAGCGACAACCAGAACCTGCTCGCGGAACAGCGGCGTGCGCTGA
Organism: Streptomyces sp. NPDC006207; assembly: GCF_040613835.1. Lineage (NCBI taxonomy): Bacteria > Bacillati > Actinomycetota > Actinomycetes > Kitasatosporales > Streptomycetaceae > Streptomyces > Streptomyces sp. NPDC006207. The sequence continues at coordinate 34,334 of NZ_JBEXSX010000058.1, read as the reverse complement.
TCCTGGACGAGGTCCGGCGCCGCGGCGGGGTCCGGGTCAACGAGCTGACCCGGAAGCTGAACGTGTCGGACATGACCGTCCGCCGCGACCTCGACGCGCTCGCCCGTCAGGGCGTGGTCGAGAAGGTCCACGGCGGCGCCGTGCCGGTCGCCCCCGCCAGCAGCCACGAGCCGGGCTTCGAGGCGAAGGCGGGTCTCGAGCTCGGGGCCAAGGAGGCCATCGCGCGCGCCGCCGCCCGCCTGGTCACCCCCGGCAGCGCCATCGCGCTCACCGGCGGCACGACGACGTACGCCCTGGCGCAGCACCTCCTCGACGTGCCCGACCTCACTGTGGTCACCAACTCCGTCCGCGTCGCCGACGTCTTCCACTCCGCGGCCCGCGGCGCGGGCGGCGGCCGCGAGGGCGCCGCGACCGTCGTCCTCACCGGCGGTGTGCGCACCCCCTCGGACTCCCTCGTCGGCCCCGTCGCGGACCGGGCGATCGGCTCGCTCCACTTCGACCTGCTCTTCCTCGGCGTCCACGGCATCTCGGTCGAGGCCGGCCTGTCCACCCCCAACCTCGCCGAGGCGGAGACCAACCGGCGCTTCGTCCGCTCCGCACGCCGGGTGGTCGTCATCGCCGACCACACCAAGTGGGGCACCGTGGGCCTGAGCTCCTTCGCCACCCTGGAGGACGTGGACACCCTCGTCACCGACGCGGGCATCCCCGAGGTGCTCCGGGCGGAGATCGCCGAGCACCTGTCGGACCTGATCGTCGCCGGCGAGCCCGGGGAGGCCGAGCCGGGCGGCGCCTTGCGCGAGAGCCCCGCAGACAACTGACGGGGCATCAACTACCGTACGGTCCATGACCCGCCGACTGCGCCCCACACGTCAGGTGGACCTGGGCTTCCTCGCCTCGGCGCCGCTGCGTCTCGTCTTCGCCGCCGACGTCACGGCACCGCCCGACGCCGTGCACGCCGCCCTGGCCAAGGACACCGAGGGCTGGACGGCGTGGTTCGGCGCCGTCACGGCCGCCGTGCCGACCGCCACGGGCCGTGCGATCGGGCTCCGGGCAGGAGTGCGCTTCGAGGAGACCGTCCTCGCCGACGAGCCCCCGCGGCGCTTCGCCTACCGCGTCGACGCCACGAACGCCCCGGGCCTGCGCGCCCTGCTGGAGGAATGGGCGCTCTCCCCCACCCCGGGCGGCGGCACCCACGTGCGCTGGACCTTCGCCGCCGACGGCCCCCCGCCCCTGCGCACCTTCCTGCTCCTGTCCCGCCCGGGCCTCGGCCTGTCGTTCCGTTCCGCGGTCCGCTCGCTGGACCGCCGGCTGGCCTCCTGAACGGGCCTCCCGGCGGGGCCGGGGCCTCAGGTACGGGAGACGGTGCCGCAGCCCTCTGACCCCGTCCGCTCGGCCTCGAGGTCCCTGCTGCGGTCGTAGGGGTCCACGGTGGGCCCCGACCGACCGGGGTCGTCACCCGGCGAGGCGCCGGAGGCGAACTGCGGGTGGAGCCAGCCGTCGTGGACGGAGCAGGCCGTGTTGGCGACGTCGTCGACGTACAGGGTGATCGCGAGCTTGCCGGGGGTCACCCGGTAGCGGGACGGGTCGGGGAACTCCACGTCCAGGATGCGGCGGATGATCGTCCGGGCGACCTCGGTGGAACCGGACCCTGCCTGCACCAGGGGGTACACGAAGGTGTAGTCGGCGTGGACGACGACGGCGCGGTCCTTGCCCTTCGCGAAGGTCATCCGGCCGCGGGTCTTGACCACGTCTCCCGCCAGGGCGACTTCGGAGGGCTTGAAGCGCACCGCGAGCCGGAGCGGGTCGTTCTTCTCGGTCGGCTTGCGGAAGGCCGTCTCGAACCGGGTGCGCAGGTCGCGCTGGCTCGGATCGATCATCCCCAGGGCGGCGTCGGGCCGTTCGCCCCGAAGCGTCGCGGGGTCCAGGTTGGTGTCGACCAGGTACGCCTTGACGTTCTTGAGGGCCGCCTTCACCTGCGCCGACGTCATCCAGCCGGCCGACCGCGCCTTCGGCGGGACGATCCCCGCGGCGCCGTCGGCGTACTGCTTCGCCGGGGAGCCGGCGAACGGGTCCCCGAGCGTGGGCGTGCCGGGGAACGCCTCCTTCGACGGGGCGCTCGTCGGCCGCGCGGTCTCCGCGGGGAGCGGCGAGGGGGCCGGGGCCGCGCTGCCGCGCATCGCGTCCAGCGCCCAGCCCGGGTTCAAAGCGAACAGCAGCACCCCGACGGCGACGAGGACGCCGACCAGCCCGAGCCACCGGCGGCGCCGGTGGCCGCGCGCCTCGACCGCGTAGACCGCCGGGCCGGTGCGCCAGCCCTCGGGCTGCGCGGGCGGCGGGTTGCCGCGCCCTTTGCGCTTGGTGCGGCGCGCCGCCTCCGCGTCCTGCTGCCGCAGTCGCTCGGTGACCATACGGGCCCGCGCCGAGGGTTCCTTGGGCGCCGACGCGCGGATCTCCGCCTCGCTGTCCTGGACGAACCGCTCCCAGACGTCGTCGGGCACGGAGGGGACGTCGTCGGGGGGCGGTGGAGTGGTGGTCACCGGAGGCTCTTTCACAAGATCGGACTGACAGGCCTTTCTATAACCGAACGCAGTTTCCCCACAAGCCCCGTCGGCCCCGGGACCACCGCCTCACCGGTACTCCGCGAGCCGCGGCCGCACACCGACCACGACGAGGGCCGCGGCGATGCCGAGGACGCCCGCGGGAACGGCGGGCCAGCCGTCGAGCGCGGAGCGCGCGGCGTCCGTGCGCACGGTGAAGTCGGCCTGCTGTTCCTGCGCGAGGACGTCCAGGGTGGTCGAGAAGTCCCAGAAGTCGAACCCCACCTCACCGCGTCCGACGTCCGTGAGCACCACGGCCGCCTCGTCGATCCGCTGGCCGGCCATCAGCTCGACGAGCTTGCGGTCGTCGGCGCGGAAGTGCCCGTAGCGCTCGTTGACGTCGGCGTACGCGGGACGCTCGTCCGCCGCGGCCCAGCCGTCGGGGGCCAGCAGGCCGTCCAGCCGCCGGTTGAGCGCGTCGAGTTCGGCGCGCTGCTGCGGCTCGGCGCCGTTGACGAGCCAGCGGCTCTGCGTGGCGGCGGCCTCCGCGGCGACCGCGCGGGCCTGTGCGAGCCGGGACCAGGGGCGCAGTCCGTCCCGGGTCCCGGCGTCGAGGTCGGCGGCGGCGCCGGTGAAGGAGAACACGCCGGCGAGGGTGACCCCGAGCGCCGCGGTCGTGGCGGCGGCCAGCGCCGGGTTGAGGACACGGCGGTAACGGCGGGTCAGGTCCCGCTGCCACCACAGGAGCACGGCGACGGCGACCAGGCCCAGCAGCCCCACGGTCACGGCCGAGCCCACGGCGGCGTCCTGCGCGGTGCGCGACGCCGCCGTGGCCTGCGCGTCGTAGGCCTTCGCCAGGGTCGCGACCTTGGGCAGCAGGTGGCTGTGCATGATGTCGCCCGCCTCGGCGGAGAAGGCGACGGCGACCACCGGCGGGTGGCCCGCGGCCCGCTCGTGGTGCTGCTCGTCGACGTAGGCGGCACGACCGCTGGCGTCGTCGTAGCGCCCGAGCAGGTCGAGGATGCCGCGCACCTGCGCGGCATGGGCCTCGTCGCCGCCGAGCTGCCGGAGGAGGTCGCTGGCCTGGGCCCGGCGTTGCTGGGCGGTGATGAGTGCGAGGAGGCGGTTGCCGACCGACACCTCGGGGTCGTCGACCGCGTGGCCGGGCACCAGCTGGTTGGCGCGCTGGGCGTCCAGATCGGCCAGGGCGAAGCGGAGTTCCGCCGTGACGGCGGCGCGGTGCGCGGAGGTGTCGCGCAACTGCTCGGCGTCCGACCGTACGGTGACGGCCCCGACGACCACGGCGAGGCACAGGGCGAGGACGGCCACCAACGCGGCGGTCGCCTGGACGACCAGGCGCGCCGGGGGCGGCATGCGCCGGCGCCGCGCCTGGACGGGCGGTACCGGCGCCCGGCGCACCGGCGGTGCGGCCGCACCGGGCGCGGGGGTCGGCGGCGCGACCGCCGGAGGCGCGACGTGAGAGATCGTCATATCCGGACGCTAAGAGCGCCCGTGGAAGGGAAGGCGGTACTCCGGCGGACTCCTGGTGACCACGACGTAACAGAACGGAACGGGCGGACCGCGTCAGTCCGGCCAGGTCCCGGCCGTCAGGAAGGTGTCGATGGTGACGGCGTACGGCGTGATGTCCAGGCCCTGTCCGGTGACCCAGGCATCGGAATAGTACTTGTCCAGGTACCGGTCGCCGGGGTCGCACAGCAAGGTGACGACACTGCCCGTGCGGCCCGCCGCGAGCATCTCCGAGACGATCTTGAAGGCGCTCCACAGGCCGGTGCCCGTCGATCCCCCGGCCTTGCGCCCGATGGCCGCCTCCAGGGCGCGGACCGCCGCCACCGACGCCGCGTCCGGCACCTTCATCATCCGGTCGATGGCACCGGGCACGAAACTCGGCTCCACCCTCGGGCGGCCGATGCCCTCGATCCGTGAACCGCGGTCGCAGCACACGGAGTCGTCGCCGCTCACCCAGCCGTCGAAGAACACCGAGTTCTCCGGGTCCGCGACGCACACCAGGGTTTCGTACTGCATGTAGTGGATGTAGCGGGCGAGGGTGGCCGAGGTCCCGCCGGTGCCGGCGGTGGCCACGATCCACGCCGGGCAGGGGTTCCGTTCCAGGCGCAGCTGCTGGTAGATCGACTCGGCGATGTTGTTGTTGCCGCGCCAGTCGGTGGCGCGCTCGGCGTAGGTGAACTGGTCCATGTAGTGGCCGCCGGTCTCCTCCGCGAGGCGGGCGGAGACCTCGTAGACCGTCCGCGGATCGTCCACCAGGTGGCACCGGCCGCCGTGGAACTCGATCAGCCGCTGCTTCTCCCAGCTGGTGGTGCGCGGGATCACGGCGATGAACGGCACGCCGATCAGGGCGGCGAAGTACGCCTCGGACACCGCGGTCGAACCGCTGGAGGCCTCGATGACGGGCTTGCCCGGCCGGACCCAGCCGTTGCACAGGCCGTAGAGGAACAGCGAACGGGCGAGGCGGTGCTTGAGGCTGCCGGTCGGGTGGGTCGACTCGTCCTTCAGGTAGAGGTCGATGCCCCAGGCGTCGGGGAGCGGGAAGCGCAACAGGTGTGTGTCGGCGGAGCGGTTGGCGTCCGCCTGGACCCTGCGCACGGCCTCTTTCAGCCACCCCCGGTAGTCCGGGTCGGTCCGGTCCACGTCGACGGTGGGCATCGCCTCCGCCGGCCTCGCACGGTCTTCGCGGTCACCCTTCTCGCTGCTGTCCACCTGCGCCGCCTTCCGTTCGCGCCTGTCTCCCGATCATAGGCAGGCGCTGGTGCCACGCCCCCCGGAGCGGGCAGACTTCGAGCGGACGAAGGAGGGGATGCGCCGTGGCCGAAGCGGAGTTCACCGCCACAGGGGTGCGGATCGGACGGCGGCTGCGGTCGCTCACCCGGGGCGGGCAGGTCCTGATCCGTGACGGCCGCCTGGTGCTGCTCACCAGCCGCGGGCGGGAGATCGACAGCGCCCCGGTGGAGGACGTCCACGCCCTGACCCCGCGGTTCGCGGTGCGGCGCCGCACCCTGACACGGCTCAACGGCACCGGCTACCTGCTGACCCTGCGCACGCAGGGCGCGGCGTCCGCGGGCCGCTTCCTGGACGCCCTGCGCACGGCCCGGGAGCGGGTCGCTCGCCGCTGAGCCGAACGGAACGGCACTCTCCGCGTTCACGGAGTTGCGGTAAGCATCCATCGGGGTGATCCTTGAGTGGCGTCACGGAGTCACTGCAGCAGTCACTCACAGCAATCCCGCAAAGGTGTTCCCATACCATGCGGGCGGGGCATGCCCCGATCACAGGGGCGCGCCCTCACCGCGGAGGGAGTCGCAGCCGTGATCAGCTCAGAAGGCAGTAAACGGCAGTGTGCCCTGGAACTTGAGGCACTGCCGTCCCGGATCCAGCAGGTACGCCGCATCGTCGCCGCTCAACTGCGGTACTGGCGGCTGGACCCCCTGATCGACCCCACTCTGCTGGGCATCACCGAACTGCTCGGCAACGTCCACCGGCACGCCCGGCCGGACAAGCGCTGTTCCGTCGAGCTGAGTTTCGCCTCCGGCTGGCTCACCGTCGCCGTCTCGGACAATGATCCGCGCCTGCCGCGGGTCCGCGAGTTCGAGCCCCTGGCCACCTGCGGCCGCGGCCTCGCCATGGTCGTGTCGATGAGCGACAGCTGGGGCACTGAGACCGTCAACGACGGTGGCAAGGTCGTGTGGTTCACGCTCCGGGCCGAGGCGACGGTCTCGTCCAGGGCGATGACCGAGCAGGTGTCGGCGACAGTCGTCCGCAAGGTCGCCCCGCGGACGCTGCCGGTGCTCCCCGAGACGCCGGAGGCCTGGGCCCCGGTACTCGATCGGCTGGTCCCGGCCGCGGCCGAACCGGTGCTGGTCTGACGCGCGGCCGCCGCACCCCCGGAGGGGCACGGCGGCCGTGGCCCCCGGGCCGTCGTCGGCGGAGTCACTCCGCTGCGATGGCCCTCAGTACGTCCAGACGCGCCGCGCGCCGGGCCGGACGCCATCCGGCCAGGACTCCGGCCGCCAGCCCGACCAGCACGACGACCGCGAGCTGGACGGGCGGCACCGCGAAGGCGCTCGTGCCCGCGCCGTCCGACGCCTTGACCAGTGCCCAGCCGAGGAACCCCCCGAGCGCCAGGCCGCCGGCCGTGCCGAAGGCGGCGACCAGGACGGACTCCCAGCGGACCATGGCCCGTAGCTGGCTCCTGGTCTGCCCGACCGCGCGCAGCAGCCCGAGCTCGCGGGTGCGCTCGTGCACCGCGAGGGTGAGCGTGTTGGCGATGCCGAGCAGCGCGATGAGGACGGCCAGCGCGAGCAGTGCGTAGACGAGCGTCAGCATGATTTCCACGCCCGAAGCGGCGGATTCCGCGTACTCCTCGCGGGTCTGCACCTCGGGGTTGCCGTACTGCCGGGCGATTCCTTGGACGGCCGTGCGGCCCTCGTCGAGGGCGACGCCCTTCTTGAAGGCGACGGCGACGAGGTCGTCGGCGTCCTGCACCTTGTGCGGTGCCCAGGCAGTGCGGGTGACGATGTAGTCGCCGCCGAGGCCGGCCTCCGGGTAGACGGCGCGCACGGTGAAGGTCTGGCGGGTGCCGTCGGCGAACGCCAGCATCATGGTGCTGCCCGGCTTCCAGTGGTGCTTGTCCGCTTCCTTGCGGGAGACGGCGACGCCGTCCCGGCCGAGGCCGCTCAGGGAGCCGTCGACGGCACCGAGGTCGAGCACGCGCGTCAGGGCGACGGGGTCGGTGACCGTCAGCCGCCGCCCTCCGCCGTCGACTTCGGCGACGCCCTTGCCGAGCCCGACCGCCGTCGCCACCTCCGGCAGCTTCGCCACGGCGGGGGCGAGCCCCGGGCTGAGACCGTTCGCACCCGCACCGAACCCCGAGGCGGTCAGGGCGACGTCGCCGGCGAAGGAGCGGTCGACGGTCCGGTCCATGGTGGCCTTCAGGGAGGCACCGAAGACCGTGAAGAGCGACACGACCGCGACGCCGATCATCAGCGCGGTGGCGGTGGCCGCCGTCCGCTTCGGGCTCCGCAGCGCGTTCCGCCGGGCCAGCGCCCCGGTGGCACCGCGCAGCCGGGCCAGCGGGGCTCCCAGGACGCGTACCGCGTACGAGACGGCGACCGGCCCCAGGACGACGAACGCGACGACGACCACGGCGGCTCCGGTGGAGGCGAGCCACACCTCGGGCGTGCCCGCCGCGCCCGCCACGGTCGTCGCGCCACCGGCCACCGCCAGCGCAGCCCCCAGCGCCGCCCGTCCGCGCAAGGAACCGGAGTGGTCCACCGCCGTCTCGCGCAGCGCGGCGAGCGGCGCCGTACGCCCGGCCCGGACGGCGGGCAGCACGGCCGAGCCGGTGCAGACGAGCAGGCCGACGCCGAGCGGTACGGCCATGGCGGTGGCGCCGACGACCAGTCCCCCGTCCGGGAAGGGGAATCCGACGGCCGGGAACAGCGCCTGGAGCCCGGCCGCGATGCCGATCCCACCCAGGAGCCCGGCGGCCGAAGCGGCCAGCGCCACGGCCACGGCTTCCGTGAGGGTCGAGCCGAGCACCTGGCGCCGGGATGCGCCGAGCGCCCGCAGCAGGGCGTTCTCCCGGGTGCGCTGGGCGACGACGATCGCGAAGGTGTTGTGGATGCTGAAGGTCGCCACGAGCAGGGCGATCCCGGCGAAGACCGTCAGCAGGGTCGTGAACAGCGACAGGAACCGGCCCGAGACCTGGTCGAGGTTCTCGTCCGTGGCCTGCTGACCGGTGATCGCCTCGACACCGTGGGGCAGCACGCCCGCGACGCGCCTCGCCAGCTCTTCCTGGCCGACGCCGGAGGCCGCGCGCACCTTGATCGTGGACGCCCGGCCGGGCCCGGGCATCAGTTGGCGCTCGGCGTCGGCGCGGGTGAGGCCGGTGAAGGTGGACTGGCCCATGCCGTCCTCGCCGCCGAAGGTCACCAGTCCGACGATCGTCACCCGCAGCGGGTCGGGGGTGCGCAGCACGGTCGTGTCGCCGATGCCCAGCCCTCCCTGCTCGGCCGCGGCACGGTTCACCACGGCCTCGCCGGCGGCCCTGGGGGCGCGGCCCTCGGCGAGGGCGTACGGGTTCAGCCCGGCGTCGTCGATCCAGTTCCCGGCGAGGGTCGGCGGGCCCTGACCGCCGACGGGCTCGCCGTCACGGCCGACGAGTTGGCCCGCGCCCTCGATGTCGGGCGCGACGGCCGCCACCCCGGGCACGGCCCGCAGCGGCGCGACGAGCGCGCTGTCGACAGGTTCGCGGGTGCCTTGTCCCTCCCCGGGGACGGTGACGACGTCGGCGCTGCGGACGACCACGTCGGTGCCGCTGTTGGCGTGTCCGAAGAGCGTGTCGAAGCCGGCGCGCAGGGTGTCGCCCATCACCATGGTGCCGGCCAGGAAGGCGACACCCAGGAAGACCGCCAGGAAGGTGCCGGCGAACCGGCGCTTGTGGGCCCTCAGGGAGGACAGGCTCAGCCGCAGGGACGCGCGGACCGGCCCGGCCGGCGCGCTCATGACCTCACCCGCTGCCGCGGTGCGGTGCCGCGTCCCGCGTCGCGGGCGGTGTCGAAGGCCTTCATGCGGTCGAGGACCTTCTCCGCGCTCGGCTCGGGCATCGTGTCCACCAGGCGTCCGTCGGCGAGGAAGACGACCTCGTCGGCGTGGGCGGCGGCGACCGGGTCGTGGGTGACCATCACGACCGTGCGGCCCATCTCGTGGACGGCCCGTCCCAGCAGGCGCAGCACCTCCTCGCCGGACCGCGAGTCCAGGTTGCCGGTGGGCTCGTCGGCGAAGACGACCTCGGGCCGCCCGGCCAGCGCCCTGGCCACCGCCACGCGCTGCTGCTGGCCCCCGGATAGCTCGCTCGGGCGGTGCCGCAGGCGGTCGCCCAGGCCCACGACGTCGATCAGGGCGTCCACCCACTCGCGGTCCGTCCCGGCACCGGCCAGGTCCTGGGGCAGGGTGATGTTCTCCGCCACGGTCAGGGTCGGCAGCAGGTTGAAGGACTGGAAGACGAAGCCGACCCGCTCCCGGCGCAGCAGCGTCAACTGCCGGTCGCCGAGCGCCCCCAGCTCCGTGTCGCCGATCCAGGCGGTCCCGGAGGTGAGGGTGTCCAGGCCGGCGGCACAGTGCATGAGGGTGGACTTCCCGGATCCGGAAGGACCCATGATCGCGGTGAACCGCCCGCTGGGGAACCCGACCGTGACCCCGTCCAGGGCGCGCACCTGGGCGTCGCCCGCCCCGTAGGTCTTGACTGCGTCGACGACGCGGGCGGCGGTCATCGCTCCCCGCCCTTGGGGAAGCGGCCGAACTGCTCGTCCAGGACGGACAGCCGGCGCCAGTACTCGTCCTCGTCGATCTCGCCCGCGGCGAAGCGGCGGCCCAGTACGGCGATCGGCGAGTGCTCGCCGATCGCGGCCCGGGCGTGCCAGGGGCCGCGGCCGGGACCCCTGCGCCACGCGGCGCGGCGCAGCACGAATGCGACGCCTCCGATGACGGCGGCCCAGATCAGCGGGAAGAACAGGATCCAGGGGCCGGGGCCCCCGTCCCAGTGGTCGGCGAGCGAGGTCAGTGCGTTGGCGTCCATCGCGAATCGTCTCCTTGGTGATGCCGTGGTTTCCCGGCACCACGAGACTGGTCCGCGCGCGGCCGCTGGTCGTCGTACGGCCAGCGGCACCGCGGGTACCACCCGGGGAGTACGGCCGCTGTCGGTGCCTGCGCCTAACATGCGGATCATGTGGCGATGCACAGGTCTGCGATGGGTGTCCGGGGGCCCGGCGTGGACCTGGTGGCACCCCCGCCACGGCGACCGGCGCAGTCCCGTGCGCCTCGGCGACCCGCTGGCGCTCGCCGTGGAACCGGGCGCGGTGCGGCAGTGCATGGGCGTGTGGCGTTCGGGGCGCTGGACTCCGTGCCCCCAGGCCGCGGAACTTCCCGCGCGGGCCCGCCGCGACCAGTGCGAGCAGTGCGCGGCGCTGGACCGCTCCCGGTCCGTGGCGGCGGACACGCGGCTGGACGACCCCCGGACCTTCGCGGTGTACCTGGCCTGGTTCGGCCCGGGTCTGGGCAAGGTCGGCATCACGGCGGCCGAGCGGGGCAGCGCACGGCTGCTCGAACAAGCCGCGATCTGCTTCACGTTCCTGGGCCGGGGGCCGCTGATGGCCGCGCGCCGCGCCGAGTCGGTCCTCGGGACGGCGCTGGGCATCCCGGACCGGGTGGCGACGTCCGCGAAGCGTGCCGCCCGTGCCGCGCTGCCACCTGCACCCGCACGGGTGGCCGGGCTGCGGGCCCTCCACGAGGCGGCGGCCGCGGTCCCCGACTGGCGGGACACGCTGACCGCCACCGGGTTCCAACCCGTCGACCACGCGGTGGTGTTCGGCCTGGAGCCCGACGCGCCCCAGGCCACCGCCGCGGTGACCGGGCTCGCCCCGGGTACCGCCCTGGGCGGCACCGTCGTGGCGGTGGCCGGCGGCGACGTCTACCTCCGCACGGCCGGGCCGGCCAGCGGTGTCCTGCTGCTCGACACGCACCTGGTGCCGGGATGGCCGCTCACGGCGTCGGCGGAGGACCTGCCGGCCCCGCCCACGAAGGCACTGCCGCAGGCCACCGAGCCTCCGGAGCCGCTGTTCTGACGGTGTGCCGGCGGCTCCGGGGGACGGACCTCAGGCGCCGAGCGCCGTGAGCGGGTCGTCCAGCACGGGCTGCCAGGCCAGTTCCGCGGCCCCGACGAGGCTGTTGTGGTCCAGGGCGCAGGCGAGCAGCGGGATGCCGCCGCTACGCCCCCACAGGCTGCGTTCGGCGACGACGGCACGCAGCCGTCCCGGGTCGGCGTCGAGCAGCCAGCGGTGCAGGCCGCCGAGCAGGATCCGGTCGGGGTTGAGGACGTTCACCAGTCCCGCGAGTCCCTGGCCGAGGTGGTCGATGAGGCTGTCGGCGGCGCGCCGCACCGCCGGGTCGTCGTACTCCTCGCGGAGCAGGGCACGGCACTGGTCGGGCAGCGAGCCCTCGGGGCCGGGGATGCGGCCGGCGGACTCCAGGAAGGCGAGGGGGTCCACTTCGACGTCGAGGCAGCCACGGCTGCCGCAATGGCAGGGGCGGCCCTCGGGGTTGACCGTGAGGTGGCCGACCTCCAGGGCGAGTCCGGCACTGCCGGTGTGGAGCTTGCCGTGCAGGACGAGCGCACCACCCACGCCGCGGTGGCCGGTGGCGACGACCAGCAGGTGCTCGGCTCCCTGTCCGGCGCCGTGCCGGTGCTCGGCGAGAGCGGCGACGTTGACGTCGTTGCCGACGAAGCACGGCGGCGGCGCCCCGTTGGGGGAGATGATGCCCGACCGCTCGATCTGCTCGCGGAAGATGTCCAGGACGGGTGCGCCCGCGGGCCAGGCGAGGTGCAGGGGGTTGAGCGCGGCGCCTTCCGGCTCGGCGACGGCGGAGGGCACGGCGAGACCGGCACCCGCGCACGCCCGGCCGGAGGCGCGCAGCAGCTCCGCACCGGCCTCGACGACGGCGCCGAGGACCCGGGCGGGGTCCGCGGGCACGGTCATGGTGACCGGAGCGGACGCGAGGATGTGGCCGCCGAGTCCGACCAGGGCGGCGCGGAATCCGTCGGCGTGGATCTGCGCGGCGAGGACGACGGGCCCCTCGGGGTTGACGGCGAGCCGGTGCGAGGGCCGGCCCTGCGCTCCGGCGGGTCCGCCCGGCCGGGTGTCGACCCGGATCAGGCGCAGTGCCTCCAGCTCGGCTGCGACGGCCCCCGCGGTCGCCCGCGTCACGCCGAGTTCGGCGGTGAGCACGGCGCGGGTGGGGGCACGCCCGGTGTGCACGAGCGCGAGCGCGGGACCGAGCGCACCACGGCCCCGCTCCAACCTTGTCCGAGTCTGGGTCACAGTCCTATTCTCACTTTGTGCCGAGCCTAAACAAAATACGGAGCGTACTCGCCCGGCAAGATCGCGCAAGTCCGCCGCCCCCGTTGCGGCGCCTGCGTGTCGCCCTGACCGCGTTCTTCGCCCTGGACGGATTCGTCTTCGCCGGCTGGGTCGTTCGCATCCCCGCCGTCAAGGAGCAGGTCGGCGCCTCGGCCGGAGCGCTCGGCCTCGCGCTGCTCGGCGTGTCTGCGGGGGCGGTCGCCACCATGATCCCCAGCGGGCGGCTGTGCCGGCGCTTCGGGGCCCGGCAGGTGACCGTCGGCACCGGTGCCGTCCTGTCACTGGGCGTCGCGTTGCCCCCGTTCACCCACTCCCCCCTCGCCCTCGGTCTCGTACTGCTCCTGCTCGGCGTGGGCTTCGGCGGCATGAACGTCGCGATGAACAGCGTCGCCGTCGACCTGGTGGCCGCGCTGCGGCGCCCCATCATGCCCGGTTTCCACGCGGCGTACAGCCTTGGCGGACTGGTCGGGGCGGGCGTCGGCGGGCCACTGGCCGCGCGGCTGACGCCGGCCCAGCACCTCGTCGGCGTCGCGCTGTTCGGACTCCTGGCCACGGTGCTGCTCGGGCGGCTCCTGCTCGGACACGCCGTCCCCCGTACCGCGGAGCCCGCGGATCCGCCGGCCGTCACCATGGACGGTGCGCACGACACGGCGCGCCAGGCGGGCGCCCGGCGGATGGTCGCTGTCTTCGGCCTGATCGCGCTGTGCACCGCATACGGCGAGGGAGCGCTCGCCGAATGGGGTCCGCTCCACCTTCAGGAGGACCTGCACACCGGTCCGGCCCTCGCGGCCACCGGATACGCCGCCGTCGCCCTCGCGATGACCGTCGGACGCCTGTCCGGCACCGCCCTCCTGCTGCGGCTCGGCCCGACCCGGGCGGTGGTGCTGGGCGGACTCACGGCCTGCACCGGGATGCTGCTGGGGGCGTTCGGCCCCGAGGTCTGGCTCGTCCTGGCCGGTTTCGCGCTCACCGGGCTCGGGCTCGCCAACGTCTTCCCCGTGGCCATCGGCCGGGCCGGTGCCCTCGGCGGCCCCGGCGGTGTGGCCACCGCCTCCACCCTGGGGTACGCGGGCTTCCTGCTCGGGCCGCCCACGATCGGCTTCCTTGCCGACGCCTTCGGGCTGCCGGTCGCGCTGACCACGGTCGCCGCGCTGGCGGCGGTGGCCGCCGTGGTCGCGCACACGACCCGGCACGCGTCCGCGGCGGCCGGAGTCTGACGCGTCGCATCCGGGTTCCCCCGGCGTGCGGGGACTGGACGGCCGACGCCGCCCGAGGCTGGGGTGGCTGGTCGGCGGCCGTGGCAACGGCCGTGGCGTCGGCGGTCCTCGACGCGGTGCTGTCCGGCCTGGTGGGCGCGGGCCCGGCGCCGGCGTCGACCCGCGCACTGAGCTTTCACGGGCCCGGCTGTCGGTGCCGGCTGCCACAATCGCGTCATGGAGACAGCCGAGTTCATCGAGGTGCTGCGACGCGACGGCGGACTGCTCGCCGACGCGGCGGAAGCGGCCGGGCTCGACGCCGAGGTGCCGTCCTGCCCCGGCTGGCGCGTGCGTGAACTGGTCCGCCATCAAGGGGTCGTGCACCGCTGGGCGACGCGTTACGTCGCGGAGGGACGGCGGCAGCCGGAGCCCATCGAGGCCGAGGCACCCAGGGACGACGCCTTGCTCCTCCCCTGGTTCCGCGAGGGCCACGGGCTGCTGGTCGCGGCCCTCGATGCCGCACCCGCCGACCTGGAGTGCTGGCACTTCCTCAAGGCCCCCTCCCCGCGGGCCTTCTGGGCGCGGCGCCAGGCGCACGAGACGGCGGTCCACCGGGTCGACGCGGAACTGGCCCTGGGCCGGGCCCCGTCCCCGGTGGATCCTGGGTTCGCGGCCGACGGCATCGACGAGTTGCTCGCCGGTTTCCACGCCCGGCCCAGGAGCCGGGTCCGCAGCGGGACGCCCAGGACGCTCCGGGTGCGCACGACCGACACCGACGCCGCGCGGGACGATTGGCTCGCGCGTATGTCGGCCGATCCCCTGGCCGTCGAAAGGCCCGCGCCGGGCGAGGCGGACTGCACGGTGAGCGGCACCGCCGAGGAGCTCTACCTCACCCTCTGGAACCGGGGTGCGTACGAGAAGCTGCAGGTGACGGGGGATGGCTCCGTGATCGAACTGTGGCGGCGCACGGCGGCGATCGACTGACGCACCGGGCGCGACGCAGGGGCGGCACCGTGATTACCAACCGGTAACTTCACGTGCTAGCGTCTCCGCATGGCACGACGTTCCCTCACGCCCGCCGCCCTGCGCCGCGCGATCACCTGGTGGCCGCCCTACCTGTTCTCCGGCATCCGCGTCCTGCACATCGCCGACGACTGGAGTTCGGCCCGGGTCCGCCTGCGGCTCCACCGCTTCAACCGCAACTACGTGGGCACCCACTTCGGCGGATCGCTCTTCTCGATGAGCGACCCCTTCTGGATGCTGCTGGTCATGAACCGCCTAGGGCGCGACTACCTGGTGTGGGACCGCGCGGCGGAGATCGAGTTCGTCTCACCCGGCAAGGGGGACGTGTTCGCCGACTTCAAGCTGACCGAGCACCGGCTCGAGGAGATCAGGGGGCTCACCGCGGGCGGCGACAAGGCCCTGGTGTGGTTCGAGAACGACGTCGTCGCGGACGACGGGACGGTCGTGGCCAGGGTCCGCAAGCAGCTGTACGTCCGCCGGAAGCGCGACTCCCGCTGAGCGGAAGGACGGCTGCGACGCCGGGCGTCCTCAGGCCTGGCCGAGCATCCGCTCCAGGACGGCGCGCTGCACGGGCTTGACCTCCTCGTGGCGCACCCGGCCCGCCTCGGTCAGCGCGACCCGCACCCCGCGCCGGTCCTCGCTGCAGATCCCCCGGCTGACGAGGCCGTCCTTCTCCAGCCGGCCGACCAGCCGGGAGAGCGCGCTCTGGCTCAGGTGCACGCGGTCCGCGAGCTCCTGGACGCGGTAGGTGCATCCGCCGTCGTCGGGGTTGCCCTCGGCGAGCAGGTCGAGCACCTCGAAGTCGCTCGCCCCGAGTCCGTGCGGGTTCAGCTCACGGTCGAGTTCGCACGCGGTGCGCGCGTGCAGGGAGAGGACCTCCCGCCACCGCTCCACGAGCACATGCTCACTCTTCACGCCGGTCATGGCCGCAGGATACCAGAAAATCAACACTAGATGTACGCACATTAAATGCGCTTGCATCTGATGCACATGCATGTAATGTTCCTCGGCATGACCTCTCCGCACACCGCCGTCCCCGGTTCCGACGGGCGCTGGAGCGCCCGGCAGTGGGGCACCCTGCTGGTGCTCTGCGCCGCGCTCTTCCTCGACGCCCTGGACGTCTCGATGGTCGGCGTGGCCCTCCCGTCCATCGCGGACGACCTCGACCTGTCCACCTCGTCGCTCCAGTGGGTCGTCAGCGGCTACATCCTCGGCTACGGCGGCCTGCTGCTCCTCGGCGGCCGTGCCGCCGACCTGCTCGGCCGGCGCCGGGTCTTCCTCGTCGCGCTGGCCGTGTTCGCCCTCGCGTCCCTGCTCGGCGGACTCGTCGACTCCGGTGAACTGCTCATCGCCAGCCGCTTCATCAAGGGTCTGAGCGCGGCGTTCACCGCCCCGGCGGGACTGTCCATCATCACCACGACCTTCGCCGAGGGACCGGTCCGCAACCGCGCCCTCAGCATCTACACCACCTGCGGCGCGACCGGCTTCTCCATGGGTCTGGTCCTGTCCGGCCTGCTGACCGAGGTGGGCTGGCGCTGGACGATGCTGCTGCCCGCGCCCGTGGCCGTCCTGGCCCTCGTGGCCGGCATGCGGCTGATCCCGTCGAGCCCCCGCGAGCGGCACACCGGCCGCGGTTACGACCTGCCCGGCGCCCTGACCGGCACCGGGGCGATGCTGCTGCTGGTCTTCACCGTCGTCCAGGCCCCCGAAGCGGGCTGGAGTTCCGCCCGCACCCTGCTCTCCTTCGCCGCCGTCGCCGTCCTGCTGGCGTCCTTCGCGGTGATCGAGCACCGCAGCAGCCACCCGCTTATCCGGCTGGGCGTCCTGCGCTCGCCCCACCAGATCCGCGCCAACCTGGGCGGCGCCGCCTTCTTCGGCTCCTACGTGGGCTTCCAGTTCCTCGTCACCCAGTACATGCAGTCGCTGCTGGGCTGGTCGGCGCTGCAGACCGCGCTCGCCTTCCTGCCCGCGGGGGCGCTGGTGGCGCTCGCCTCCACGCGCATCGGTCCGCTGGTGGACCGCTTCGGCACACCGCGGGTGATCGCCACCGGGTTCACCCTGCTTTTCGTGGGCTACGTGCTCTTCCTGCGCGTCGACCTCACCCCCAGTTTCGCCGCGGTGATCCTGCCGTCCATGCTGCTGCTGGGCGCCGCGTGCGCGCTGGTCTTCCCGTCGCTCAACATCCAGGCCACCAACGGCGTGCGCGACGAGGAGCAGGGCATGGTCTCCGGCCTGCTGAACACCTCCTTCCAGGTGGGCGGCGCCATCTTCCTCGCGGTGGTGACCGCCGCGATCACCGCCGGGTCCGATGACGGCCACCCCGCCTCCCCGCAGGCGGTGCTCGACAGCTACCGCCCGGGGCTGGTCGTGGTCAGTGCGATCGCCCTGGCCGGACTGCTGATCACCCTCACGGGGCTGCGCCGCAGGGTGTCGTACGGCTTCGTGGTCGCCTCCTCCGACACCGCCACGCCGGTGGGCGAGGAGCGCAAGGTCCCGGTGCGGGACTGACCTGCTCGCCGCCTGGGGGCCCGTGCGGACCACGGTCCGCGCGGGCCCCTGCGGCTCAGCCGAGCCAGCCCGGCCGCACCAGACCGGATTCGTAGGCGAGGACGACGAGTTGGGCCCGGTCCCGGGCGCCGAGCTTCACCATCGTGCGGCTGACGTGCGTCTTGGCGGTGAGCGGGCTCACCACCAGGCGGCGCGCGATCTCCTCGTTGGACAGACCGATCCCGACCAGGGCCATCACCTCGCGCTCCCGCTCGGTGAGCCGGTCGAGTTCCGCCGCGGCCGAGGGCTCCTTCGACCGGGCGGCGAACTCGGCGATGAGCCGTCGGGTCACGCCGGGCGACAGCAGCGCGTCGCCGTCCACCACCGCCCGTACGGCACGCACCAGTTCCTCCGGCTCGGTGTCCTTGACCAGGAAGCCCGAGGCGCCCGCCCGGATGGCCTCGAAGACGTACTCGTCGAGCTCGAACGTGGTGAGGATGACGACCCTGACCCCGGTCAGCGCCGCGTCCTCGGTGATCAGGCGGGTGGCCTCCAGTCCGTCCATGACGGGCATGCGGATGTCCATCAGCACCGCGTCCGGGGTGAGTTCGCGGACCAGGCGCAGCGCCTGGGCGCCGTCGGAGGCCTCCCCCACGACCTCGATGTCTGGCTGGGCGTCCAGCAGGGCGGCGAAGCCGGCGCGCACCAGGAGCTGGTCGTCGGCGAGCAGGACCCGGGTCATGGGTTCTCCTTGTCGGGGGCGGGCGCCGCCGCGGCGCCGGCGGCGAGCGGCAGACGGGCCATGACGCGGAACCCGCCGTCGGCACGGGGTCCGGCCTCGACCGTGCCACCGAGCGCCGCCGCCCGCTCGCGCATGCCGAGCAGGCCGTTGCCGCCACCGGAGTCGGGGGCGTGGTCGGCAGTCGTGGTGGCGGGGCCGTCGTCGTCGACCCGCAGCTCGACGGCGTCCCGGCGGCGGGTGACGTGGACGCGGGCGGTACGGGAGCCGGAGTGGCGGATGACGTTCGTCAGCGCCTCCTGGACGATGCGGAACGCCGCCAGGTCGACGCCGGGTGGCAGGGCGCCGGTGCGGCCGTCGCGGGTGATGTCGACGGCCAGGCCCGCGCCCGCGGCCTGTTCGAGCAGTTCGGGCAACCGGTCCAGGCCCGGTGCGGGCGAGCGGGGTGCCTCCCCGGGGCTGCGCAGGGTGCCGAGCACCTGGCGGACCTCGCCGAGCGCCTCCTTGCTGGCCGCCTTGATGGTGGTCAGTGCCTGCCGGGCCTGCTCGGGGCGTTCGTCCATGAGGGCGAGCGCGACCCCCGCCTGCACGTTGATGACCGAGATGCTGTGCGCGAGCACGTCGTGCAGCTCACGGGCGATGCGCAGCCGCTCCTCGTCGGCGCGGCGCCGCTCGGCCTCGGCCCGCTCCCGCCGGTCGCGGACGAACTGTTCCCTGCGCAGCCGCCACAGCTCGGCGACGGCGAGGATCGCCAGCAGCCAGGCGGCGGCCCCCGACACCTGGGCCCACGAGGCGGCCTCGTCCCCGGCGGGCGGCAGCCAGCGGTACAGCCACACGGTGATGAGCAGGTAGGCCGTGTACAGGGCGGCCGCGATGATCAGGACGGCTCTGCGGCGACCGGCGGCGACGGCCGTGAAGTACGCGGCGACGATGCTCAGGAAGACCGGACCGTACGGGTAACCGGCGGCGACGTACGCGAGCGTGACGGCCGAGACGGCGGCGGCGACCGCGACGGGCGCGCGGTTGCGCCACAGGAGCAGCACCGGCCCCGCGAGCAGGAGCGTGTACCCGAAGTGGCCGAGGGTGACCCGGTCGGGCGCGTTGTGCGCGGCGGCCGTGGTGCCGACCACCTGGACGACGGCGATGACCAGCGACGAGACCCACGGGCGGCGCAGGCGCTCGCCGCCGTGGGAGTGGCCGGGCCCGGTGTGGCGCCACCAGGGCCCCCAGGGCGGGCCGCCGCCCCGTGTCACGTCGTCGGTCATGCGGCCACGCTAGACCGGGGGGCGGCGGGTCGGCGTCCGGTCGGCGGGGTGATCGCGTCTACTCCCCGTGGAGTACGCGCTCACGGCGGAGCCCCGCCTGGTGCGCGAGGCCCGCGACGGCGTGGTCGAAGAAGTCGTCCCGCGCCTCGACCACGTTGTTGAACTGGCCGAACACCTCGAAGCTGACGAGGCCGAACAACTGCGCCCAGGCGGCCACGAGGGAGGGGATCGCCCGTGCCGGCAGGTCGCGGTCGAGGTCCTTGCTGAGCCGCCAGGCGTCGGCGTGGGCGGCCTCCGACAACGGGGCGTCGGCCGGGGCGGCGGCGAGCGCCCCCGCGGTGTGGGCCTGCTCGGCCACGGCGATCAGTGCCAGCCCGACCCGGGACGCGGGTCCGATCGTGTCGAGCGGCGCGGAGTAGCCGGGCACGGGGGAGCCGTAGATGAGGGCGTACTCGTGCGGATGCCCGAGGGCCCAGCGGCGTACGGCCCGGCAGACCTCGCTCCAGCGCTCCACAGGGTCGCCGCCTGCGCGGGCCAGGGCTTCCTCGGCGGCGGTGCCCACCGCGTCGTAGGCGTCGATGATGAGGGCGGTGAGCAACTCGTCCCGGCTCGGGAAGTAGCGGTAGAGCGCGGAGGAGACCATGCCCAGCTCCCGCGCGACGGCGCGGAGCGAGAGCCTCGAGGCGCCTTCGTCGGCGAGCTGCCGGCGCGCCTCTTCCTTGATGGCCGCGGTCACTTCGTCGCGGGCCCGTTCCCTGGCCGTTCGGATGACGCTCATGCGATCAGTGTACGCACGAATGGAGCGGCGACCAAGAGCGAGAGCAGTGCTCTTGCCATGGAGCGGCAGGACGTGCACACTGTTCTCAAGCGAGAGCACCGCTCACGGACCGCCCTCGGTCCACGGCCCGCGCGTCACGGAGGAGTCCTCATGTCCGAGCACGTCATCAAGCCCGGCTGGTTCACGGTCAACGTCTTCAACCGCGCCGTGGCCTGGCTGACCCGCCGCGGTCTGAGCGTGTGGGGCTCCCGCGTGCTGGCCGTCCGCGGCCGCAAGAGCGGGGAGTGGCGGCGCACCCCGGTCAACCTGCTGGTGGTGAACGGGGAGCGCTACCTCGTGGCGCCGCGCGGGCACGTCCAGTGGACGCACAACATGCGCGCCGCCGGCGGCGGTCAGCTGCTGCTGGGCAAAAAGGTCGAGGAGTTCAGCGCGACCGAAGTCGGCGACGACGTCAAGCCCGAGGTGCTGCGTGCCTACCTCAAGCGCTGGAAGGCCGAGGTGGGCGTGTTCTTCGGCGGCGTGGGGGCGGACTCCACCGACGAGGAACTGCGCGCCATAGCCCACAAGCACCCGGTCTTCCGCATCACCGAGCTCCGGCCCGTCAGCTGAAGCGGACCTCCACCTTCTCGAACCCCAGCGAGGTCAGCAGCTGTTCCAGCATGGCCCGGGTGTTGGTCTCCGCCCGCTTCGCCAGTTCGGTGGACTTGGCCGCCTGCTGGATCTTCTTCGCGGCGAGTTGCTGGACCTGCTGTTCGTCCCCCGGGTGGGAGGAGAAGAAGTCGCCGAGCCGGTCGAAGAAACCGCGCTCCTGGGCCACCACGTAGGAACGGTCGGGGTCGAGCGAGGCCCGCTCGAGTTGGGCGTGGGGCAGGGTGATGACGGCGGAGGTCCGGTCCTCGGAGACGGTCACGCCCTTCGGGCCCACGTCACCGAGGTCCACGTAGGCGTCGACACTGCCGGACCCCACGTAGAGCGTGCGCCTGCCGCGCACGGCGTCGGGAAGGAACTTGGCGTCCTTCTCCAGGTCGACCACGACCTGGAACTGGCCACTTGCTCCTTCGAAGCGGCTCATGTCCTGGATCGCCTTGAGCACCACGGGACCACTGCGGTCCTTGGTCTCCTCGGCGAAGGGATTGGGCAGACCCGGTATCAGGTCCGCGCGCGCGACCAGGAACAGAAGTCCGCCGAGCGCGACGAGCCCGGTGAGTGTACGCACCCACCACGGCAGTCTTCCGTCTACGTTCCTCAAGGGCATGACGAGGACACCTCCCATAACGTCTCTGCCCCTCAACTCCGCCTTTATGACGCCCAGGAGGGTGCCATCAGGAGGTCAACGACGGTCGAACGACTCCAGCGCGCGACGGGCCAGCGGATGCGTACGGACCAGCTCGGCGAGCGAGCTGGAACCGCGGGTGATCTTAGCGAAGGCGTTCCACGCCGGGGGGAGGGTTGTGAGAGCCGCGTGCAGCAGACCCGGACGCTTCTCGAAGACGCCCAGCATCCGGCGGCCGACGCCCATCTCGACCCCGAGGCCGGCCTTGACGGCGAACGCGTAGTTCAGGGCCTGGCGACGCGCGTCCACCGCGTCGCTCGCCTCGGCGATCCGCACCGCCCACTCCCCCGCCAGGCGGCCGGAGCGCAGCGCGAAGGAGATGCCCTCGCGGGTCCACGGCTCCAGCAGGCCCGCCGCGTCACCGCAGACCAGCACGCGGCCGCGGGAGAGCGGGGAGTCGTCGGCGCGGCAGCGGGTGAGGTGGCCGGAGGAGATGCTCGGCTCGAAACCGGCCAGCCCCAGCCGGCCGATGAAGTCCTCCAGGTAGCGCTTGGTGGCCGCCCCCTCGCCGCGCGCCGAGATGACGCCGACGGTCAGGGTCTCGCCCTTGGGGAAGACCCACCCGTAACTGCCGGGCAACGGGCCCCAGTCGATGAGCACCCGGCCCGCCCAGTCCTCGGCGACCTCCGCGGGCACCGGGATCTCGGCCTCGAGCCCCAGGTCGACCTGGGCCATCTTGACGCCGACGTGGGCGCCTATCCGGCTCGCCGAGCCGTCGGCGCCGACGACCGCGCGGGCGAGGATCGTCTCGCCGTCGTTGAGCACCACCGCGACGGTCCGCCGGTCCGGGACGGAGGTGCCGTGCTGTTCGACCCGGGAGACCTGGGCCCCGGTCCGCAGCCGCGCGCCCGCGTCGACGGCCGCGTCCACCAGCTGGGCGTCGAACTCGGGCCGGTTGATCAGCCCGAAGAGCATCTGCCGCGACCGGCGGGTCCGGCTGAGCCGGCCGTTGAGGCTGAAGGTCACCGCGTGCACCCGGTCGCGCAACGGGAGCTCGAAGCCCGGCGGCAGCGCGTCGCGGGAGGGCCCGATGATGCCGCCGCCGCAGGTCTTGTAACGCGGGAGTTCGGCCTTCTCCAGCAGGAGCACACGGCGTCCCGCACTTGCCGCGGCGTAGGCCGCCGAGGCCCCGGCCGGTCCGGCACCCACCACGACGACGTCCCACACCGGCGTACCGTCGACGTCCTCCGCCGAACCGCCGTCCTGCGCCTGGTACTCGCTGCTCACGTGTGCTTCCGCTCCCGTTCGACCTGCCGACTGCCGTCGCCCCTGCTCAGCCGCATACTAATCCGCGGGGTGAGCGAGGCCGCCTGTGGCACCATCGATCACGACCACCGGTCCACGAACATCGCGTTCGACCCTGTCCCACCCATCAGGAGCGCCCATGTCCGCCGCACCACTCGCCGCAACCGTCGCCGCACTGATGCCGCGGGCCAGGACCGAGCTGGCCGAGCTGGTGTCGTACCGCTCGGTGGCGGATCCGCGGCAGTTCCCCAAGAGCGAGTGCGAGCGGGCCGCCTCCTGGATCGCCGACGCGCTGCGTGCGGAGGGCTTCGAGGACGTCGCCCTGCTGGACACCCCGGACGGCACGCAGTCGGTCTACGGCTACCTGCCCGGGCCGGAGGGAGCGCCCACGGTGCTGCTGTACGCGCACTACGACGTGCAGCCGCCGCTGGACGAGGCCGGCTGGCTGTCGCCGCCGTTCGAGCTCACCGAGCGCGACGGCCGCTGGTACGGGCGCGGCGCGGCCGACTGCAAGGGCGGCCTGATCATGCACCTCACCGCCCTGCGCGCGCTGCGCGAGAACGGCGGGGTCCCGGTCGGCGTGAAGATCATCGCCGAGGGCTCGGAGGAGCAGGGCACCGGCGGTCTGGAGCGCTACGCGGAGGAGCACCCCGAACTGCTCGCCGCGGACGCGATCGTCATCGGCGACTCCGGCAACTTCCGCGTCGGCCTGCCGACCGTCACGGCGACCCTGCGCGGCATGGCGCTGGTCGACGTCAAGGTGACCACCCTGGAGGGCAACCTGCACTCCGGCCAGTTCGGCGGTGCCGCACCGGACGCACTGGCCGCCCTGGTCCGCATCCTGCACACGCTCCACGACGACTCCGGTGCCTCCACCGTGGCGGGCCTCACCGCCGACGCCGCCTGGGACGGGCTGCAGTACGACGAGGGCGACTTCCGCGCCGACGCCAAGGTGCTCGACGGCGTCGAGCTGATGGGCACCGGCACGGTCGCCGACCGCCTCTGGGCACGTCCGTCCGTCACCGTCATCGGCATCGACGCCCCTCCCGTGGTCGGCGCCACGCCGTCCGTGCAGGCCACCGCGGGTGCCAAGGTCAGCCTCCGGGTCCCGCCGGGCGTGGACGCCCAGCAGGCGGCCAAGCTGCTGATCGCCCACCTGGAGGCGGCCGCCCCCTGGGGGGCCCGCGTGGAGGTCACCCAGGTCGGCAGCGGCCAGCCGTTCCGCGCGGACACCTCCAGCCCGGCGTACGCCTCCATGGCGGAGGCGATGCGCACCGCGTACGGCACGCAGATGGAGATCGCCGGTATGGGCGGCTCGATCCCGCTCTGCAACACCCTGGCGACGCTCTACCCCGAGTCGGAGATCCTGCTGATCGGCCTGAGCGAGCCGGAGGCGCAGATCCACGCGGTGAACGAGAGCGTCTCCCCCGAGGAACTGGAGAAGCTCTCGCTCACCGAGGCGCTCTTCCTCCAGAAGTACGCCGCCAAGGCCGTCTGAGCCCCGGTGGGCGGCCGGGACGCGCCCGCCGCCTCTCAGCCGCCCACCGGCACGCCCGCCTCCAGGTTGAGCACGGTGGCCCGCTCCCGCGCCCGCAGCGCCCAGCGCAGCCGGGTGTGCCGGACCGGCGGCAGCATGGAGGCGGCCTCGTCCTCCGTGGCGAAGCGCCAGCCCCGCAGCTCGGCGCCGGGCAGCAGGAGGCGCTCGGCGTCGGCGGCGGGCAGCCGCCCGCCGTCGAAGAGCAGCCGCAGACCGCCGTATCCGGGCGGCAGCGGCGGTTCCCAGTCGACGACCAGCAGCCGGGGCACCGCCGGGAGCCGCAGTCCGAGTTCCTCGGCGACCTCCCGCATGCCGGCCCGGGCGGGCGGCTCACCGGGCTCGACGACCCCGCCGGGGAATTCCCAGCCGGGCTTGTAGGTCGGGTCGACCAGCAGCACCCGGTCGTCCTCGTCGAAGAGCAGCACGCCCGCCGCGAGGGTCTCGGCGGTGGGCTCCGGGGTCTGCACGATGTCGCAGGAGCCCGCGCCCTCCCGTATCGCCTCGGCGATCCGCTCGGCCGTCGCGCGGGAGGTGAGCCCCGCGGTGTCGACGACGTGGGCGTCCGCCGTGAGCCAGGGCAGTGCCTCCTGGTAGGCGGGCAGGTGGTCCAGACACCAGGCGCGGACCCCCGCGCTGGCCTCGGCGTCGCCCGGGATGTCGGCGCGCTGGTCGATGCGCTCCCGCAGAACCGTTTCCTCAGCGTGCAGCAGCACATGCCGCACAGTGATCCGGCGGGCCGCGAGCCCGCCGAAGATCTCGTCCCGGTACTCCTGCCTCAGCAGGGTCATCGGCACCACCAGCGGTCCCCCGCCCACCTCGGCGAGCAGCGCGGCGGCGGTGTCCACGACCAGCTTCCGCCACGCGGGCAGCTCCTGGTAGTCGGAGACCTCGCCCAGCCGCTTCTCCGGGAGCATCAGCCGCAGTCCGCTGCCGACGAGTTCCGGATCGTAGAGCACGCTGCCCGGCAGCAGTTCGAGCAGTTCGCGTGCCGCAGTGGTCTTCCCCGCGCCGAACGTGCCGTTGAGCCAGACGATCACGGTGCCCCCTCTTCCGTAGCCCGGTAGCCCCCTACGAATTGCCCGGATCATCGGCGTCGGCAAACGCGCAGGCCCGGCCATCGGCGCATACCGGCGGCTTCGGCACCCGCGAACCCGGTGGTCAGCCCTCCTTGGACCCCGGGGTCAGTCGGGCGATGAACTGCCTCCGCAGCAGCATGGTGGTCCCGGCCCGCGACGGCCTCGTCGTCGCCTCCCGCGACCACCACGAGCTCGGCCGCACGCCTCGGCCGATCGTGGAGATCCACGTGTTCCTGGACGGCGTCGGCACGCACCACGCCTGCCTCGTCCACCGCGACGACCGGATCGTCGCGCTGTTCCGGACGACGACACCTCTGCCGACCCGGTGGGCGGACGCCCGCAGCGACGCGGCCATGGCGCGCCTGCTCCGCCTGGGCTTCACGCTCGGGCCCGAGGTCGACAAGCCCGAGAAGCAGGCGCGACCGACCTCGCCCACCGGGCCGTGACGTGCGCGTCGCGACGTCCACGAGGGCAGCGCGCGACGACGCGGGGGCACGAGTGTGCGCTCCCGCGCGAACGGGTGAATCTCCTCCTCCGCGAGGCACACCGGACCTCGCCCCCGGCCGTAGGCCAGGGGAGGGACTGCGACGAGCCGGACTAGGCCCCGGTCGCGAAGGCCTCCAGCCGCAGCGCCTGCGCCGCGGCGGCGGCCGCGCCGACCAGGCCCGCGTCCGTGCCGAGCACGGCGGGAACGACCTTCACCCCGGAGGCGAACGACAACGTGGCGTACCGGCGCATGTGCGCGCGGAGGGGCTCGAAGAGCAGCGGGCCGGCGCCCGCGACACCGCCGCCGATCACCGCGACGTCGATCTCCACCAGGGTGGCCGTCGCGGCGATGCCCGCGGCCAGCGCCTGCGCCGCACGGTCGTACGAGGCGAGGGCGAGGGCGTCGCCCTCACGGGCGGCCCGGGCGACGGCGGCGGCGTCCGACTCCTCGCCGTGGGCCGGACGCCAGCCGGACTCCAGGGCGCGCCGCACGATGTTGGGCCCGCTGGCCAGGCGCTCGACACAGCCTCGGCTGCCGCAGGGGCACACGTCCCCGTCGAGGTCGACGCTGATGTGGCCGATGTGCCCGGCGTTGCCCGTCGGGCCGGGGTGGAGCTTGCCGCCGAGGACGAGACCGCCGCCGACGCCGGTCGACACCACCATGCACAGCGCGTTGTCGTGCCCGCGGGCGGCGCCCTGCCAGTGCTCCGCCGCGGTGATCGCGATGCCGTCGCCGGTGAGGACGACGGGCAGCCCGCCGACGCGTTCGCCCACCTGGGCGACCACGGGGAAGTCCCGCCAGCCGGCGATGTTGACCGGGCTCACCGTGCCGCGGGAGGCGTCGATCGGCCCGGCGCTGCCGATGCCCACCGCGACGACCCGCGGCCAGCCCGCGGACTCCCGCAGCCCGGCCAGGACCTCCGCGAGCGATCCCATCACCGTCGCCGCGTCCCGGTCCGCGGGCGTCGGGCGCTGCACGCGTACGAGCAACTCGCCGCGGGCGTCCACCAGGGCGCCCGCGATCTTGGTGCCGCCGATGTCCACGGCGGCGATCAGCGGGCCCGCACCGGCGGCACCCGACGGCGGGACGATGGACTCGGCAGAGCTCTCGAACGGCATGGGCGTAGTGTCGCCCTTTGTTGACAACGTTGTCCAGCCCATAGGATCACGCCGTGACCGATATTCCGCGTACCGCCCGTCCCACCATGAAGGATGTCGCGGCCCGGGCCGGTGTCGGCCTGAAGACGGTATCGCGTGTCGTCAACGAGGAACCAGGCGTCACCGAGGACACGATCTCGCGTGTCCAGGCGGCCATCGACGCCCTCGGATTCCGCCGCAACGACAGCGCGCGGCTGCTCCGCAAGGGCCGTACGGCCAGCATCGGGCTGGTCCTCGAGGACCTCGCCGACCCCTTCTACTCCCCGCTCAGCCGGGCCGTCGAGGACCTGGCACGGGCGCACTCGACGCTGCTGTTCACCGGATCGAGTGCCGAGGACGCGGACCGCGAGCAGGAACTGGTGCTCGCCTTCTGCGCCCGGCGTGTCGACGGGCTGGTCATCGTGCCCGCCAGCGAGGACCACCGCTACCTCGAACCGGAGATCGCGGCCGGCGTGGCCACCGTGTTCGTGGACCGCCCCGCGGGCGGCATCGACGCGGACGTGGTCCTCAGCGACAACGCAGGAGGCACCCGCGAGGGCGTCGCCCACCTCATCGCCCACGGGCACCGGCGCATCGGCTTCATCGGCGACCTCCCCCGCATCCACACCGCGGCCGAGCGTCTGCGGGGCTACCGCGAGGCGATGGCCGCCGCCGGGCTCCCCGTGCACGAGGGCTGGGTCTCCTGCGGGCCCACCGCCCCCGACCGCGTCCGCGCCGCCGTGGAGTCCATGCTGAGCGGCCCGGAGCCGGTCACCGCCCTGTTCGCCGGCAACAACCGGATCACCGTGACCGCGGTCCGGGTCCTCGCCGACCGGCCCAGCGTGGTCGCCCTCGTGGGCTTCGACGACTTCGAGCTCGCCGACCTGCTGCGCCCGGCGGTCACCGTCGTCGCCCAGGAGCCCGGACAGCTCGGCCGGACCGCGGCCGGCCTGCTCTTCCAGCGGCTCGACGGCTCGGCGGGCCCCCCCAAGCGGGTCGAGCTCGCCTGCCGCCTGATCCCGCGCGGTTCGGGCGAGCTCCCGCCCGTGCCGTGACGGCGCGGCGGACGGTTCAGGACGGCTCCTCCTCGACCAGCCCGCAGGTGAAGCCGAAGGACTCCAGGGCGCGGCGCCGCGCCGGGTCCGGCTCGGCCGCCGCCAGGTCGTCGAGCACCCGCAGGAACCGGGCGCGCTGACGGGGTGGCAGGTTGTGGAGCACCCACCCGGCGTGCTCCGCCGTCCGCACGGCGACATCGGCGGCGACCTCGCCGTCGGCGTAGGTGTCGAGGAAGTGGACGACGTCCACGACGATTCCGGCGAGTACCGGCACGAGCGGGTCGGTGTCCGTCGCCGGGGCACCGTGGCCGAGCGCGTGGCGCGGGCGCGCCGTGCCCGGACCGTCAGCAGGCATGTGCCATGGCGGTGAAGGTCAGCGAGGTGAAGGACCCCGGCCCGCCGTCGTACGCGACCGTCACCGTCCAGCCACCCTTTCCGAGGTTGACGTACGTACCGCCGCCGGGGCTGTTCTCCCGGCGCAGTTCCGTCCACCCGTGCTCGCGCAGGACCGCCGTCACGGCGGCGTACTCCCGCTGGCCCGCCCCCTCGGCGGCCGCCCAGGCGAGCATGCACTGCTCGCTGGGCCGGTCGGACTCCTTGTCGGTGGTCACGGTCAAGCCCATCACGGTGTTCTGCGACCTGTGTACGCCGGACTGGTCCGCCGCCGCGTCGAGTTCCGCCTCCACCGCGGCGCGGCTCAGGGGAACCGCCGTCACGGGCACGGCACTTCCCGGCCCTGCCGCGAACGCGGCGAGCACGGTGACGGCGCCCACCCTGAGCAGCGCTCGCGTCACCGGCGAGCGGGGCGCCGGTTCCCAGCCGATCTCCTCCACCACGACACCATCCCACGACGGACGGACAACCGGCACGCACCGGCCGGCCGTTGACACCCCACCCCGTGAAACGATTCGATACCGGCCATGCCGCTCACCGACCTGCCGCTGGACGAACTGCGCCGCTACGCCCCGGAGATCGCCGAGCCCGGGGACTTCGACGCCTTCTGGGCCAAGACCCTGACCGCCGCCCGTGAGGCGGGCACCGCCCCGGCCGAGTACCGCGCGGTCGACTCGCCGCTGGCCACGGTCGAGGTGTTCGACGTGCGCTTCCCGGGCTGGGGAGGCCAGCCGGTCGCGGCCTGGCTGCTGCTGCCCCGCGGGGCGGCCGGGCCGCTGCCGGGGGTCGTCACGTACATCGGCTACGGCGGCGGGCGCGGGCTGCACCACGAGAACCTGCTGTGGAGCGCCGCGGGCTACGCACATCTGGTCGTCGACTCCCGCGGCCAGGGCCACGACACGCCGGACCCCGACCCCGCCCCGGGCCCGCAGTACGTCGGCGGGTTCATGACCCGCGGCGTGGAGGACCCGGAGCACTACTACTACCGCCGCCTGATGACGGACTGCGTACGCGCCGTGGACGCCCTGCGCGCGCACCCGGCCGTCGACGCGGGCCGGGTCGTCGTCTCCGGCGGCAGCCAGGGCGGCGGGCTCGCCCTGGCGGTGGCCGGACTGGCCCCGGACGCGGTCGCGGCGGCCCTGGTCGACGTGCCGTTCCTCTGCCACTTCCGGCGGAGCGCGGAGACCGCCACCGAGGGGCCGTACCCGGAGCTCGCCCAGTACCTCGGCGTCCACCGGCGCATCGACCCCGAACGGCTCTTCGGCACCCTCGACTACTTCGACGGTGTCCACTTCGCCCCGCGCGCCACCGCGCCGGCGTTGTTCAGCGTGGGCCTGATGGACCCCGTCTGCCCGCCGTCGACGGTGTTCGCCGCCTATAACCGCTACGCGGGGCCCAAGGACATCACGGTGTGGCGGTTCGGCGACCACGGCGGCGGACGCGGCTCCCAGCCGTACGAGCAGATGCTGTGGCTGCGCGGCCTCGGGCTCGCCCCTGCCACGGACCGGTAGCCGCCGCTCCCGCAGGTGGCACGCTCAGGCGCAGGACGGGCACAGGCCGCGGTAGGTGACCTCGGCCGCGGAGACCGTGAAACCGAAGCGCTCGTCGGCCGGGAGGTCGGCCAGCGGGTCGCCGGTGGGGTGGACGTCGCGGACGGTGCCGCACCTGGAGCACACCAGGTGCTGGTGCGGACGGTGCGCGTTGGGGTCGTAGCGTTTGGCCCGGCCGTCGGTGGAGACCTCTATGACCTCACCGAGGGAGACCAGCTCGCCCAGGGTGTTGTAGACGGTCGCCCGGGAGATCTCGGGCAGCAGCCGCGCCGCGCGGGCGTGCACCTCGTCGGCCGTGAGGTGCACGTGGTCGCCGTCGAGGACCTCCGCGACGACACGCCGCTGGGACGTCATGCGCCAGCCGCGCCCGCGCAGTCGCTCCAGCAGGTCGCTCATGTGTGCTCACCCGTTCCGCTCGGTGGACGTCCGGAATTCACCCCGTGGACGCGTCCGGGTTCTAATCGCCTAGGGAATTGACGCTCTTCTTGACTTGGACTGCGTCCATCGTAGGATCGGTTCCGGCGCCAGCCAAGGGACAGGAAGACTCCAGTACGGCAGAAGAGAGAGACGTGACGGGACCACCGCCGAGCAGCCGCGCGGTGCCGCCTGGGAGTTACGGGCGCCCGCGTCGCACTGCCGCAGCCGGTCCGGGACCCGCTCTCCCTGTCATGCCGCCGGTGAGGCCCCCGTGCGCTCACCGCGACGGCCCCCGCCCGAACGCGTCCGACGGCCCGCAGTCCTGAGCACCGTGATCCGCCAGGTCCGGAAGGATTCCCATGTCTGAGAACCACGAAGCAATCGTCACAGACGCCAAGACGGAGGGTGTGAACGGCTGCCCCGTCGCGCACGGGCGCGCCCCGCACCCGACCCAGGGCGGCGGAAACCGGCAGTGGTGGCCGGAACGGCTGAACCTGAAGATCCTCGCCAAGAACCCCGCGGTGGCCAACCCGCTCGGTGAGGACTTCGACTACGCCGAGGCGTTCAAGGCCCTCGACCTCGCTGCCGTGAAGCAGGACGTCCTCGAGGTCCTGACGACCTCTCAGGACTGGTGGCCCGCGGACTTCGGCCACTACGGCCCGTTCATGATCCGCATGGCCTGGCACAGCGCGGGCACCTACCGCATCAGCGACGGCCGCGGCGGCGCCGGCGCCGGCCAGCAGCGCTTCGCCCCGCTCAACAGCTGGCCGGACAACGGCAACCTCGACAAGGCCCGCCGCCTGCTGTGGCCGGTGAAGAAGAAGTACGGCCAGAGCATCTCGTGGGCCGACCTCATGATCCTCACCGGCAACGTCGCGCTGGAGTCGATGGGCTTCGCGACCTTCGGCTTCGCCGGCGGCCGCGAGGACGTCTGGGAGCCGGAGGAGGACGTCTACTGGGGCCCCGAGTCCACCTGGCTCGGCGACCAGCGCTACACCGGCGACCGCCAGCTGGAGAGCCCGCTCGGCGCCGTCCAGATGGGCCTGATCTACGTCAACCCGGAGGGCCCCAACGGCAACCCGGACCCGATCGCCGCGGCCCGCGACATCCGTGAGACCTTCCGCCGGATGGCGATGAACGACGAGGAGACCGTCGCCCTCATCGCCGGCGGGCACACCTTCGGCAAGACCCACGGCGCGGGCCCCGCGGACAACGTCGGTCCCGACCCCGAGGCCGCCTCGATGGAGGAGCAGGGCCTCGGCTGGCGGAACAGCTACGGCACCGGCAAGGGCGCCGACGCGATCACCAGCGGTCTCGAGGTCACCTGGACCAGCACCCCGACCCAGTGGGGCATGGGCTTCTTCGAGAACCTCTTCCGCTACGAGTGGGAGCTGACGACCAGCCCCGCCGGCGCCAACCAGTGGGTGGCCAAGGACGGTGCCGGCGCGGGCACCATCCCCGACGCGCACGACTCCTCCAAGAGCCACGCCCCGACGATGCTGACCACGGACCTCTCGCTCCGGTTCGACCCGGTCTACGAGCAGATCTCGCGTCGCTTCCTGGAGAACCCGGACGAGTTCGCGGACGCCTTCGCCCGCGCGTGGTTCAAGCTGACCCACCGCGACATGGGCCCGGTCGTGCGCTACCTCGGTCCCGAGGTCCCGTCCGAGACCCTGCTGTGGCAGGACCCGCTGCCCGCGCGGACGCACGGGCTCGTCGACGCCGCCGACGTCGCCGCCCTCAAGGAGCAGGTCCTCGCCTCGGGCCTCACCGTGTCGCAGCTGGTGTCCACCGCGTGGGCGTCGGCCTCGTCCTTCCGCGGCAGCGACAAGCGCGGTGGCGCCAACGGCGCCCGTCTGCGCCTGGAGCCGCAGCGCGGCTGGGAGGTCAACGAGCCCGACGAGCTCGCCGTGGTGCTGCGCACCCTGGAGGGCGTCCAGGAGTCCTTCAACGCGGCGCAGTCCGGCGACAAGCGGATCTCGCTGGCCGACCTGATCGTGCTGGCCGGTTCCGCCGCCGTCGAGAAGGCCGCCGCGGACGGCGGTCACCGCGTCGAGGTGCCCTTCACGCCGGGTCGTGTGGACGCCGCCCAGGACCAGACGGACGTGGAGTCCTTCGCGGCGCTCGAGCCGGCCGCCGACGGGTTCCGCAACTACCTCGGCAAGGGCAACCGCCTGCCGGCCGAGTACCTGCTGCTCGACCGGGCGAACCTGCTGACCCTCAGCGCCCCCGAGCTGACGGTCCTCGTCGGCGGTCTGCGCGTCCTGGGCGCGAACCACGGGCAGTCGTCGCACGGCGTCTTCACCGCGACCCCCGGGTCGCTGACCAACGACTTCTTCGTCAACCTGCTCGACCTGGGCACGTCGTGGAAGGCGACCTCCGAGGACCAGTCCACCTTCGAGGGCCGTGACAACGCCACGGGCGAGGTCAAGTGGACCGGCACCCGTGCCGACCTCGTCTTCGGCTCCAACTCCGAGCTGCGCGCGCTCGCGGAGGTCTACGCGAGCGACGACGCGAAGGCGAAGTTCACCGAGGACTTCGTCGCGGCGTGGGCGAAGGTCATGGACCTCGACCGGTTCGACCTCGTCTGATCGTCCACCTCTGCAGGACGGCCGGGCCGGCCCCCGCTGGGGCCGGCCCGGCCGTCTTCGCGTGGAGGGTCCTCAGACGGCGGGGCCGCCGCGGCCCGCGAGGGCGTCGAGGTCGGCGCGGGTCAGCCCGGTGGCGGTGGCGACCTCCGCGAAGTCCACGGCGCCGCAGTCGAGTCCGCGCAGCAGGTAGCCGCTCAGGGCGCGG
The DNA here is from genome assembly GCF_040613835.1 of Streptomyces sp. NPDC006207. Taxonomy (NCBI): domain Bacteria; kingdom Bacillati; phylum Actinomycetota; class Actinomycetes; order Kitasatosporales; family Streptomycetaceae; genus Streptomyces; species Streptomyces sp. NPDC006207. Next base: position 1,337 of record NZ_JBEXSX010000058.1, on the reverse strand, counting down.
GCGGTGGCGGGTTCGTCCATGACGTCGCCGCCGGCCTTGGCGACGTACGCCGCGAGCCGGGCCGCCGCCGCGTCCAGGCCTTCGCGGTAGAAGGCGTAGACCGCGGCGTACCGTGTCGGCAGATGCGCGGGGTGCAGGTCCCACCCCTGGTAGTACGCGCGGGCCAGCGAACGGCGGACCAGGCCGTAGTGGAGCCGCCAGGCCTCGTGGACCTGGGGGCCCGGGCCGACGGGCAGCACATTGGTGGAGCCGTCGGAGAGCCGTACGCCCGTGCCGGCGGCCGCCACCTGCATGACGGCTTTGGCGTGGTCCGCGACCGGGTGGTCCATGGACTGGTACGCCGCGCTGACCCCGCACGCGGCGCTGTAGTCGAAGGTCCCGTAGTGCAGCCCCGAGACGCGGCCTTCGGCGGCGTCGATCAGCCGGGCGACCGTGGCCGTGCCGTCGGGCCCGAGGATGGACTGCGTGGTCTCGATCTGGATCTCGAACCCGAGACGTCCGGCCGGGAGTCCGCGTGCCGTCTCGAACTCCTCGGCGAGCCGCACCATCGCCGTGACCTGCTGGGGGAAGGTGACCTTGGGCAGGGTCAGCACCAGGCCGCCCGGCAGCCCGCCGGAATCCATCAGGCCGGTGAGGAAGATGTCCAGGGTGCGGATGCCGCGGTCGCGCACGGCGGCCTCCATGCACTTCATGCGGATGCCGACGTACGGGGGCGCGGTCCCGTCCGCGACGGCTGCGGCCACGAGCCGGGCGGCGCGGGCGGCCGCCGCGTCCTCCTCGGCGTCGGGCCGGGTCCCGTAGCCGTCCTCGAAGTCGATCCGCAGGTCCTCGACCGGTTCGCGCCGCAGCTTGGCCCGTACGCGGTCGTGGACGGGCGCGGCGAGGGCGGGCGACAGGCCCAGCACGCCGGCGAGCCGCACCGCGTCGGGGGCGTGCTCGTCCAGGGCGGCGAGGGCGCGGTCGCCCCAGCTGCGCACGGTGTCGGCGGCGAAGGCGTCGGCGGGGACGTAGACGGTGTGCACGGGCTGCCGGGTGCCCGGGTCCCCGGGGTAGCGGCGGGCGAGTTCGGCGTCCACGGCGGCGAGCGAGGCGTCGACGTCCTGCCGGACCGCGTCGCCGAGCGATGTGCGGACCGTCTCGTTCTGCGCCATCGGGCACCCTCCCGGTCTTCAACAAATCGTTGAAGTGAAGCTAACGCCCCCTCCGTCGCACCGTCAACGACCCGCGGGGGGAGCCAGGAAGCGCCGGAGCCCCGTGGTGCCGTCAGGGGGCGTCACGGGGCTCCGGTGGGTGTGTGCTGCCGGCCGGTGGTGTGCCGGGGTCAGCCCTTGCGGGCG
>NZ_JBEXSX010000057.1:0-65061 GCF_040613835.1 Streptomyces sp. NPDC006207 | reverse complement strand
CCCTCGTGCAGACCGACCCGCACGTCCACACCCGAGTCGCGCAGCGACAGCGCGTGCGCGTGCCCCTGGCTCCCGTAGCCGATGACCGCGACCTTGCGGCCCTGGATGATGGACAGGTCGGCATCGTCGTCGTAGAACAGCTCGGCCACTTCGGGTCTCTCCTTGGTGATCTGGGGGGTTGCCCACACACTACGTCCGCGGGCGGAATCAAGTTTTACGGTCTCGCTATGCGGTCCGGTCGAGGGCGCGCAGGGAGCGGTCGGTGATCGAGCGGGCGCCGCGGCCGATCGCGATCGTGCCCGACTGCACGAGCTCCTTGATGCCGAAGGGCTCCAGCATCTTCAGCATGGCCTCGAGCTTGTCGGCGCCGCCGGTGGCCTCGATGGTGACCGCCTCGGGCGAGACGTCCACGGTCTTGGCGCGGAACAGCTGGACGATCTCCACGATCTGGGAGCGGGACTCGTTGTCGGCGCGCACCTTCACCAGGACGAGTTCGCGCTGGACGGCGGCGGAGGGCTCCAGCTCGACGATCTTCAGGACGTTGACCAGCTTGTTCAGCTGCTTGGTGACCTGCTCCAGCGGGAGGTCCTCGATCACGTTCACCACGATGGTGATGCGGGAGATGTCGGCGTGCTCGGTGGTGCCGACGGCGAGGGAGTCGATGTTGAAGCCGCGCCGGGAGAACAGGGCGGTGATCCTGGCCAGGACGCCGGGCTTGTTCTCCACCAGGACGGAGAGCGTGTGCTTGGACATGTCGCGTCGTTCCTCTGCTTCTCTCTCGGTCCTCAGTCGTCCGCGGCGTCGCCGAAGTCGGGGCGGACGTCACGGGCGGCCATGATCTCGTCGTTGGAGGTGCCGGCGGCGACCATCGGCCACACCATGGCGTCCTCGTGGACGATGAAGTCCACGACGACCGGGCGGTCGTTGATGGCGTTGGCCTTCTCGATGACCTCGTCCAGCTCGTCGGGGGACTCGCAGCGCAGGCCGACGCAGCCCATGGCCTCCGACAGCTTGACGAAGTCCGGGACGCGGGTGCCGGCCGGCGGGGTCTGGCTGACGCCCTGGTGGGAGCCGCGGCCCGCGTTGGTCTCACCGGCGTGCAGGACGGTGTTGGAGTAGCGCTCGTTGTAGAAGAGCGACTGCCACTGCCGGACCATGCCCAGGGCGCCGTTGTTGATGATGGCGACCTTGATCGGGATGTTGTTCAGCGCGCAGGTGACCAGCTCCTGGTTGGTCATCTGGAAGCAGCCGTCGCCGTCGACCGCCCACACCGTCGCGCCGGGCCGGCCGGCCTTGGCGCCCATGGCCGCGGGGACGGCGTAGCCCATCGTCCCGGCGCCGCCGGAGTTGAACCAGGTGTTGGGCCGCTCGAAGGAGATGAACTGCGAGGCCCACATCTGGTGCTGGCCCACGCCGGCCGCGAAGAGGGTGCCCTCGGGGGCCAGCTCGCCGATCCGCTGGATGACCTGCTGCGGGGACAGGCTGCCGTCGGCGGGCAGGTCGTAACCGAGCGGGTAGGTGTCGCGCAGCCCGCTCAGCAGCTTCCACCAGTCGGCGTAGTCGCCGCGGCGGCCCGCCTCGTGGTCGGCCTGGACGGCGACGATCAGGTCCGCGATGACCTCACGGGCGTCACCCACGATCGGCACGTCGGCGACGCGGTTCTTGGAGATCTCGGCCGGGTCGATGTCGGCGTGCACGATCTTGGCGTACGGGGCGAAGGAGTCGAGCTTGCCGGTGACGCGGTCGTCGAAGCGGGCGCCGAGCGCGACGATCAGGTCGGCCTTCTGCAGGGCCGCGACGGCGGAGACCGAGCCGTGCATGCCGGGCATGCCGACGTGCTGGGCGTGGCTGTCGGGGAACGCGCCCAGCGCCATGAGGGTGGTGGTGACCGGGGCGCCGGTCAGCTCGGCCAGGATGCGCAGCTCGCCCGTGGCGCGGGCCTTGAGGACGCCGCCGCCGACGTACAGCACGGGGCGCTTGGCCTCGTTGATCAGCCGGGAGGCCTCGCGGATCTGCTTGGCGTGCGGCTTGGTGACCGGGCGGTAGCCGGGCAGGTCGGCGGTGGGCGGCCAGGAGAACGTGGTCTGCGACTGCAGGGCGTCCTTGGCGATGTCGACCAGGACCGGGCCGGGGCGGCCGGTGGAGGCGATGTGGAAGGCCTCGGCGATGGTGCGCGGGATGTCGTCCGCGTTGGTGACGAGGAAGTTGTGCTTGGTGATCGGCATCGTGATGCCGCAGATGTCCGCCTCCTGGAAGGCGTCGGTGCCGATCGCCTTGGAGGCCACCTGGCCGGTGATCGCCACGATGGGGACCGAGTCCATGTGGGCGTCGGCGATCGGGGTCACCAGGTTGGTCGCGCCCGGGCCCGAGGTCGCCATGCAGACGCCGACCTTGCCGGTGGCCTGCGCGTAGCCGGTGGCGGCGTGGCCCGCCCCCTGCTCGTGCCGGACCAGGACGTGGCGCACCTTCGAGGAATCCATGAGCGGGTCGTACGCGGGAAGGATCGCACCACCCGGGATGCCGAACACCGTGTCGGCACCGACCGCCTCAAGAGAACGAATGAGGGACTGGGCGCCCGTGACGCGCTCGGCGGGAGTGGGCTGCGGCGCGGCGCCGCGGGCCCGCGGCTGCGGGTGGTGGGCCCCGGTGGCCTGCTCGGTCATCTGGTTCTCATCTCTCAGGAGTTTGAGGGTGGAGAGGGCGGTATGTCTGGATCCCAGGCAACAAAAAACCCCTCGTGCCGGCAGGCAAGCGAGGGGAGCGCGTCGGTGCGTTCCACGAGGCGGTCAGGGGCCCCGGGTCAGCCGACGCGCTTTCCAAGTACGAGAATTCGGGTGCGCATGGGACTGACCTTCCTCCTCGCGAGCAGGGAGTGTCAAGCGGGTGGGACAGGCGTCTCATTATTTGAGCGTAGCTCGTCCGCCTTACGTGTGCCGCGCACGGAGATCCGGCTGCTGCCGAGCGGGACCGGCCCACCGGGCACCGGGTAGCCCCCGCGGGTCAGCGAGGAGCGCAGCCGGTGCTCGTCCAGCGGCCCCGAGAATGCCATGCCCTGGCCGTGGGTGCAGCTCATCTCACGCAGGACCAGCACCTGCTCGGGACGGTCCACGCCCTCGGCCACCGAGCGGATCCCGAGGTCCTCGGCGATGCGCAGCAGCCCCGTGGTGATCTTCCGCAGCCGTGATGACTCCACGACGCCCTCGGTGAGCCCCCGGTCCAGCTTGAGCACGTCGACGGGGAGCCGTCGCAGCGCGTTCATGGGCGCGTAGCCGCTGCCGAATCCCTCCAGGGAGATGCGCACCCCGAGCCGGCTCAGCGCGGTCAGCCGTCGCTCCAGCTCGTCCAGGGAGATCCGCGGGTCCTGGTCGGCGATCTGCAGGACGAGGCAGTCCGGTGGCAGCCCGTGCCGTTCGAGCAGGGCCTCGACGTCCTTGGTGGGCAGCTCGCGGTGCATCAGGCGCCGGGTGGACAGCCGTACGGCGACGGGGACCGGGCAGCCCGCGGCGCGGCGCAGCGCGGCCTGGCCGACCGCCTCCTCCAGCAGCCAGCGGGCCAGCTGCGCGGTGCGGTCGGTGTCCTCCGCGACCCGCAGGAACTCCGCGGGGGTGAAGAGGATGCCCTGCGCGGAGCGCCAGCGGGCCTGCGCCTCGACCGCGGTCACCTCGCCGGTGCCGAGGTCGACCACGGGCTGGTGGAGCAGGGCGAACTCGCCGTCCCGCAGGGCCGTGCGCAGCCGCCCCGCCAGCTCGGCCCGGCGCACCACCTCGGCCTGCATGGCGGGCGCGTACATCTCGACCCGGCCCTTGCCGGCCTGCTTGGCCCGGTACATCGCCAGGTCGGCGTTGCGCAGCAGCTCGCCGGCGCTGACCCCGGGGTCGGCGAAGGCCACGCCGATGCTGGCGGCCACCCGGACCTCGGTGCCGTCCACCCGGTACGGCTCGGAGAGGGCGGCGCGGAGCCGGTCGGCGACCTCGTGGACCTGGTACTCGCGCAGATGGCGGTCGGCGCTGGTGCCGCAGATGAGGGCGGCGAACTCGTCGCCGCCCAGGCGTGCGGCGGTGTCGCCGGCGCGCACCGAGTCCCGCAGGCGCCGCGCCGCCTGGACGAGGAGTTCGTCGCCGGCCTGGTGGCCGACGGTGTCGTTGACCGCCTTGAAGCCGTCGAGGTCGATGAAGAGCACCGCCGTGGTGCCGGTGTCGCCGTCGCCGGCCCGGCGGCCGCCGATCGCCTGGCGGATCCGTTCGGTGAACAGGGCCCGGTTGGGCAGGTCGGTGAGCGGGTCGTGCGAGGCGTTGTGCTGCAGCTGGGCCTGGAGCCGGACGCGCTCGGTGACGTCCCGGCTGTTGAAGATCAGGCCGCCCTGGTGGCGGTTGACGATCGACTCGACGTTGAGCCAGCTGCCGTCACCGTGCCGTATGCGGCACTCGATGCGGGTGGCGGGCTCCTCGGCCGCGTGGGCGGCCAGGAAGCGGCGCACCTCGTGCACCACCCGGCCCAGGTCCTCGGGATGGATGTGGGTGGCGAACTCGGTGCCGACCCACTCCTCGGGGTCGCAGCCGTACACGCCCTTCGCGGCGGGGCTCACGTAGCGCAGCACGCCGGTCGGCGAGGCGATCATGATGACGTCGCTGGAGCCCTGCACGAGCGACCGGAAGTGGTTCTCCTTCTGGGCCAGCTCATGGGTGAGGGCCATGTTGTCCAGAAGCATGATCCCTTGGCGCACGACCAGGGCGAGCACCACGGTGCAGCCGGTCAGGAGCACCACCCGGTCGCTCTTGCGACCGTCGATGACGTTGTAGAGGATGCCGAGCACGCAGACCGCGGCGGCCAGGTACGGGGTCAGCGCCGCCAGTGAGCCGCTCACCCGGCGGCCCTGCTCCTGTTGCCGTTCGGCGGTCGCCCGCTCCGCGGCCACCCGCTCGCCGACCCAGGGGGCGTAGGCGAGCAGCATGCTGCCGGCGAACCATCCGGCGTCCAGGATCTGGCCGGAGCTGTAGTGCTCGCGCAGCAGGGGCGAGGTGAACAGCGCGTCGCACAGCACGGTCAGGGCGAGGGAGGCGATGGCGGTGTTCACCGCCGCCCGGTTGGCCGAGGAGCGCCGGAAGTGCAGCGCCAGCACCATGCTGACGAGCATGATGTCCAGCAGCGGGTACGCCAGGGACAGGGCGATGCGCGCGGTGCTGCGCCCCTCCCACAGAGCCGTCTGGGCCAGGGCGAGGGTCCACGAGAGGGTCAGCAGGGAGCCGCCGATCAGCCAGGCGTCCAGTCCGAGGCAGACCCAGCCGGCCCGGGTGACCGGCCGCTTGGCGAGCACCAGCAGCCCGATGATCGCGGGAGGGGCGAAGAGCAGGAAGCAGAAGTCGGCGACCGAGGTGCGCGGCACGTCGTCGCGCAGCACGACCTCGTACCAGCCCCAGATGCCGTTGCCGAGCGCGACCATGGCGGAGGAGACGGCGAACAGCGCCCACGCGGGACGGTACCGGTCGGCGGGGGCCCTGTGGACGTAGACCAGGCAGGAGACGGCCGCGGCCAGCGCGGCCACGGAGAGCCCGAAGTCGCCCATGACCAGGGCCAGCCCGGTGGATCCCCAGCCGAAGGCCGATCCGATGGCGTAGCCGCCGCAGAGCACGGCCAGCAGCATCTGGGGCAGCAGGCCGGTCCGGTTGCCCGGCGCGGACGCCTGCGAGAGGACCGCACCGGGCGCGCTCACGGCGTCGTCCCGTGACGCCGTGAGCGTCCCCGGCACGGTGTGCTGTGGTCCAGCGTCGGATGCTCTCTCCATTGGCCGTACATCGCCCGTCGCCCCCCATCAAGTCCTGAGTCGTCCCACGCCCGTTCGCAGCTCGCCGAGCCACGCCGGTCGTGTTCCCCCAGTGCGGGACGATACACCAGTTCAGTCACTCAGGGACATAGTTCCTCTACACAGCGTGACCACGCGTAGCGTCCTGCCCCACGCGTGGGGCACCCGGTGCCACGGCGCGGTCAGGTGGTCATGACGACGTTCGCGAGGTCCTGGCCGGCCGCGAAACGGCGGAGTTGCTCGCGGAGCAGCCGCTTGGCCCTGGGCAGGAACGCGGAGGTGCTGCCGCCGACGTGCGGGCTGATCAGGACGCCCGGGGCGTGCCACAGCGGGTGTCCCGGAGGCAGCGGCTCGGGATCGGTGACATCGAGTGCCGCCTGGAGGCGGCCGGCCTCCAGCTCCCCGAGGAGCGCCTTGGTGTCCACCACGGGTCCGCGGGCGACGTTCACCAGCAGGGCCCCGTCCTTCATCCCGGCCAGGAACCGCGCGTCGGCCAGATGGCGGGTGTCCGCGGTGAGCGGGGTCGACAGGACGACCACGTCCGCCTCCGGCAGCAGCCGCGGCAGGTCCCCCAGGGCGTGCACGGGGCCGCGCGGGGAGCGCCGGGCCAGCCGCGCGACCCGGGTGACGTGGCATTCGAAGGGGGTGAGCCGGTCCTCGATGGCCGCGCCGATCGATCCGTAGCCGACGATGAGCACGTGCTTGTCGGCGAGCGCCGGGTAGAAGCCGGCGTGCCATTCCTCGGCGTCCTGGCCGCGTACGAAGCGGGGGATGCCCCGCAGGGCCGCAAGGGTGAGGGTGACGGCCAGCTCGGCGGTGCTGGCCTCGTGCACCCCGCGGGCGTTGCACAGCCGCACGCCCGGCGGGAGCTGCCGCAGGTAGGGCAGGACGTGGTCGACACCGGCGCTGAGGGTCTGCACCACACCGACCCCGGACATCCGGGGCAACGGGCGGCCGGCGACCTCAGGGCCCTTCATGTAGGGCACGACGTAGAACGCGGCGTCGGCCGGGTCGGCCGGGAACTCCTCGGCACCGTCCCAGAAGAGGTAGTCGAGCTCTGCGGGGAGCCCTTCGACGTCCGTTGCGGGGATCGGGAGCCAGACCGTGGGGCGGTGGTTCCGGGTGATGTCAGCCATGGTCAGGAGGCTATGGCACAGTGGGGCGGCGCGAGAGGTCAGCGGAGGTCAGCCAGGTGGAGTGCAGGACGGTCGGATCGGCGGCTCTGGAGGTGGGCGCCGTCGGCCTGGGATGCATGCCGATGAGCTGGGCGTACACGGCGTCCCGGCAGGACGGCGAATCGTCACTGCGGGCCGTGCACGCGGCGGTCGACCACGGCACGACGCTGCTGGACACCGCCGACATGTACGGGCCGTTCACCAACGAGCTGCTGCTGGGCCGGGTGCTGAAGGAGCGTCGCCGGGAGGTCTTCGTCTCCACCAAGTGCGGACTGCTCGTCGGTGAGCAGCACCTGGTGGCCAACGGCCGTCCCTCGTACGTGAAGCGGGCCTGCGACGCGTCGCTGCGGCGGCTGCAGACGGACGTGATCGACCTCTACCAGTTGCACCGGGCCGATCCGGAGGTCCCCGTCGAGGAGACCTGGGGCGCCATGGCGGAGCTGGTCGCGGCCGGCAAGGTGCGCGCGCTGGGGTGGTGCGCGGTGGGCGCGCGGGCGGCCCGGCGCCCGGGTGCGGGCATATACGACGAGACGTTGCGGCAGTTGCGCCGCGCCCAGCAGGTCTTCCCGGTCAGCTGCGTGCAGGCCGAGCTGTCGGTGTGGTCGCCCGAGGCGCTGGCGCAGCTGCTGCCCTGGTGCACGCAGCGCGGGGTCGGGTTCATGGCCGCGATGCCGCTCGGCAACGGCTTCCTGACGGGCACGCTCACCCCCGGACAGGGCTTCGAGCCGGATGACGTACGGGCCCGCCATCCCCGGTTCACGGCCGAGATGATGGCCGCCAACCAGCCGATCGTCGCGGGACTGCGCCGGGTCGCCGAGGTGCACGGTGCGACCCCCGCGCAGGTCGCGCTGGCCTGGGTGCTCGCCCAGGGACCGCAGGTCGTGCCGATCCCCGGGGCGAAGCGGGAGCGGTGGACGGTGGAGAACGCCGGCGCCGCGGAACTGCGCCTGTCCGACGAGGACTTCGCGGAGATCGCGGCGCTGCCGCCGGCCCGGGGTTCCTGGGACTGAGGTCGCCACCGGGACCAACGGGGCCACCGGGGCCGGAAGGACCCGGGGGACCTGCGGGGAGGGCGACGGGAAATCCACGGCATGCGGCGGGAACCGTGAAGGGCCGGGCGGTGTAGTGCGGGATGTGATGTTCTTGGAGTCCGAGCCGGAGAACCCCCGGGAGGGAAGCGTGCGACGCCGTGCCGCCGTCGTGACCGCCGCGCTGGCCGGTGCCGCGCTGCTCGCCACCGGATGCTCCTCGGACGGTGGTTCCGCCCCGGCTCCCCCGGGCTCCGCCGCCACGCGCTCGTCGGCGCCGCCCTCCGGGGGCGGCGACGGGGCATCGGCACCGGCGAAGGGCACGGCCGAGGTGACCGGCACCGTCGCGACCGGGCTCACCACCCCGTGGGGCGTGGCCGTGCTGGCCGAGGGCGATCTGCTGGTGGCCTCCCGGGACACCGGCCGGGTCGTCCGGGTGGCCGCCGGCAGCGGCCGCACGACGCAGGTCGGCACGGTGCCCGGGGTCTCCTCGGGCGGCGAGGGCGGCCTCCTGGGGCTCGCCGTCTCACGGGACTTCGCGACCGACCACCTGGTGTACGCCTACTTCACCACCGCCTCGGACAACCGCATCGCGCGCATGCTCTACGACCCGGCGAAGCCGGCCGGGGATCAGTTGGGCGCCCCGGACACGATCCTGCGCGGCATCCCGCACGGCGCCATCCACAACGGCGGGCGGATCGCCTTCGGCCCCGACGGCATGCTCTACGCGGGCACGGGCGAGAGCGGCGACCGAGGCCTGGCGCAGGACAAGAAGTCCCTGGGCGGCAAGATCCTGCGGATGACCCCCGACGGCGAGCCGGCGCACGGCAATCCCGAGGCGGACTCCGTCGTCTACTCCTACGGGCACCGCAATGTGCAGGGCCTGGCCTGGGACGGCCAGGGGCGGCTGTGGGCCGCGGAGTTCGGGCAGGACACCTGGGACGAGCTGAATCTGATCGAGCCGGGGAGGAACTACGGCTGGCCGGTCGTGGAGGGCCTCGCCCATCGCGACGGCTACGCGGACCCGATCGCGCAGTGGCGCACCGACGACGCCTCGCCCAGCGGCATCGCCTACGCGGACGGCTCGATCTGGATGGCCTCGCTGCGCGGCGCCCGCCTGTGGCGGATCCCGCTGGCCGGTACGAAGGCCGCGGCCGACCCGCAGGCGTTCTTCGTCGGAGAGTACGGCCGGCTGCGCACCGTCGTCACCGATCCGGACGGCGGTCTGCTGCTGACCACCAGCAACACCGACGGCCGCGGCGAGCCCCGCAAGGGCGACGACCGGATCCTGCGGCTGCGGGTGAGCTGATCCACGACACCTTGGGGGTGCGATGTTCAACGCGCTGGACGAGCTGTTCGCGCCGGGCCGCAGGCACGCCGAGGACGAGCGCAACCGCCTGGAGCTGGTGCGCGACGAGGAGGGCGACGCGGATCCGGGCCGGGGCCCCGTCGACCTGGACTCGGGCACCGTGCTGATACGTCCGCCGCGGGCCGGCACCTAGCTGTATTGATCACGAGCGTTGTTGACACCGGTCCGGGCTTGATCAAGGCGAAGACCTCCGGTGTGGTGGAGCTGTCTGGGACTGCACCACACGGAGGTCTTCGTGTCCCACCGCGATACCCGGCTGACCGTTCACGGCAGGCGGCTGCTGGTCGAACGTGTCTGCGCGGGTCGCCCTGTCGCGCATGTGGCCGCCAAAATGGGCATCTCCCGCGCCACCGCCCACAAATGGGTCCGCCGCTGGCGAGCCGAGGGCGAGGCAGGCCTCGCCGACCGCTCCAGCCGGCCCCGCACCACACCGCATCGAACCCCGGCGGCCGGTTCAGCCCGGCTGCCCGGCGAACAGCCGCAGCCGGTGGGCGAGCGCGGCCGCCTCGCCGCGGCCCGAGACACCGAGCTTGGCGAGGATGTTGGAGACGTGCACGCTCGCGGTCTTCGGCGAGATGAACAGCTCCTCGGCGATTCGGCGGTTGGTGTAGCCGGCGGCGACCCGGCGCAGCACCTCCCGCTCGCGCGCGGTCAGGCCGAAGGGCTCCGGTTCCCCGGCGGCTTCGGGCGCGGCGGCCTCCGCCGGTTCCTCCAGCACCAGCCGGCCCCGCCGGGCGAGCAGCCGGACGGCGTCGCGCAGCGGGACGGCCCCCAGGGAGTCGGCGACCCCGCACGCCCCGCGCAGCAGGGCGGCCGCGCGGTCGCGGGCACCGGGATCGTGCCGGGCGAGCAGGGCCTCGGCCTGCCGGAGCCGTACCAGGGCGAGCGGGTACGGGCGGTCGAGGGCGGCGAAGGCCTCCCCGGCGGCGGCCCAGGGTCCGGGGTCGGTGCTCCCGTCGGCGCGCAGCAGTTCGGCCTCGACCAGCAGGGCGTGGGCGGCCCACACCGGTGACAGCCGGGGCAGCCGGCCGGCCGCCTTGCGGATGAGGGCGAGCATCTCGGGGCGGCCGGCCTCCGCGCCGGGCAGCCCCAGCGCGTCCGCCTCCACGGCGGCCGCGGTGTGCAGCATGGGCCAGACGTAGCGGTGGAACGCGGACGGGAACCCCGCCTCCAGCGCGGCGCGCACCGCGGCCCGCGCCTCCAGGAAGCGTCCGCGCCCGGCGGCGACGGCGATGGTCAGATGCCGCAGCGGCAGGGTGTTCTGCGGCTGGTGGTCCCGGGGGCCCAGATGGTCCCGGGCGGCGGCGACCTCGGCCTCGGCGCGGTCGTACTCCCCGCGCAGCACGGCGAGATGGGCCAGCAGCGTCGCGGCCCAGCCGAGGTACAGGGCGTGGTTGGTGTTCTCCCGGCCGCGGACGGCGACCTCGGCCGCCTCGTCCCAGCGGCCGAGGGCGAGCAGGGACTCGGCCTGGTTGGCGGAGGCGAAGGTGGCGCCGTCGCGCAGCCCGTGGCGGGTGGCGCCCTCCACTCCACGGCGGGCCACCGCGATCGCCTCCTCCGAGCGGCCCACGGCCTCCAGCAGGGCGGCGAGGTTGGCGTCGGCGTTCACCGTGAGGTTGCCGTACCGGGCGGCGGCGGCCCGTTCGCGGGCGGCCTCCAGCTCGGCGATGCCGGCGTCGGCGTCACCTGTGTCGGCGAGCAGGATGCCCAGGGTGACCCGGGCGTGGAGCTCCGTCTCCTCGGCACCGACGAGCCGGGCCAGCTCGATGGCGCGCTCCGCCGTGGTGATGCCGTCCGGCCCCGGGTCGTGCATCATCGCCCACCCGGCCACGCTCTCCAGCACCTCGGCGTGGACCGGGGACGGCGGCAGCCCGCGGACGAGTTCCTGGGCCTCGGCGATCTCCGCCCAGCCGTCGCCGCGGCCCATCGCGACCATCAGCCGGGAGCGCTGGATCCAGAACCAGGCGGCGCGCAGCGGGTCGCCGGAACGCTCCAGCAGGCGCAGCGCCCGCTTGGTGACCTCGTAGGCGCCCTCGCGGTCGGCGCTCAGGCGCGCGGCCACGGTCGTCTCGGCGAGCAGGTCCATGTACTGCAGGGGCTTGCTGCCCGGGTCGCAGCCGCATGGCGGGAACACCTCGACGTAGTCGACGGGCCGCAGTTCCTCGCGGACCTCTCCGGGGGTGTCGTCCCACAGCTCCAGGGCGCGTTCGAGCAGCCGGTGCTGTTCGGCGTAAGCGTGCCGGCGCCGCGCCTCGACGGAGGCCCGCAGCACGGCGGGCAGCGCCTTGGCGGGCTCGTGGGCGTGGTACCAGTAACTGGCCAGCCGGGCCGGGAGTTCGTCGGCGGGCACCAGAGTGGGGTCGGCCTCCAGGGCCTGCGCGTAGCGGCGGTTGATGCGGCTGCGCTCGCCGGGCAGCAGGTCGTCGCCGACGGCCTCACGGACCAGCGAGTGCCGGAAGCGGTAGCCGTCGCCGTCGTCGGTGGGGAGCAGGATCTTGGCGCCCACGGCGGAGCGCAGGGCTTCGATGAGTTCGTCCTCACCGAGCCCTGCGACGGCCTCCAGCAGCCGGTACTCGACGGCGGAGCCGCCCTCGGCGACGACGCGGGCGACGCGCTGCGCGGTCTCGGGCAGTGTCTCGACCCGGACGAGCAGCAGGTCGCGCAGGCTGTCGCTGAGGCCGGTGCGGCAGCCCTGGGTGATGCTGCAGGCGAGTTCCTCGACGAAGAAGGGGTTGCCGTCGGAACGGCCGAAGACCCGGTCGACCATGCTCGGCGAGGGCTCGGAGTCGAGGATGCCGGCCACCTGGGCGCGGACCTCGCCGCGGTTGAACCGGGACAGCTCCAGGCGCACCACGGAACGCATCCGGTCGAGCTCGGCGAGGAAGGGCCGCAGCGGGTGGCGGCGGTGGATGTCGTCGGAGCGGTAGGTGGCCAGGACGACGAGCCGGCCGCGGGAGAGCGAGCGCAGCAGGTAGCCGAGGAGTTCGCGGGTCGAGCGGTCGGCCCAGTGCAGGTCCTCGATGGCGACGACGAGCGTGCGCTCCTCCGACAACCGTTCCAGCAGCCGCGAGGTGAGCTCGAAGAGCCGGGCGCGGCCGTGCTCGTCGCGCTGGTCGGCGAGGGGGTCGGGGCCGTCCGTCCCGCCCAGGCCGGGCAGCAGGCGGGCGAGTTCGCCCTCGCTGCCGGCGGCCGCGGCGACCAGTTCGTCGCCGAACCTGCGGTGCAGGGCGCGCAGGATCGTCGCGACGGGGGCGAACGGCAGCCCGTCCGCGCCGATCTCCACGCAGGCGCCGACGGCGGTCACGGTCCCCGGTCCGTCCTGCGCCGCGGCGAGGAACTCCTCGACGAGCCGGGTCTTGCCGACGCCGGCCTCGCCGCCGATCACCAACGCCTGCGGCTCGCCCGCGTGAGCGCGGGCGAGCGCGGAGGTGAGGCGGGTCAGTTCGCGGGTGCGGCCGACGAACACCGGGCTGACCGACTGGTTCTGCACGGTCCCGAGCATCGCACGGGGCCCTGACGGCGCGGTACCGGTTTGCACCGGCACCACGGTGCTCATCCGGCGGCCCTCGGCCGCCGGGTGACCCGGCCGGCCCTCCTTCCGTGCCGCCTTCCCTCGTCCTGGTCGGCGGCGGCCACGCACCGGCCGCCTGCGGTGCGGGCGGCCTCGCGGGCGGCCTCGCGGGCCTGGTGCGCCAGGCGGTACTCGGCGGCCTCGCGCAGCAGTTGCTCCGTGCGTTCGCGGCCCAGCAGTTCGTGCGTGTACATCTCGTGCTCCTCGGGATCGGGAACGATGGTCCGGAGTCGTTCTCCGTGCCATCAGCCTCGTCCCCAGGGGGGGTGGGGCACATCGGGCAACCGCCCAGGCTTCGGGGGTGCGGATGCCTTAGGCCGCGCGGCGGACCGCTCAGGTCCTCAGGGCCGCGCGGCCTGCCTCCTCAGAGGTCTCAGCCGCCGGACGAGACGGGGGCCTCGGCCACGCTCGGCAGCCCGCCGAAGAGGTCGAACCACGTCCCGAGGGCGACGCACAGCCCGAGCGCGCCGAGGGCGAGACCGCCCCAGGCGACGGCGCGCACCCACGGTGCGGCGTTCCGTCCGGCGAGCAGCACCGCGCCGAGGACGACGAGGGCGATCAGCGCGCAGACGCCGTTGACGGCGGCCGTGGTGTGCCAGGGGCCGCCGTATATCTGCTCGATCTGCTGGGCGGCGCTGCCGGAGGAGGTGTTGATCTGGCCGACCAGCTGCCGCCGCTCGGCCAGGACGGTGCCCAGCCAGGTGCCGGTGAGGGACGCGAGGCCGAGGGCGGCGCCGACGACCGCCGCGGCGCCCGGCACGACCCCGGCGGGGCGGGGGACGTCCGGCGTGTCAAGGGTGTCCGGCTCGTCGAGGTCGTCGGCCTCGTCGAGGTCGTCGGGCGTGTCAAGGTCGGCGGGCGCGGGCGGTCCGGCGTCGGGCGCGGGCGCCGACGTCGCGCCGTCGTCCTCGGCCCGGTCGAGCTCGGCGTCCGCGGCGCGACCGTCGGCTGCCGCCCCGTGGGTCTTGGTGGTCTCCATGGTCGGCAACCGTACGGTCAGATTCTGAGAGCCGTCTGAGAACCGGGCTCGTCCACGGCCGTCGCCGCGGGCTCCGCCGGACCCTCGATGCAGATCCGCGGCAGCCGGCGCTCCAGCCACCGGGGCAGCCACCAGTTCCAGTCGCCCAGCATGTGCATCAGCGCCGGTACGAGCAGCGTCCGCAGGACGAAGGCGTCCAGCGCGACGGCGGCCGCCAGGCCGATGCCGAACATCGCGATCACACGGTCGCCACTGAGCACGAAGGCCAGGAAGACGGAGATCATGATGACCGCGGCAGAGTTGATCACACGGCTGGTCTCGGCGAGGCCGACCCGGACCGCCCGGCGGTTGTCACCGGTCTCGCGCCACTCCTCGTACATGCGGCTGACGAGGAAAACCTGGTAGTCCATGGAGAGCCCGAAGAGCACCGAGACCATGATCACCGGCAGGAAGGGCTCGATCGGGCCGGCCGCCCCGAGCCCCAGCAGCTCGCTCCCCCAGCCCCACTGGAAGATCGCGACCACGATGCCGAAGGACGAGGCGACGGCGACGACGTTCATGACCGCGGCCTTGAGCGGGATGCCGAAGCTGCGGAAGGCCAGCAGCAGGAGCAGGCAGCCCAGGCCGATGACGGAGCCCACGAAGAGCGGCAGCTTGCCGACGATCACCGAGGCGAAGTCCGCGTAGCCCGCGGTGACCCCGCCGACGTACACCTCCAGCGAGGTGCCGTCGGTGGCCTCGGGGATGACGTCCTCGCGCAGGTGGGTGACGAGCCGGTCGGTGGCCTGGTCCTGCGGGGAGGTGGTGGGGACGACGTCGATGACGTCCAGCCCGCTGCCGTGCTGCGCCTGCTCCATGTGCACCGCTGCGACGCCCTCGGTGCGCCCCAGGGCGACGGTGAGCTGCTCCAGGGCCGCGCGGTCGGCGGCGTCGCCCGACTTGGCGACCAGTTGCAGGGGGCCGTTGAAACCGGGCCCGAAGCCCTCGGAGAGCATGTCGTAGGCCTGGCGGGTGGTGGTGCCCGCGGCGCTGTTGCCCTGGTCGGAGGCGCCCAGGTGGAGGGAGGTCGTGGGCAGGGCCAGGACGAGCATGACGACGGCGGCGACCGCGCCGAGGACCTTGGGGTGCCGTTCGACGAAAGCGGACCAGCGGGCCGCGAACCCGGTCGGCAGCTCGGGCGACGGCCCGTGCTCGACGAGCCGGCGCCGCTCCCGGCGGCTGAGCGCCTTCATGCCGATCGTGCCCAGCAGCGCGGGCAGCAGCGTCACCGAGGCGGCGACGGTGAGGATCACGGTGAGGGAGGCGGCGATCGCGACGCCGTTGAGGAAGGACAGCCGCAGGATCAGCATGCCGAGCAGGGCCACGCAGACCGTGCCGCCGGCGAAGACCACCGCCCTGCCGGTCGTGGCGACCGCCTTCTCGGCGGCCTCCCGTACCGGCAGGCCCTGTTTCAGGCCCCTGCGGTGACGGGTGACGATGAACAGGGCGTAGTCGATACCGACGCCCAGGCCGATGAGCAGGCCGAGCATCGGCG
Source organism: Streptomyces sp. NPDC006207 (assembly GCF_040613835.1). Classification (NCBI taxonomy): domain Bacteria; kingdom Bacillati; phylum Actinomycetota; class Actinomycetes; order Kitasatosporales; family Streptomycetaceae; genus Streptomyces; species Streptomyces sp. NPDC006207. The sequence continues at coordinate 49,605 of NZ_JBEXSX010000057.1, read as the reverse complement.
CGAAGTCGGCCACCCTGATCAGGTGGCCGAGCAGTTCGATCGCCATGTACGCGGTGCCCACGCTGACCAGCGCGGTGATGATCGGCATGAACATCGCGAACAGCGAACCGAAGGCCACCAGCAGGACCACGGCGGCGACGGCGACGCCCACGACCTCGCTCATGTGCCCGCCGCCGCCCTCGGTGAGCGCGATGGCGCCACCGCCGAGGGCTACCTGGGTGTTGCCGTCGGCCGCCGCCCTGGCCGTGTCGACGACCTTCTGCACCTGGTCGGCGTGCAGGTCGTCCGAGGGCCTGTCGAACATCACGGTCGCGTAGGCGGTGTGCCCGTCCTCGCTGATCTGCGGGGCGCCCTCGGCGCCGTAGGGGCTGGTCACCGAGGCGACCCCGGGAAGTGCGGCCACCTCGTCCAGCGCGCCGGTCAGCCGCTCCCTGACGGACGCGACGCCCACGGTGCCCTTGTCGGTGTGCCAGACGATCGTGTCGCTGTCCCCGGCAGAGCCGGGGAAGGCCTCCTTCAGCAGGGCGGTGGCCTTGCTGGAGTCGGTGCCCTTGATGTCGTAGTCGTTGGAGTAGGCGGATCCGGCGAGCAGGGCGGCCGTGGACAGACCGAGGAGGGCGACGAGCCACAGCAGGACGACGGCGAGACGGCGGTTGAGGCACCAGCGGGCGAGTGCAGCCATTGCTCTCCCTGGGGTTGCGCGGATCTTTCAGGCCGGGGAAGAGCCCGCAAAGAAGACACCACGTACGTCACCGACTGAAGCAGGAAGAAGAGATCGTTGGCCGCTTTCGTGCGGTTAATCACATACCGCGCGGGGAATTTATGCCGCCCTTACAAGCGGCGGACCTGCGACGACGCGGAAGGGGCGGGCCCCCTGACCGGGAGCCCGCCCCTTGTGCGCCGTACGCCTGCCGGCCGCGCCGGATCAGCCCTGGACGCCCAGCTTCTCCAGCACGAGCTCGCGCACGCGCTTGGCGTCGGCCTGACCGCGGGTGATCTTCATGACGGCGCCGATGAGCGCGCCCGCGGCCGCCAGGTTGCCGCCTCGGATCTTGTCCGCGACGGCGGCGTTGGCCGCGATGGCCTCGTCGACGGCCGCGCCGAGCGCGCCCTCGTCCGAGACGACCTTCAGGCCGCGCTTCTCGACGACATCGTCCGGCTCGCCCTCGCCGTCCAGCACGCCCTCGATGACCTGGCGGGCCAGCTTGTCGTTGAGCGAGCCCTCGGCCACCAGCGCCGCCACCCGGGCCACCTGGGCCGGGGTGATGGGCAGGGCGGTCAGTTCCACGCCGTCCTCGTTGGAGCGGCGGGCGAGCTCGCCCATCCACCACTTGCGGGCGGAGGCCGAGTCGGCGCCCGCCTCGATGGTGGCGACGATCGGGTCGATCGCACCGGCGTTGAGCACCGACTGCATCTCGTGGTCGGAGATGCCCCACTCCTGCTGCAGACGCCCCCGGCGCACCCGCGGGAGCTCCGGCAGGCCCGCCCGCAGCTCCTCGACCCACTCACGGGCCGGGGCGACCGGGACGAGGTCGGGCTCCGGGAAGTACCGGTAGTCCTCCGCCTCCTCCTTGATGCGGCCGGAGGTGGTGGAGCCGGTGTCCTCGTGGAAGTGCCGGGTCTCCTGGACGATCGTGCCGCCGGAGCCGAGCACGGCCGCGTGCCGCTGGATCTCGAAGCGGACGGCCCGCTCGACGCTGCGCAGCGAGTTGACGTTCTTGGTCTCGCTGCGGGTGCCGAACTTCTCCCGGCCGATGGGGCGCAGCGACAGGTTGACGTCGCAGCGCATCTGGCCCATCTCCATGCGGGCCTCGGAGACGCCCAGCGCCTTGATCAGCTCGCGCAGTTCGGTCACGTACGCCTTGGCGACCTCGGGCGCGCGCTCGCCGGCGCCCTCGATCGGCTTGGTGACGATCTCGATCAGCGGGATGCCGGCCCGGTTGTAGTCCAGCAGCGAGTGCGAGGCGCCGTGGATGCGGCCGGTGGCGCCGCCCACGTGGGTCGACTTGCCGGTGTCCTCCTCCATGTGGGCGCGCTCGATCTCCACGCGGAAGACCTCGCCGTCCTCCAGCTGCACGTCGAGGTAGCCGTTGAAGGCGATCGGCTCGTCGTACTGGGAGGTCTGGAAGTTCTTCGGCATGTCCGGGTAGAAGTAGTTCTTCCGGGCGAAGCGGCACCACTGCGCGATCTCGCAGTTGAGCGCGAGGCCGATCTTGATGGCGGACTCGACGCCGGTCGCGTTGACGGCCGGCAGAGCGCCGGGCAGGCCCAGGCACACCGGGCACACCTGGCTGTTCGGTTCGGCGCCCAGGGTGGTCGAGCAGCCGCAGAACATCTTCGTCTTGGTGCCGAGCTCGACGTGGACCTCGAGGCCCATCACCGGGTCATAGGACGCGAGCGCGTCCTCGTACGACACCAGGTCCGTGACGGTCACAGTCTTGATACCTCTCAGTTCCCCGTCAGGATGACAACACGTCGTGGTCGCTGCCGTCGCCGAGCCGGCGCAGCTGGCGGAGCAGCAGGGCGACGCCCGTGGCGATCGCCGCGGCGCTGACCACCGCGTCGATCAGCAGCAGCGTGTCGCTGTCCGCGCGCCCCCGCTTCATCTGCCGTGCCACACCGACCGCGCCGAAGAGCGTCGTGCCGATCGACAGGTAGGTGCCGGACTTGCTCTTCTTGAAGCCCTTGGCCTTCTCGAGCTTGCTCACAGGATCGGTGCCTCCTCCAGCAGCGGGTGCCCCCAGCGTGCGGTGAACGCCGCTTCGACGGCCGCACCGACACGGTAGAGCCGGTCGTCGGCCATGGCCGGGGCGATGATCTGCAGACCGACCGGGAGCCCGTCCTCGGACGCGAGGCCGCAGGGCACGGACATGGCGGCGTTGCCGGCCAGGTTGGCCGGGATGGTGCACAGGTCGGCGAGGTACATCGCCATCGGGTCGTCCACGCGCTCGCCGATGGGGAACGCGGTGGTGGGGGTGGTCGGCGAGATCACCACGTCGACCTGCTGGAAGGAGCGCTCGAAGTCCCGCGAGATCAGGGTGCGGACCTTCTGGGCGCTGCCGTAGTACGCGTCGTAGTAACCGGAGCTGAGCGCGTACGTGCCGAGCATGATGCGGCGCTTGACCTCGGGGCCGAAGCCGGCCTCGCGGGTGAGGGCGGTGACGTCCTCGGCGCTGCGGGTGCCGTCGTCGCCGACCCGCAGGCCGTAGCGCAGGCCGTCGAACCGGGCCAGGTTGGACGAGCACTCGGACGGCGCGATCAGGTAGTACGCGGCGAGCGCGTACTCGAAGGACGGGCAGGACAGCTCGACGACCTCGGCGCCGAGCTCGCGCAGCAGCTCGACGGACTCGTTGAACCGCTCCATGACGCCGGGCTGGTAGCCCTCGCCCGCGAACTCCTTGATGACGCCGACCCGCAGGCCCTTGACGTCGCCGTTGCGCGCGGCCTCGACGACCGGGGGGACGGGGGCGTCGATGGAGGTGGAGTCCATCGGGTCGTAGCCCGCGATGACCTCGTGCAGCAGCGCCGCGTCCAGCACCGTGCGGGCGCAGGGCCCGCCCTGGTCCAGCGAGGAGCTGAAGGCGACCATGCCGTAGCGGGAGACCCCTCCGTAGGTCGGCTTGACGCCGACCGTGCCGGTGACGGCGGCCGGCTGGCGGATGGAGCCGCCGGTGTCCGTGCCGATGGCCAGCGGCGCCTGGAAGGAGGCCAGGGCCGCGGAGGAACCGCCGCCCGAGCCGCCGGGGATGCGGGTGAGGTCCCACGGGTTGCCGGTGGGGCCGTAGGCGCTGTTCTCGGTGGAGGACCCCATGGCGAACTCGTCCATGTTGGTCTTGCCGAGGATGACGATGCCGGCCTGCTTGAGGCGGGCGGTCAGCGTCGCGTCGTACGGCGGGATCCAGCCTTCGAGGATCTTGGAGCCGACGGTCGTCGGGATGCCCTTGGTGGTGAAGATGTCCTTCAGCGCCAGCGGGACGCCCGCGAGCGGGCCGAGCTTCTCGCCCGCGGCGCGCTTGTCGTCGACGGCCTTGGCGGCCTTCAGGGCGCCCTCGGTGTCGACGTGCAGGAAGGCGTGGACCTTCTCGTCGACGGCGCCGATGCGGTCCAGATGGGCCTGGGCGACCTCGACGGCGGACGTCTCGCCGGAAGCGACGGCGGCCGCGGTCTGCGCGGCGGTGAGCCTGGTCAGATCAGTCATCGTGATCAGTCCTCCCCCAGGATCTGCGGCACCTTGAAGCGCTGCTGCTCCTCGGCGGGGGCGCCGGACAGCGCCTCGGCCGGGGTCAGGCTGGGCCGGACCTCGTCGGGGCGCATGACATTGGTCAGCGGCAGCGGGTGGGAGGTCGGCGGTACGTCCTCGCCGGCCACCTCGGAGACGCGGGCGACCGCGCCGATGATGGCGTCGAGCTGTCCGGCGAAGTGGTCGAGCTCTTCGTCCTTCAGCTCCAGACGCGACAGCCGGCCGAGGTGGGCGACCTCCTCGCGCGTGATGCCTGGCATGCAGCGATCCTCTGGGGGTGAGTTTGGTCTTTTCCCGCCCAATCCTATGGGCGCGAGCGCCCCGGGGGCGAAACGGTTTGCGCTGCGCCCGGCCGGGGGCCGCCGGACGCGCCGCCCGCGGGCTGCGGTGCCCCTGGGGCGGGTGGGGCCGGCGGGGCGTCCGCGGCACGGCGCGGCGGGTGCGGGCCCGCTGGTCGAAGGCCCGCAAACGTTACTGCGCGTCGGGGACGGCGGCCCGCTCCTTGGCGGCCTCCAGCTCCGCCGGACGGCGCCATCCGGCACGCCCGCGCAGCCGCAGCCAGGCCGTGGTCTCCTCCGGGGGCATCGCTGCGGCGACCAGCCAGCCCTGGATCGCGTCGCAGCCGAGGTCCCGCAGGCGCTCCCACGTCTCGTCGTCCTCGACGCCCTCCGCCACGACGAGGAGGCCGAGGGAGTGGGCGAGGTCGACCGTGCAGCGCACGATCTCCGCGTCCTCGGCGTCGACGGACAGCCGCGCGACGAACGAGCGGTCGATCTTCAGCTCGCTCACCGGCAGCCGCCGCAGGTGGACCAGCGAGGAGTACCCGGTGCCGAAGTCGTCCAGCGACATCTTCACCCCGTGCCCGGTCAGCCCGGCCATGGTGTCGGCGGCGCGCTGCGGGTCCTCCAGCAGCACGTGCTCGGTGATCTCCAGCTGCAGCGCCCCCGGCGGGACCCCGTGGCGGGCCAGGCGCGCGGCGACGGCCCCGGCGAAACCGGGCGAGTGGACGTCGCGCGGCGAGACGTTGACCGCGACGGGGACGTCGAGGCCCATCGCCCGCCACCGGGCGACCTGCCCGAGGGCGGTCTCCAGGACGTACTCGGTGAGCTGCGGCATCAGCCCGGAGGTCTCGGCGATCGCGATGAACTCCTCGGGGCTCACCCGGCCGCGCTCGGGGTGCACCCAGCGGACCAGCGCCTCCAGGCCCGCGACCTGTCCGTCGAAGCGGACCTTCGGCTGGTAGTGCAGCTCGACCTCACCGCGGTCCAGTGCCCGGCGCAGGTCGCCGAGGAGGCCAAGCCGGTCGGGCGTGTTGCCGTCGCGGGAGGACTCGTAGACCTCGACCCCGCTGCGGTCACGTTTCGCCTGGTACATCGCGACGTCGGCGCGGCGCAGCAGGCCCTCGGCGTCATCGGCGTGATCGGGGTAGACGGCGACCCCGGCGCTGGCCTCGAGCACCAGGGTCAGGCCGTCGAGGCTTAACGGCGAGCTCAGCGCGGCGACCAGGGCCCTGGCGATGCGCTGGGCGCGGGTCGGCGCGTCGCAGGTGGGGAGCAGGACGGCGAACTCGTCGCCGCCGAGCCGGGCGACCTCGGCGCCGCGTGGCAGGGCCAGCCGCAGACGGTCCGCGATCTGCACCAGCAGCCGGTCGCCGGCCATGTGGCCCAGGGTGTCGTTGACGGAGCGGAACTTGTCCAGGTCGATCAGGACCAGGGCGGCGCGCTCGCCGCTGCGGGCGGCGTCGTCGAGCGCGGTCCAGGTGCGCTCCAGCAGCCACTGACGGTTGGGCAGTCCGGTGAGGGGGTCGCGCAGTTGTTCCTCGGCGCGGGCGTGGGCGATCCAGAGGGTGGAGTCGAGCGCGATCAGGGGCACGGCGAACAGCGGGAGCAGCAGGGGCAGATCGGCCGCGACGATGATGATCAGCGGGGAGATGCCGAGCAGTGCGACGCCGACGAAGCCCTGGCGTAGCAGGGCGGTGCGGGCCACGGTGGGCAGGGCTCCGGCGCGCGGCACGATCGCGTACCACAGGAGCGTGCGGGTCGCAGCCAGGTAGCCGAGTGCGGCGGCGAGCACCGAGGGGATGGCGGCCATCCCCCAAGTGGCGGGTTGCCAGGGCTGTTCGACGGACGGGTGGGTCCCGAAGGCGGACAGCGCGAGCGAGGCCGCGCCGATGCCGAGGATGTCCACGGCGCCGTGCAGCAGCGCCTCCCGCCAGCGGTGCCTGCGGGCCGCGCCGACCAGGACGACGACGGCCAGGCTGACCAGCACCGCGGGCACCCAGCCGTAGAGCAGCAGCATGGCGAGGGTCAGGGCGGCGCCGGAGCCGGTGCCGCCCCACCAGCGGTCCCGGCCCATGGCGACCAGGTGGCCGACGATGATGCCGGTGAGCACGGCGAACGCCCAGCCGACGTCCCCGCCGGGGAAGAAGGCGTTGCCGTCCACGAGTATCCGGACCACGCCCACGACCAGGGCCGCGGCGGCAGCGCCCACGACCGAGTACCTGAGTGCCGCCGCGGGCAGCACCGGCGCGGCCGGCCCGAGCAGCCGCTGCGCCGGTCCGGCGCTGTCCGTCGGTTCCATGCCCGTACCCTCTCGCAGCCGCGTGTGCCGTTCCACCACACGCCCGTGCCCGCGGGATTGACCACCGGGCTGCTGGAGGGCCCATGCCCGGAAGGCGCGCCTCTCAACAGTAGGCCGATAAAGGCTGTCACGGGCACCGATCGGCTGCTGTTGCCCGAATGGATCCCACCCTCCCGGATCGTTCCACTATGGGCCGAAAGGGTGATGATGGGCTGTCAGCCCTCCGGGTTCACGGTGGCCTCCCGGGCCGCGTCGGCGCCCTGTCCGAGCAGGACGGCGAAGCCGTCCTCGTCCAGGATCGGCACCTTCAGCTGCACCGCCTTGTCGTACTTGGAGCCCGGGCTGTCGCCGACGACCACGAAGTCGGTCTTCTTGGAGACCGATCCGGTGACCTTGGCCCCGCGACTCACGAGCGCCTCCTTCGCGCCGTCCCGGGTGTGGGTGGCGAGGGTGCCGGTGACGACGACGGTGAGGCCCTCCAACGGGCGCGGCCCCTCGTCGGAGCCCTCCTCGGTGAACCGGACGCCCGCGGCCTTCCACTTGCGCAGGATCTCGCGGTGCCACTCCTCCTCGTACCACTGCTTGAGGGAGGCCGCGATGATCCCGCCGACGCCGTCGACACCTGCCAGGCGCTCCTCGTCGGCGGCGAAGACGGCGTCCAGGTCGCGGAACTCGCGGGCGAGGGCCTCGGCGGCGACCGGGCCGACGTGACGGATCGACAGTCCCGTGATCACGCGGGCGAGCGGCTGCTCCTTGGCCTTCTGGATGTTCTCCAGCATGGCCACGGCGTTCTTCTTCAGCTCCCCCTGCTGGTTGGCGAAGACCGAGACGACCTTCTCCTCGCCGGTCGCGGGGTCGCGCTTGGGCAGGCCGCTGTTCTGGTCGAGGACGTGGGCGCGGATGGGCAACAGGTCCTCTGGGGTGAGGTCGAACAGGTCGCCCTCGTCACGCAGCGGCGGCTCGGCGGGCTCCAGCGGCCCGGTGAGCGCGGCGGCGGCGACGTAGCCGAAGTTCTCGATGTCCAGGCACTTGCGACCGGTCAGATAGAACACCCGTTCCCGGATCTGCGCCGGGCAGCCCCGCGCGTTGGGGCAGCGCAGGTCGATGTCGCCCTCCTTCATGGGGCGCAGCGCAGTGCCGCAGGAGGGGCACTGGGCGGGCATCACGAACTCGCGCTCGCTGCCGTCCCGCAGGTCGACGACGGGGCCGAGGATCTCGGGGATGACGTCACCGGCCTTGCGCAGCACGACGGTGTCGCCGATCAGCACGCCCTTGGCCTTGACCACGTCCTGGTTGTGCAGGGTGGCGAACTCGACCTCCGAGCCGGCGACCGTGACCGGCTCGACCACCGCGTACGGCGTCACCCGGCCCGTGCGGCCGACGCCGACCCGGATGTCGACCAGCTTGGTGTTGACCTCCTCGGGCGCGTACTTCCACGCGATGGCCCAGCGCGGCGCGCGGGCGGTGGAGCCGAGCCGGCCCTGCAGCGGGATCTCGTCGACCTTGACGACGATGCCGTCGATCTCGTGCTCGACGTCGTGGCGGTGCTCGCCGTAGTAGGCGATGGCCTCCTTGACCTCGGCGAGCGTGCCGACCACGCGGGCGTACCTGGTGGTGGGCAGGCCCCACTCGTGCAGCAGCTCGTAGGCGTGCGACTGGCAGTCGATGGTGAAGCCCTCACGGGCGCCGATGCCGTGCACCACCATGTGCAGCGGGCGGCTCGCGGTCACCCGGGGGTCCTTCTGCCGCAGGGAGCCGGCGGCGGCGTTGCGCGGGTTGGCGAAGGGCTTGTCGCCGGCCTCGACCAGACGGGCGTTGAGCTCCTCGAACTTCTCCATCGGGAAGAAGACCTCGCCGCGGATCTCGACGAGCGCGGGGACGCGCTCCCCCGCCAGCCGGTCCGGGATCTCGGCGATCGTGCGGACGTTGGGCGTGATGTCCTCGCCGGTGCGGCCGTCACCGCGCGTGGCGCCGCGCACCAGACGGCCGTTCTCGTACGTGAGGTTGACGGCGAGTCCGTCGACCTTCAGCTCGCACAGGAAGTGGTAGGTGCCGCCCTCGCCCGCCGGGGGGCCCAGCTCCGCGGCGAGGCGTTCGGCCCAGGCGTTCAGCTCCTCCTCGGTGAAGGCGTTGTCGAGGGAGAGCATGCGCTCGCGGTGCTCGACGGAGGTGAACTCCGTCGCGTACGCGCCGGCGACCTTCTGGGTCGGCGAGTCCGGCGTGCGCAGCGAGGGGTACTCGTCCTCCAGCGCCTCCAGCCGCCGCAGCAGCTTGTCGAAGTCGGCGTCGCTGACGACCGGCTGGTCCTTGACGTAGTAGCGGAAGCGGTGCTCCTCGACCTGCTCGGCCAGGGAGGCGTGCAGCTCGCGCGCCTGCGCCGGCACGTCCTCGTTCCTGGCGCCCTCGGGGATCACGGAGTCCTCCACGTCCACGTCCTTCCTCATCCCATCCTCACTCAGGGTTGTCGACGAGCGAGCGTGCCGCCTTCGCGCAGTGCACGAGCGCGGCACGGGCATAGGCCGGCGAGGCCCCGGCCAGACCGCAGGTCGGGGTCACCGCCACGGAGGTGCCCAGCTCCCCCGGGGACAGCCCCAGCCTGCGCCACAGCGCCCGAACACCACCGACGCTACCCGCAGGGTCCGACAATGGGGCGTCGGTACCCGGGACGACACCGGTGAAGAGCGCGGTTCCCGCCTCCGCCGCCTCACCGAAGGCGTCCCAGTCACTCTCCGTGAGCAGCGAGAAATCGAACGACACCCCCGCCACCCCGGCCCTGCGCAGCAGCGCGAAGGGCACCTCCGGCGCGCAGGAGTGCGCGATCACGGGCACGCCGTCCCCACCCCCGACGGCCGCCATGACGTCCCGCAGCGCGCCCTCGACGACGCCCCGGTCCACCGCGCGGTGCGTGCGGTAACCGCTGGCGGACCTGACCCGGCCCTGGAGCACGGCGGTGAGCGAGGGCTCGTCCAGCTGCAGCACGGGCCTCGCGCCGGGCACACGCCGGCGCACGTCCTCCAGGTGCAGCCGCAGTCCCTCGCCGAGCGAGGCGGCCAGGTCACGGCAGGCGCCCGGGTCGGAGAGCGCCGCCTCGCCGTTCTTCAGCTCGACGGAGGCCGCGAGCGTCCAGGGCCCGACCGCCTGGAGCTTCAGGGGGCCCTCGTAGCCCTGGGTGAACTCCTCCAGGGCGTCCAGGTCCTCCCCCAGCCACGCCCTGGCCCGGCGGGTGTCCCGGCCCGGGCGGTCGCCGAACCGCCATCCGCTGGGCTCCACGCGCCCGTACAGCTCGACGAGCATCCCGAGCGTACGGCCGATCATGTCCGCGCCCGGGCCGCGCGCGGGCAGCTCCGGCAGGAACGGCAGCGCCTCCAGCGCCCCGGTCGCCGTCCGCGCCGCCTCGCGCGCGTCACCTCCCGGCATCGAACCCACACCGGTGGCCGCCCCTTGGGGCAGCCGGAACTTCGCTTCGGTCGCTTCCGTGCTCACCGGTGCAGCCTACGTCGGCGCGCCGGTCAGGCTCCCGGCCGGATCGTCAGGTCGTTGACCTCGGCGTCCCGCGGCAGGTCGACCGCCGTCAGGATCGCCGTCGCCACCGACTCGGGGGCGATCCAGCGCGAGGGGTCGTACGTCTTGCCCTCCTGCTGGTGCACCTTGGCCTGCATCGGCGTGGCGGTGCGGCCCGGGTAGACGGAGGTGACCCGCACCCCGTTCGCGTGCTCCTCGTGGCGCAGGGAGTCGGCGAGCGCCTTGAGGCCGTGCTTGCTGGCCGCGTAGGCGCCCCACTCCGCGTGCGCGTTGAGCCCGGCGCCGGAGTTGACGAAGACCACGTGCCCGCGGGAGAGCCGCAGTTGGGGCAGGACGAGGCGGGTCAGCTCGGCGGGGCCCACGAGGTTGGCGGCGAGCGTCCGGTTCCAGGTCTTCGGGGTCAGCTCGCCGACCTGCCCCAGGTCCACGACGCCCGCGATGTGCAGCAGGGAGTCCAGCCGGTCCGGCGGCGACTGGTGGCCCAGCGCCCAGGACAGCCGCTCCGGCTCCGCGAGGTCACCCACGAGGGTGCGCGCGCCCGGGAAGCGGTCGGCCAGCTCCTTGGCGCGTCCGGCGTTGCGGGCCAGCAGCCACAGTTCGTCGCCGCGGTCGAGGAGGCGCTGCGCCACGACGGCGCCGATGCCGGAGCCGGCGCCGGTGATCAGGTGAATCGACATGGGATCCATGCTGTCATCCCCCGCGGCTCACACGATGCCGGCGTTCTCCTCCAGATAGGCGAGCGCCGAGACGCCGTCCTCGGCGAAGAACACCAGGTCGGTGAGGGGCAGCGGCAGGAAGCCCTCCTCGTCCATGCGCTGGAACTGCTCCTTGAGCCCGTCGTAGAAGCCCGCCGTGTTGAGCAGGACGACCGGCTTGGTGTGCAGCCCGTGCTTCTTCAGCTCCAGGATCTCGGTCGCCTCGTCCAGCGTGCCGGTGCCGCCCACCATGACCACCACGGCGTCCGCGCGGGCCAGCAGCTCCGCCTTGCGCTCGGCGAGGTCGGCCGCGATCACCATCTCGTCGGCGCCCTTGCGGGCCTTGGCCGCGAGGAACTCCACCGAGACCCCGACCAGGCGCCCGCCGTGCTCCTGCACCCCGTCCGCCATCACCTTCATCAGGCCCACGTCCGAGCCGCCCCACACCAGGGTGTGCCCGCCCTTGCCGATCAACTCGGCGAACTGGCGGGCGGGTTCGGTGTAGCGGGGCTCGAGGTCGGCGGCGGAGAGGAAGACGCAGATGTTCATGCGGGCCAGTCTCGCGCATGGCGCCGGGCGCCGGGCAGGGGGGCCGTTCGGCCCGTTCCGTACCCCGCGCCCGGTGCCGGGGCCGCTCAGGCGCTCGCGGTCGCCGGCCGGCTGCGCTCCGTCGTGGCGATCGTCGCCGAGCCGACGACGCGCGTGCCGTCGTAGAGCACGACCGCCTGGCCCGGCGCGACGCCGCGGACGGCCCCGCCGGTGAAGCGGACGCGCAGTTCGCCGCCGTCCAGCTCGGCGGTGACGGGCACGTCGTCGCCGTGGGCGCGCAGCTGCGCGGTGTACGCGCGCTGCCCGGCACCGTCGGGCGCGGTGCCGCACCAGCGCGGGCGGATGGCGGTCAGGGCCGTGACGTCCAGCGCCTCGGCCGGGCCGACGGTCACCGTGTTGTTCACCGGCGAGATGTCGAGCACGTAGCGCGGCTTGCCGTCGGCGGCGGGCACGCCCAGGCGCAGCCCCTTGCGCTGGCCCACGGTGTAGCCGTAGGCGCCGGAGTGGGTGCCCAGGCGGTTGCCGTCCTCGTCGAGGATGTCGCCGTCGGCGGTGCCCAGGCGCCGCGCGAGGAAGCCCTGGGTGTCGCCGTCGGCGATGAAGCAGATGTCGTGGCTGTCCGGCTTCTTCGCCACGGACAGGCCACGGCGGGCCGCCTCCGCCCGGATCTCGTCCTTGGTGGTGAGCGTGTCGCCGAGCGGGAACATGGCGTGCGCCAGCTGCCGCTCGTCGAGGACGCCGAGGACGTACGACTGGTCCTTGGCCGCGTCGGAGGCGCGGTGCAGCTCGCGGGAGCCGTCGGGGTTGGCCACGACGGTGGCGTAGTGGCCGGTGCACACGGCGTCGAAGCCGAGGGCGATCGCCTTGTCGAGCAGCGCGGCGAACTTGATCTTCTCGTTGCAGCGCAGGCAGGGGTTGGGCGTGCGGCCCGCGGCGTACTCGGCGACGAAGTCGTCGACGACGTCCGCGCGGAAGCGGTCGGCGAGGTCCCAGATGTAGAAGGGGATGCCGATGACGTCCGCGGCGCGGCGGGCGTCGTGGCTGTCCTCGATCGTGCAGCAGCCGCGGGCTCCGGTGCGGAACGACTGCGGGTTCGCGGACAGGGCGAGGTGCACGCCCGTGACGTCGTGCCCCGCTTCGGCGGCGCGGGCGGCCGCCACGGCCGAGTCGACGCCACCGCTCATCGCGGCGAGCACGCGGAGGCGACGGCCGTCGCCAGGGCCTGTGGGTGCACCGGGGAAGTCAGTCATAGCGCCTCCTAGAGTACGGCGCCCCCGGGGCGTCCTGCGGGGCCGGTCTTCGTGAACGCGGGGCGAGCGGCCCGGCCCTGTCCGCAAGCCGCCCGCAAAGAGGCGCCACCCACCGGGGCCACCCGCACCCGCACCCGCCCACGGCACCGCACGGGTGGGCGGGCGGGAGAAGCCCTCCGCGGGCGCAACGGCGCGCGGGCCGCCGACTGACCGCCACCGCCGGCACCGCGAACGCACGGGCACGCAGCCGCCGACGGACCGGCGCACCGCACCACGGATGGCCCGCCGCGGGCGCTACATCAGGCCCGCGCTGCGGGCGCGGGCCACGGCGGGGGCGATCGCCTCGCCGAGGACCGCGACGTCCTCCGCGGTCGAGGTGTGCCCGAGGGAGAAGCGCAGGGAGCCCCGCGCGAGGTCGGGGTCGGCGCCCATGGCGAGGAGGACGTGGCTGGGCTGGGGGACGCCGGCGGTGCACGCGGACCCGGTGGAGCACTCGATGCCCTGGGCGTCGAGCAGCATCAGCAGGGAGTCCCCCTCGCACCCGGGGAAGGAGAAGTGGGCGCTGGCGGGGAGGCGGCCGCCGGGGGCGGGGTCACCGTTGAGGATGGCCTCGGGGACGGCTTCGCGGACCCGGGCGACCAGGTCGTCGCGCAGGGCGCCGATCTCCCGGGCGAAGTCCTCGCGCCGCTGCGCGGCGAGCGTCCCGGCAACGGCGAACGCGGCGACCGCGGGGACGTCGAGCGTGCCGGAGCGTACGCCGCGCTCCTGGCCGCCGCCGTGGAGGAGGGGGACCGGGCCGATCTCGCGCCGGAGCACCAGTGCCCCGACGCCGTACGGCCCGCCGACCTTGTGCCCGGTGACGGTCATCGCGTCGAGCCCGGAAGCCGCGAAGTCGACCTCGACCTGCCCGAGGGCCTGGACGGCGTCGGAGTGCAGCGGCACCTCGAACTCCCGGGCCACCGCGCTGAGTTCCGCCACCGGGAAGATCGTGCCGACCTCGTTGTTGGCCCACATCACCGTGGCGAGGGCCACATCACCCGGGTCGCGGGCGATGGCCTCGCGCAGGGCCTCGGGGTGGACGCGGCCGTAGGCGTCGACCGGAAGCCACTCGACCCGGGCGCCCTCGTGCGTGGCGAGCCAGTCGACGGCGTCGAGAACGGCGTGGTGCTCGACGGGGCTGGCGAGGACCCGGGTGCGCCGGGGGTCGGCGTCGCGGCGGGCCCAGTACAGACCCTTGACCGCCAGGTTGTCGGCCTCGGTGCCGCCCGCGGTGAAGACGATCTCGCTGGGGCGGGCGCCGAGCGCGGCGGCCAGGGACTCCCGGGACTCCTCCACCGTGCGCCTGGCCCGGCGGCCGGCCGCGTGGAGGGAGGATGCGTTGCCCGTGACGGCGAGGTGCGCGGTCATCGCCTCGACGGCCTCGGGCAACATCGGGGTCGTGGCGGCGTGGTCGAGGTAGGCCATGATGAGCGTGATTCTACGGGCGCCGCGGCCCCCTCCCGGACCGAGGCCCGTCCCGGGGCCCACCGCGCCGGGTGGTGCCCCGCTACAGGTGGAGCTCCTCCGCCGCGGTGGTGCGCCGGTGCCAGGCACGGGGGGCGCGCCAGTGGAAGCGCATGGCCAGCAGCCTGAGGACGAAGGCGCTGATGACGGCGAGCACCCCGGTGCCGGGGGTCAGGGCCTCGAATTTGATGAGCACGACCACGACGGTGGCCCCCACGATGGCCGGCACCGCGTACAGGTCGCGGTCCCAGCGCAGCAGGGAGGGGACCTCGTTGCCGAGCAGGTCGCGCAGGACGCCGCCGCCGACGGCGGTGGCGAGCCCGAGGGTGGCGGAGGCGGTGAGGTTGAGGCCGTAGTCATAGGCCTTGGTGGTGCCGGCGACGCAGAAGAGGCCGAGGCCGGCGGCGTCGAAGATGTTGATGGTGGTGTTGATCCGCTCGACCTGGGGGTGCAGGAAGAACACCACCGTGGTGGCGATCAGCGGGGTCAGGAAGTAGCCGAGGTCGGTGAAGGCGGCCGGCGGGACCGCCCCGATGATCAGGTCCCTGATCAGCCCTCCGCCCAGCGCGGTGACCTCTGCGAGGACCGCCATGCCGAAGACGTCGTAGTTCTTGCGTACGGCGAGCAGCGCGCCGGAGATCGCGAAGACGAAGATTCCGACGAGATCGAGCACGTGCTGGACGGAGTGGCTGAACAGTTCGGTTTGCACCGGCCCCATTGTGCCGGGTGGGTGGCTAGGCCTTTTCGGCCGTCTTCCCGGCCGCGCCGCTGCCGGAGTCGCCGGTGTTCTCCGGGTGGTGGCAGGCCACCTGGTGCCCGGTGGCCAGGGTGGCCAGCGGGGGCTCCGTGGTCTTGCAGACCTCGGTCGCCTTCCAGCAGCGGGTGTGGAAGCGGCAGCCGGGCGGCGGGGCGATCGGCGACGGGACGTCGCCGGTCAGCAGGATCCGCTCGCGCTTGGCGCGCCGCTTCGGGTCCGGCACCGGCACCGCGGAGAGCAGCGCGTTGGTGTACGGGTGCATCGGCTTGGTGTACAGGTCCTCGCGGTCGGCGACCTCGACGATCTTGCCGAGGTACATGACCGCGATGCGGTCCGACACGTGCCGGATGACCGACAGGTCGTGCGCGATGATCACGTAGGTCAGGCCGAGCTCGCTCTGCAGGTCGTCCAGGAGGTTGACCACCTGGGCCTGGATGGAGACGTCGAGCGCCGACACCGGCTCGTCCGCGACCACGAGCTTGGGCTTGAGCGCCAGCGCGCGGGCGATGCCGATGCGCTGCCGCTGACCGCCGGAGAACTCGTGCGGGTAGCGGTTGTAGTGCTCGGGGTTGAGGCCGACCAGTTCCAGGAGGTTCTGCACCTCCTTCTTCACCCCGTTCTCCGTCTGCACCTTCTGCAGCCGGAACGGCGCGCCGACGATGGTGCCGACGGTGTGCCGCGGGTTGAGGGAGGAGTACGGGTCCTGGAAGATCATCTGCACGTCGCGGCGGAGCGGGCGCATGCCCGCGGTGCCCAGGTGCGTGATGTCCCGGCCCTCGAACTCGATCTTCCCACCGGTCGGTTCGAGCAGCCGGGTGATCAGCCGGCCCATGGTGGACTTGCCGCAGCCGGACTCGCCGACCACGCCGAGGGTCTCCCCGGGGTTGACGTGGAAGTCGATGCCGTCGACGGCCTTGACCGCGCCGACCTGGCGCCGCAGCAGACCCTTGGTGATCGGGAAGTGCTTGACCAGGCCGCTCACCTTGAGCAGCGCATCCGACCCGTCGGCGGTCGACTGCTGGGGGATCGTCATCTCCTGGCCTTTCACAGCTTCGGCGCAATCTCTTCGGTCCAGATGCGCTCCCGGTCCGCCGCGCCCAGGTGGCACGCGGCGTGGTGCCGGCTGCCGACCTCGCGCAGTTCCGGAACGACGGTGGTGCTGGCGCCGCCGGTGAGCTCCGCGTACGGGCAGCGCGGGTGGAAGGCGCAGCCGGACGGAATGTTGATGAGGCTCGGCGGCGAGCCCTTGACCGGGTTGAGCCGTTCGGTGCGCTCACGGTCCAGGCGGGGCATCGAGCCGAGCAGGCCCCAGGTGTAGGGGTGTTGCGGCTCGTAGAAGACCTTGTCGGCCGGTCCGCGCTCCACGCAGCGTCCGCCGTACATCACCAGGATGTCGTCCGCGAGCTCGGCGACGACGCCGAGGTCGTGGGTGATGATGATGACCGCGGAGCCGAACTCCTTCTGCAGGTCCCGGATGAGGTCCAGGATCTGCGCCTGCACGGTCACGTCGAGCGCGGTGGTCGGCTCGTCCGCGATGAGCAGGTCGGGGTTGTTGGACAGCGCCATGGCGATCATCGCGCGCTGCCGCATGCCCCCGGAGAACTGGTGCGGGTAGTCGTCGACGCGCTTGTCGGGCTGCGGGATGCCGACGCGGTCGAGCATCTCGATCGCGCGCTTGCGGGCCACGGCCTTGGACACGTCGTGGTGCACCCGGTACGCCTCGACGATCTGCGCGCCGACGGTGAAGTAGGGGTGCATCGCGGACAGCGGGTCCTGGAAGATCATCGCGGCGTCCTTGCCGCGCAACCGACGGACCTCGTCCGGGTCGGCCGAGAGCAGTTCCTTGCCGTCGAGCCAGATCTCGCCGGACATCCGGGCCCTGCTGCGGCCGTACTGGCCGGCCCGGTGCAGACCCATGATCGCCAGGGACGTCACCGACTTGCCGGAGCCGGACTCGCCGACGATGCCGAGGGTCTTGCCCTTCTCCAGCTGGAAGGAGAGGCCGTCGACGGACTTCACCAGACCGTCGTCGGTCGGGAAGTGCACCTTGAGGTCGCGGACCTCCAGGAACGCCGTGGGCTGCCCCGCCTTCCCGGCCACCGGCTCGTTCGGCGCGGCATCCGCCCCGGTGCCGGACTTCTGGATGGGGAGGTCGGTCATGACAGCCTCACGCGCGGGTCGACGACGGCGTACAGCAGGTCTACGAGGAGGTTGGCCACCACCACGGCGACGGCCGCGATCAGCGTGACGCCGAGGATCAGCGGGAAGTCCTTGTCCGAGATCGCCTTCACCGCCGCCTGGCCGATGCCGGGCAGGCTGAACGTCGTCTCGGTGAGGATCGCGCCGCCGACGAGGGCGCCGAGGTCCATGCCGAGGATGGTGAGCACCGGGGTCATCGTCGAGCGCATGGCGTGCTTGCCGATGACGACCGGCTCGCGCAGGCCCTTGGCACGCGCGGTGCGGATGTAGTCCTCGCCCATGATCTCGAGCATGGTGGCCCGGGTCATCCGGGCGTACATGGCGGCGTAGAGGAACGCGAGCGTGATCCAGGGCAGGAGCATGCCGCCGAACCAGCCGGATGGTGAATCACCGAACGGCACGTACTGGCCGTCGATCCATCCGAGCCCGTAGACGACCACCGCGAGGGCGATCATGCCGGTGAAGTAGATGGGGAGCGAGACGCCGGCCAGCGCCACCGTCATCAGGGAGCGGTCCAGTACGGAGCCGCGCTTGAGGGCGGAGACGACACCGGTGCCAACGCCGACGATCACCCAGATGACGCAGGCGCCGGCGGCCAGCTGCAGGGTCACCGGGAGACGGTCCGTCAGGACCGGCCAGATCGCCTGCTCGTTGCGGAAGGAGTAGCCGAAGCAAGGAGCGGGGCAGTGCGTGACGTCCGCGCCGTTGGCGTAGTCACGCCCGGCGAACAGCCCCCACAGGAACTTGCCGAACTGCACGAGGATGGGATCGTCGAGGCCCATCTTCTTCCGAATGCCCTCGAGGGAGGCCGGATCCGCCTGCTTCCCGATGAAGTAGGTGGCGGGGTCGACTCCGACCCATTTGGGGATCAGGAAGAAGATCCCGAAGGTCACCAACGTGATGACCAGCAACATGACGACGACAGCGAACAGTCGCCGGATGATGTATGCAAGCACTGTGCTCGGCCCGGCGGCGGCCCGGGGGTTCCCCGGGCCGCCGCACGCGGCCATCACCTGCCCTTCGTGCCTAGCGGGTGTGGCACTCGATCGATTCGAGGGTTGTTACTGCACGCCCAGCGACGCGTAGTCGTAGCGGCCGTTGTACGCGTCGGCCGTGTAGACGTTGGTCAGGCGGGAGCTGCGCCAGATGATGTTCTTCTCGAAGGTGAAGGGCAGGTAGTACGCGCCCTCGGAGACCTTCTGGTTGATCTGCTTGTACAGATCGGCCGCGGCGTTCGGGTCGGTCTGCTGCAGCGCCTGGTCGAACAGGCCGTCGATCGACTTGTCCTTGATCTCGGCGAAGTTGTTGTTGCCGCTCTCCAGGATGAACCGGCTGTCGACCAGCGGCTGGAGGAAGCCCTGGCCCGACGGGAAGTCGGCGCCCCAGCCCATGATGATGATGCCGTAGTTCTTCGACTTGACCGTCTTCGGGGCACCGATGATGCCGGAGGTCTGCGCACCGTCGAACTCGTCGAGCTCGGTGGTGATGCCGACCTTCTTCAGCGACTCCTGCAGCGACTCGGCCGTGGCGATCTCGATCGGCTTGTTGTTGCGGACCGCGATCGTGGTCTTGAAGCCGTTGGGCTGGCCGCAGGCCTTGAGCTCCTTCTTGGCCTCTTCGACGTTGCCCGAGGTGTCCTTCAGGACGTTGTACGGGTCGTAGTTGGCGTCGGCGCCCTTGATGCCCAGCGGGAGCATGTTGGGGGCGATGGCGCCACCGGCCTGCGGGCCGCCACGGGCGGTCTGCAGCGACTTGTGGTCGGCCGCGAGGATGACCGCCTTGCGGCAGTGGATGTTGTCCATCGGCTTGACCGTGGTCGGGAAGACCGCGTAACGGATGAAGCCGGTGTCCGGGTTGTCGGCGTTGCCCTTGTTCTTGCCGAGCACCTCGGCGCGCGCGGCCTGGCCGACGCCGGTGGCGTTGAGGTCCAGGTCGTAGTCGCCGTTGATCAGGCGCTTGTCCATGTCGTCGGCGTTGGTGGTCAGGGTGACCGTGATCTTGTCCGGCAGCGCCTTGCGGAGGTCGTCGGTGGACGCGCTCCAGTTGGTGTTGCGGACCAGGACCATCGACTTGTTCGGCGTGTACGACTCGAACTTGTACGGGCCGCTGGAGAACGGCTTGAGGCCGTACTTCGCGCCGGTGTCCTTGGCCGCGGGGACCGGGGAGCCGGACGGCATCGCGAGCATCTGCTCGAAGTCGCTGTTCGGCGTCGCCAGGTGGAAGGTGATGGTCTTGTCGTCCGGCGTCTCGATGGCCTTCAGACCGAGCTTGTCGGGCGAGGTGTCCTTGTACGGGCCCTTGTACTCACCCTTGGGGTCGAGCACCTGCTGCAGGTAGATCGGGCCGCCGGAGATGACGTCCTGCGCCCAGATGCGCTCGATGCCGTACTTGACGTCCTTGGAGGTCAGCGGGGAGCCGTCCTCCCACTTCAGGCCGTCCTTCAGGGTGTACGTGTAGGTCTTGCCGCCGTCGCTGACCTTCGCGAGGCCGGTCGCGAGGTCCGGCTTCAGCGTGGTGCTGCCCAGACCCGGCTCCGGGGTGAAGGAGACCAGCTGACGGGTGTAGTACCGGGCGAAGTCCCACATGAAGCCGTAGTAGCCACGCTGCGGGTCCCAGGAGTCGGCGTCCTGCGTGCCGATGAACTTGAGCGTGCCGCCCTTCTTGTCGGACGCGTTCGCCACCTTGTTGACAGCGGCGTTGAATCCGGGGGCCTTGGCGTTGCCGTCGGACTTGCCGCCACCGCCGCCTCCGCCGCCGCAAGCGGCGGTGGACAGCAGTGCGGCGACCACGACGGCCGTCCCTGCGGCCAGCCTGCGCCTCGATGAGCGTGGGGATGTCACTTTTTCGTAACCTCCGTGATTCGCGGTCCGCGACTTTCGGCGGACCTGCGGTCCTTCTCGGTGAGAAGCCACCTGACGGGAATGGCAGGGGCGGTGTGCGAGGGCTAGCGGGAGCCCTTCGGGTCCAGCGCATCCCGTACGCCGTCACCGAAGAGGTTGAAGGCGAGCACGGTGATGAAGATCGCCAGGCCCGGGATCAGCATGAAGATCGGGTCCGTCTCGTAGAAGGACAGCGCCTTGAACAGCATCTGTCCCCACGACGAGGTGGGCGGCTTCACGCCGACCCCGAGGAAGCTCAGGGCGGCCTCGGTGAGGATGTTCGTCGGGATCATCAGCGTCGCGTAGACGGTGATCGGGGCGACGAGGTTGGGCAGCAGTTCCCGGAAGAGGATGTAGCCGCGGCCGGCACCGAGGCTGCGGGCAGCGTCGACGTACTCGCGTTCCCTCAGGCTCAGGGTCTGGCCGCGGACGATGCGCCCGACGTACGGCCAGCCGAAGAACCCGATGACGACGACCAGGACGCCCATGCGCACGCCGGTGCCGCTGAAGCCCAGCAGCGAGTTCGGCATGACCGAGACCAGGGACATGATGAAGAGCAGCTGGGGGAAGGCCAGGAGGACGTCCATCACGCGGCCGATGGCGGCGTCGACCCAGCCGCCGAAGTAACCGGCCATGATGCCGAAGAAGGTGCCGAGGACCACCGCGACGACCGCCGACAGGAAGGCCACCAGCAGGGAGATCCGCGTCCCGTAGACGATGCGGCTGAAGACGTCGCGGCCGTTGACCGGCTCCACACCGAAGAGGTAATCCCCGCTGATGCCGCCCCACTTGCCGGTGGGGGTGCCGAAGAGCGGGTCGATCTTGTTCTCGTGGAAGTCGTTCGGCGGATGACCGAGGGCGCTGACGATGAGGGGGGCGAAGATCGCGACCAGGATGAGGAAGACGACGATCACGCCGCCTGCCAGCGCCACTTTGTCGCGCTTGAGGCGCATCCAGGCGATACGCCCGGGCGAACGCCCCTCGATGGCCTTCGCGGGTATGTCGGCGGCGACGTCGGCGACGGCCGTCTCGGCGGTGTCGTGCAGCGGTGCTGTCATGTCTCCTCGTGCATCCCCCTGCCGGCGGTGGCCGGCTTCGCCTGGCCGTCCGCCCGGGTCGACGGAGCGGACCGACCATGTCGGGCGCAGCTCTTGATGGTGGTGCGGTGGCGCTGGGCTGTGTGTTTGGCTTGTGATGAATCGTTAAGGCGACGTGTGAGCGGCCTTGGTGCGCGAGTCTTCATGGGGCGTGGATCACGCGCCAGACCCCACAGGGAAGCGATGCGCAACCGTGATGTGGTGAGCCTTCGTCCGTTATTACCGCAGTGTTACGCGCGTTGACAGATCGCCGCGATGCAAGAGGAGTCGCTACCTTCGATGCCATGAATGATCGGCTTCGCTCGGTGTGCGACCTGATGGTCCCCGTGGTCAGGGAGATGGCGGGACTCCACGAGTACGACGGCCAGGTGCAGGACCTGTCACCCGACGGCGTCCGCCGCGGACTGTCCTCGCTCGCCCACGCCCGGCTGCGCGAACCGGCCCTTCCCGACCCCCACGACGAGCGGCACCTGTCGGTCTTCGAGGACACCCTCAAGGTCCAGTACGGCGAGCTGGAACTGCACCGGCGTGACCCATATCCGCATTTGTCCAACCTCGAACTCACCGCGTACGACCGCGAGTACGCGCCCCGCGAGGAGCTGGCCCAGGCCCGCAGCCGCCACCTCCAGCAGTGGCCGGACGCCGTCGACGCCGCCATCGCATCGCTCGACCGGGTGAGCGCGCCGGTCGCCGGGGCACTCCTCGGGGCGGTCCGCGGCCTGGCCGCCGACCTCGATCCGGACCGGGAGCCGGAGGCCGGTCCCGCGCTCGCCGCGCACGCCCGGCTGGTCGACCACATCGCCCGCGCCGCGGAGACCGGCGACCCCGACCCACGGCTCGGCGGGGAGGCGCTGACGCTCCTGATGGGCAGTCAGGAGGGCCTGCGGGTCGACCTGTCGGCACTCGCCGACGAGGCCGAGCGCGAGCGGGACCGGCTCACCGGGCTCCTCACGGAGTCCTGCGGACGACTGGACCCCAAGGCCACCGTGGACGAGCTCATCCCCCGGCTGCTCGCCGACCATCCGGACGCGGACGGGGTCATCCCCGAGGCCGCCCGGCTCACGGACGAGGTCATCGAGTTCACCCGGCAGCGGGGGCTTGTGCCCTGGCTCGACGGCGACTGCCTCGTCGGGCCTGCGCCGCCGTCGCGCCGCTGGTCCATGGCGATGATGACCTGGGCCGCCCCGGAGGAGCCCGATTCCGCCTCCTGGTACCACGTCACCCCGCCGGAGCCGGACTGGCCGGAGGAGGAACGCGAGGAGTGGCTCTCGGTCTTCAGCCGTACGAGCCTGCCGGCGATCACCGTCCACGAGGTGGCGCCCGGCCATTTCGCCCACGGCAGGGCATTGCGGCACGCACCCACGCAGGTACGGCGGGTCCTGCACTCGCTGTCCTTCTGCGAGGGCTGGGCGCACTACGTCGAGGAGGTCTGCCTCGAGGAGGGTTTCCGGGCCCGCGACCCCCGCTTCGCGATCGGCGTCGCCCTGGAGGCGCTCGTACGCGTCACCCGGCTCGCGTGCGCGATCGGGCTGCACACGGGGGCGATGACGCTGGAGGACGCCACGCAGCGCTTCATGCGGGACGCCCACCTCGCCCGGGCCGGCGCGGCCTCCGAGGCACGGCGCGGCACCTTCGACGCGGCGTACGGCCGTTACACCTGGGGCAAGTTGGAGATCATGCGGCTGCGCGAGCGGGCCAGGCGCGCCTGGGGGCCCGAGTTCTCGCTGCAGCGGTTCCACGGGGCGCTGCTGGAGCTGGGGAGCCCGCCGCTGGGGCTCATCGACGCGGTCCTGTGAGGGGTGGCCTGCGGCGCGCCGTGCGGGGCGGGTCGTGGTGGGCTGTCTCCCGCCCGCCCGTTGCCGCCGACGGCGCCGCACGGGTGGGCGGGCGGGAAAAGTCCGCCGCAGGCGCGACGGCGCGCAAGCCGCCGGCGGACCGACGCACCGGACGGCGGAAACCGCCGGAGGCGTCAGTAGGGCTGGGGGGCCCAGCCGTACGTCGTACCGGGGACACCGGGCGCACCCGGTGCGCCGTGGGCGTCGCGGGAGTAGAAGGGCTGCGCGGAGGCCCGCATCCACATGCCCACCGGGTCGTACTCGTCCGTGAGCGCGACCGTGGCGACCGGCAGCCCCTGCGGCACCGCCCCGAGGGCGGACTGCATCATCAGGCGCACCGTTTCCGCGGCCTGGGGCCCGGCGTCGTAGAGGTCGACGCCGATCGCGAGGTACGGCTCGCCCAGCGCGGGCTGGACCCATGCGCGCCGCAGCGAGCGGACGGCCGGGGTGCGATGGGCCTGCTGGGACAACAGGGCGTAGTACTGGGGGATCTGGAGCGCCGGTTCGCCGATCCGCAGCGGTCCGGCCGGGGAGCGGTCGAGCCCGAGGCAGACGCGCCGCAGGTCGAGCCAGGGGATGCCGACGCCGCCGCCGGGGGTGTGCGGGTTGAGCCACAGGCCCCACCGGTCGGGGAAGAGCGAGGCCGCGATCTCCCGACCGGAGACCACCTCGTGGGCCCGGTTCCAGCCGCAGGCGGAGAACTCCTGCGGTGAGGTCACGCAGGGCGCGTAGCCGTGGCCGGCGACCTCCATGTTGCCGTACTGCGCGTCCGCCCCGCCGGGGGTGCCCTGCCAGAGCAGCATCCACACCTGGCTGTCGGCGAGGGTCCGCAGCACTTCCTCGTAGGCGTCGTACCTACCGGGCGTCACCTGCCGGAGCGCATGCTCCAGGCCCCCGCCCCCTCCCACGCCGGCGCTCACGTGTCCCGCCCTTCCGCGTCTGCCTCGTCCGCGTCGTCTGCTTCGCCGAATGCCTCGGGTGTCGTGTCGGACCCAGGTTATGCGCCCGTGCCGACATAGAAGGGTCGCACGCGCTCCAGCATCCAGTCGCCGATGGGGTCCTGTGCGACGTCCAGCAGCACGAGGTTGACCTGCCAGGGCAGCGGTACGGCGCCGAGCGCGCGTCCGAGGGCGGCCATGGCGGCGGCCCGGTCCTCCTCCTGCCAGCGGTCGAGCTCGACGCCGACGAAGAGCGTGGCGGGATCGCCCTCGACGCTGGCCAGCGCGCGGCGGGCGGAGAGCACGACGGGGAGCACGGCGAACTCGCCCGCGGCGGCGGCCAGGAAGTCGACCGGCTCCTCGTCCGGCGAGGGTTCCCACAGCCGGACCCGGGCCCCGGTCGGGGTGCCGGGCTCGCGGTCGGTGCGGCACAGCTCCATCACGGCGGCGGGCGGCAGCGGGATGCCCACCGCGCCACCGGGGTTCACGGCGATCCCAAGCTGCGGGGGCAGCCCGCGGGCGAACTCGCGGGCGGGGGCGACGGCGAAGCTCATGCCGGAACCGGCGGCGAGGAACTGCTGTTCGGAGCTGAAGACCGGGACGTAGACGCCGCCTTCGAGTTCGAGGGTCGGCAGGTCGAGGTCGGTGCTGTCGGGGCCGCCGCCGTTCGGCAGCGGGATCCACAACTGCGAGCGCCCGAGTACCTCCAGGACGCGGGCCGTGGCACCCGGGTCGCCGAGTGCCGCGGAGAGCACTTCCTCGAGTTCGTTGGCGGGCCAGCCGCCCCCACCGTGGCCCGCCGGGGCGAAGCCGTCCGGTATCCGCTGCCCCGGGATGTTCACTGCGTCTCGCCTCGCAATTTCCTGTGGTGGTGCGCTCCGTGGAAACCCTATCCGGCGACGGGCGCGCGCGACCCCCGCATCCCGCGGTCGTCACACGATGCGATCGTCCGGTTGCGAAGCGTCACTACGGCTCCGAAGGTAGGACGAGCAAGGAGAAAACCCTCAACCGGGAGATATCTCGACATGCGCATCACCAGGATCAACTCCACCCTCATAGCGGCGGCTGTCTGCGCCTCGCTGACGATGGGCCTCACCGGCGGTGTCGCGAGTGCCCACGCCCCCACCCGGAGCACGGCCGTCGAGGTCGAGCACCTCGCCGCCCGCGCGGCGCAGACGGGCAACGCCGAACTCATCGCCAAGCTGGGTGACACGCTGTCCATCGGTGCCAAGCTCACCCAGGAAGCCCAGGTCGAAGCCCCTGACTCGGCGAAACTGGAGGAACTCCGCAGGGGTCTGGAAGAGGCGAGCCAGCAGCTGGCCTCGGTTCTCGACCAGGCTGGTGCGGTATCTCCCGGTGTCACCGACCCGTCGGCCTACGATCCGGGCGCGCCACAACCGGGCCCGGAGCCGGCCGATCCCGGCCAGCCGGGTGACCTGAGCGCCGTCGACCAGATCGGCGGGCCGGGCGACCAGGGCGCCGCGGACGCCGTCACCGACGTCAAGAACGCGCTCACCAAGCTGGTCCAGGACGTCACGGACCTGCTGGCCAAGGTGCTGGCCAAGGACCTCGCGGGTGTGACGGCCGGTGTCGCCACCGTCGTCGCCGACCTGCAGGCCCTGCTGCTGGCGGTGCCGAAGCTGCTCACCGGCGCACTGCCGCTGCCGATCCCGCTGCCGCTCCCCCTGAACGACCAGGGGCAGCAGCTCTCGCCCGACGGGCAGCTCTCGCCCGACGGGCAGCTCTCGCCCGACGGGCAGCTCTCGCCCGACGGGCAGCTCTCGCCCGACGGGCAGCTCTCGCCGGAGGGCGCGGCGGAACCGCAGGTTCCGTAGCGGTACCGTCCCTCACGCGTCGCGGCCCGGCCGCTCAGCCGTCGAAGTCGATGGCCTCGAGCTCCCGGGCCGCTTCGCGGTCCAGCAGGACCACCGAGGCGCACGCCGCGGGCAGCCGGCCGGCCTCCGCCTCCGCCAGCAGGCGGCGGGAGGCGTTGCGGTGCCGGACCATGGCGTACGTCGACACCCCCCGGCCGCGTTCGCGCTGGCCGTCCAGCGCGGTCCGCAAGGGGACGTCCAGCAGCACCAGGTGCATGCCCCGCCCGCGGCGCCGGGCCTGACGGGCGACCCAGGCGCGCACCCAGCGCAGGGTGCCGCAGTCGTGCAGGACGACGCTGTCGCCGGAGCGCAGCGCCCGCCACAACCCCGCGTAGTGCGCGATCCGCACCAGGGGGCGGTAGAGGGCGTACGGCAGCTGCCGCGGCAGCCGGGCCTGCCAGCGTTCCCGTACGTCCTGAGAGTCGATCAGGCGGGCACCGCCCGTCGCGCGCCGCATGAGGGTGCTCTTCCCGCCGCCCGGGAGGCCGGAGACGACCAGCACGTCGCCCGCCGGGTAGCGCAGGGTGCGCACGGGCCGGCGCCCCCGCCGCAGGTCGAGGAGCCGGCGCGGCCGCACGGCCCGGCCCCCGCGGCGCGCTCCCCCGGCCCGCGCCGGTACCGGCCGGGACACGGCCGGGCCTCCGGCCGTCGCATACGCACTCTGCCACCGCACAGCTCGCCTCCGGGTCCGACGTTCAAGAAATGGTAAATCCTGTGTCTTTGCCTACCCAGAGGAACGGCGGGGTTACTACCGGATCGGAACCGGACCGGGACATCCGGGACGCGATCGCGACAACGGCGGGAGCCCGTGCAATGATGGCGGCCTCAATCTCATACCGGCCGTTCGAGGCCGCGCGGGAGAGTTTCCGCACCGCTACGGCGGGGTGGGGCGCCGAAGGAGCAAGTCCTCCCTTGAATCTCTCAGGCACAGATACCGCGCGTCCGAGGCACATCTGAAAAGCGGACGAGTCCGCCCCGGCCGACGGGGCGCCGTCCCACCCAAGGTGCAAACCGGGACTCCTCCGCTCGGAGGGTCCAGGTGAACCTCTCAGGTTCCGATGACAGATGGGGAGGGCCTGCCCGTCATGGCCCTATCCGTCGTTTCCTTGCCTTGGGAGCCCGCCCGATGAGTGAACCCCGCCGTACCGCACTGGACGCGCTGCACCGCGCCCTCGGCGCCACCATGACCGACTTCGCGGGCTGGGACATGCCGCTGCGGTACGCCAGCGAGCGCGACGAGCACACCGCCGTGCGGACCCGGGCCGGTCTCTTCGACCTGTCCCACATGGGCGAGATCACGGTCACCGGTCCGGCCGCGGGCGAAGCCCTGGACCACGCGCTGGTCGGCCACATCTCGGCGCTGGCCGTGGGCCGTGCGCGCTACACGATGATCTGTGCGCCGGACGGCGGCATCCTCGACGACCTGATCGTCTACCGCCTCGGCGACCAGGAGTACATGGTCGTCGCCAACGCCTCCAACGCCCAGGTCGTCCTGGACGCGGTGACCGAGCGCGCGGCGGGCTTCGACGCCGCCGTCCGCGACGACCGGGACGCGTACGCGCTGATCGCCGTCCAGGGCCCGGAGTCCCCCGGGATCCTCAAGTCGGTCACCGACGCCGACCTGGACGGGCTGAAGTACTACGCGGGCCTGCCCGGCACCGTCGCCGGCGTCCCCGCGCTGATCGCCCGCACGGGCTACACCGGCGAGGACGGTTTCGAGCTGTTCGTCGCCCCGGCCGACGCGGAGAAGCTCTGGCAGGCGCTGACCGAGGCGGGCGCGGACGCCGGCCTGGTGCCGTGCGGCCTGTCCTGCCGCGACACGCTGCGCCTGGAGGCGGGCATGCCGCTGTACGGGCACGAGCTGACCACCGCGCTCACCCCCTTCGACGCCGGGCTCGGCCGGGTCGTGAAGTTCGACAAGCCGGGTGACTTCGTGGGCCGGCAGGCCCTGACCGCCGCCGCCGCGAAGGCCGAGGCCGCGCCGCCGCGCAAGCTGGTCGGCCTGGTCGCGCAGGGCCGCCGGGTCCCCCGCGCGGGCTACCCGGTGGTGGCGGGCGGCGAGGTGGTCGGCGAGGTCACCTCCGGCGCCCCGTCCCCGACCCTGGGCAAGCCGATCGCCATGGCCTACGTGGACGCCGCGCACGCCACCCCGGGCGCCTCCGGCGTGGGCGTGGACATCCGCGGTACGCATGAGCCGTTCGAGGTGGTCGCCCTGCCGTTCTACAAGCGGCAGCGCTGAGGCACCGGTCACATCCGGCACAGCCGTCCCACCTGTCAAGACAGCCGTTCACCAGCACATACCGTCATCCAGGAGAATTCACGCCATGAGCAACCCTCAGCAGCTGCGGTACAGCAAGGAGCACGAGTGGGTCTCGGCCGCCGACGCGGACGGTGTGTCCTCGGTGGGCATCACCGAGCACGCGGCGAACGCCCTCGGCGATGTCGTCTACGTCCAGCTCCCGGCGGTCGGCGACACGGTCGCCGCGGGCGAGACCTGCGGTGAGCTGGAGTCCACCAAGTCGGTCAGCGACCTGTACGCCCCGGTCTCCGGCGAGGTCACCGAGGTCAACGAGGACGTCGTCAACGACCCCTCGCTGGTGAACTCGGCGGCCTTCGAGGGCGGCTGGCTGTTCAAGGTGAAGATCTCCGAGGAGCCGGCCGACCTGCTCTCCGCGGACGAGTACACCGCCTTCACCGGCAACTGACCGCTCGGGACCTCCCGACCGCTGCGCCCTGTCCACTCCGACCTCCGGACGGATGACCCCCCTGATGTCGCTTCTCAACAGCTCACTGCACGAGCTCGACCCCGACGTCGCCGCCGCCGTCGACGCCGAACTGCACCGCCAGCAGTCCACCCTAGAGATGATCGCCTCGGAGAACTTCGCTCCGGTCGCGGTGCTCCAGGCCCAGGGCTCGGTGCTGACCAACAAGTACGCCGAGGGGTACCCCGGCCGTCGCTACTACGGCGGCTGCGAGCACGTCGACGTCGTCGAGCAGCTCGCGATCGACCGGATCAAGGCGCTGTTCGGCGCCGAGCACGCCAACGTCCAGCCGCACTCGGGCGCGCAGGCCAACGCGGCCGCGATGTTCGCGCTGCTGAACCCCGGCGACACGATCCTGGGTCTGAACCTCGCCCACGGCGGGCACCTGACCCACGGCATGAAGATCAACTTCTCCGGCAAGCTGTACGACGTGGTCGCCTACCACGTGGACGCCGAGACCGGTCAGGTCGACATGGCCGAGGTCGAGCGCCTCGCCAAGGAGTCCCGGCCGAAGCTGATCATCGCCGGCTGGTCGGCGTACCCGCGGCAGCTGGACTTCGCGGCCTTCCGGCGGATCGCCGACGAGGTCGGCGCGTACCTGATGGTCGACATGGCGCACTTCGCCGGCCTGGTGGCGGCGGGGCTGCACCCCTCCCCCGTGCCGTACGCGGACGTCGTCACCACGACCACGCACAAGACGCTGGGCGGCCCGCGCGGCGGCGTCATCCTGTCCAAGGCCGAGCTCGCCAAGAAGATCAACTCCGCGGTCTTCCCCGGCCAGCAGGGCGGCCCGCTGGAGCACGTCATCGCGGCGAAGGCGGTCGCCTTCAAGGTCGCGGCGACCGAGGAGTTCAAGGACCGCCAGGTCCGCACCCTGGAGGGCGCGAAGATCCTCGCCGAGCGGCTGACGCAGCCCGACGTCACCGGGACGGGCGTCTCGGTGCTGTCCGGCGGCACCGACGTGCACCTGGTCCTGGTCGACCTGCGCCACAGCGAGCTCGACGGACAGCAGGCCGAGGACCGGCTGCACGAGATCGGCATCACGGTCAACCGCAACGCCGTCCCGGACGACCCGCGTCCGCCGATGGTCACTTCGGGTCTGCGCATCGGCACCCCGGCGCTGGCCACCCGCGGCTTCGACGCGGAGGACTTCCGCGAGGTCGCCGACGTCATCGCCGAGGCCCTCAAGCCGGGCTTCGACGCGGGGACCGCCGAGGCGCTCGGCGCCCGGGTCACCGCCCTGGCCGAGAAGCACCCGCTGTACCCCGGCCTGAAGTAGCGAGCGTCACCCGGTGTGCGGGGCCGGCCACGAGGGCGGTCCCGCACACTGGAACAGGTGCGGCGCACCCACGCCGCAACACGTACCACCCCGGCGGTGATCCCGCCGGCCGCCCGCGGACAACGGGGTCCGCGAACCCGAGGAGTCATCGCACCGTGGCCATCTCCGTCTTCGACCTCTTCTCGATCGGCATAGGCCCGTCCAGCTCCCACACCGTGGGCCCGATGCGCGCCGCGCGGATGTTCGCCCAGCGGCTGAAGAACGACGACCTGCTGGCGGGCGTGGCCTCCGTGCGCGCCGAACTGTTCGGCTCGCTCGGCGCGACCGGCCACGGCCACGGCACCCCCAAGGCGGTGCTGCTGGGCCTGGAGGGCCACTCCCCCCGCACCGTCGACGTCGAGACCGCCGACGAGCGGGTCGAGCACATCCGCGGCAGCGGCCGCATCAGCCTGCTCGGCGTCCACGAGATCCCGTTCTCCGTCTCGGACGACCTGATCCTGCACCGACGCCGCTCGCTGCCCTACCACGCCAACGGCATGACGCTCTTCGCGTACGACGAGGGCGGTGCGCCCGTGCTGGAGAAGACCTACTACTCGGTGGGCGGCGGCTTCGTCGTCGACGAGGACGCGGTCGGCGAGGACCGGATCAAGCTCGACGACACCGTGCTGAAGTACCCGTTCCGCACGGGGGACGAACTGCTCCGGCTCACCCGGGAGACCGGTCTTTCCATCTCCGGCCTGATGCTGGAGAACGAGAAGGCCTGGCGCACCGAGGCCGAGATCCGCGCGGGCCTGCTGGAGATCTGGCAGGTCATGCAGGACTGCGTGAAGGCCGGCATGACCCGCGAGGGCATCCTCCCCGGTGGCCTCAAGGTCCGCCGCCGCGCCTCCGCGACCGCCCGCCAGCTGCGCGCCGAGGGCAGCACGGTGGCGCACGCCATGGAGTGGGTCACCCTCTACGCCATGGCCGTCAACGAGGAGAACGCCGCGGGCGGCCGCGTCGTCACCGCCCCCACCAACGGCGCCGCCGGCATCATCCCGGCCGTGCTCCACTACTACGTGAACTTCGTGGCCGGGCAGTCGACGGAGGCGGAGAAGGAGGACGGCGTCGTCCGCTTCCTGCTCGCTGCGGGCGCGATCGGCATGCTCTTCAAGGAGAACGCCTCCATCTCCGGCGCCGAGGTCGGCTGCCAGGGCGAGGTCGGCTCCGCCTGCTCCATGGCCGCGGGCGGCCTCGCCGAGGTCCTCGGCGGCGGCCCGGAGAAGGTCGAGAACGCCGCCGAGATCGGCATGGAGCACAACCTCGGGCTCACCTGCGACCCCGTCGGCGGGCTCGTCCAGATCCCCTGCATCGAGCGCAACGGCATGGCCGCGGTCAAGGCCGTCACCGCCGCGC
This sequence comes from Streptomyces sp. NPDC006207, assembly GCF_040613835.1. Lineage (NCBI taxonomy): Bacteria > Bacillati > Actinomycetota > Actinomycetes > Kitasatosporales > Streptomycetaceae > Streptomyces > Streptomyces sp. NPDC006207. The sequence continues at coordinate 18,251 of NZ_JBEXSX010000057.1, read as the reverse complement.
GCATGGCGATGCGCGGGGACGGGCGGCACCACGTCTCCCTCGACAAGGTCATCAAGACCATGAAGGAGACCGGGGCCGACATGAAGGTCAAGTACAAGGAGACCGCCCGCGGCGGCCTCGCGGTCAACGTCATCGAGTGCTGACGCCGCCCCGGAACCCGGCCCGCCCGGACCGCGGGAGCGTCGTCCCCGTGGGCGACGTCAGCGGTACGTGAGCACCGCCCACACGCCGGTCGCGGCGACCGCGAGGACGTAGAGGGCGACGGCGGCGCGGAGGATGCGCGTCTTCGCCGGGGCGGCCAGCCGGGTGCGGGACAGCAGCCGGGCGAGGGCGGGGAGGACGAGGACGGCGTGGAGGCTGACGCCGTGGAGGGGCTTGAGGGGGGCCGTGGAGGCGTAGGCGGCGCTCTGGTGGCCGGTGCGGGTGAGGTGGACGCCGCGGGCGATCATGGCGGCGCCGGAGAGCAGGGCGACGAGCAGGATCGCGAATCCGGAGCGCAGGGCGAGGGGCATGCCGTCGGGGCCGGTGGGGCGGCGCCGGAAGGACGCGACGGCGAAGGCCGACAGGACGGCGACGAGCACGGCGCCGCCGGCCGCGAGCGTCATGGAGACGGCGGTGTCGAAGCCGGTCTCCATGTCGAGGTGCGAGGGTACGTGCCGCCACGCCTGCAAGGTGATGCCGCCGACCTCGAGCACGCAGTCGGCGGCGAACACGGCGAGCAGGACGGTGCGCAGGCGCGCTCCGACGTCCAGGTACGAGGTGACCCAGGCGACCGCGACGAGGGTCAGGCCGAAGGAGAGCCCGAAGGTCACGGGCTTGCGCCAGGACACCGGCCCGTCCCACGGGCCGCCGTCCACCGCGAGGACGCCGAGGTGGAACAGGCCCGACAGGATCAGCAGCGCTCCGGTCGCGTGGCACAGGCGGTCGGCCGCGCCGGGGCCGTCCTGCGTCCGTCCCGGCGCGGCGGGGGTGGTGGTCGTCGCCATGGGCCCAGCCTGCCGGGGCCGGCGCGGCCGGTCGTCCTCCCGGGGAAGGCGGGCGGGGTACGACCCGGGGAGCAGCCGTCCGCGCTCAGCGGGTGGCCGCGTGCACGATCCCCGAGGTGGACGCGATGCGGTCGAGCAGGAACATGGTGCCCACGCTCGCCGCGATCCAGCAGCAGAGGATGACGATCCCGCGGGTCAGGCCGTCGTGGTGGAAGTAGGCGAGTCCGTCCATGGCACGGACGCCCACACCGGCCGGCATGACGGAGGCCAGTGGCTCCAGCCAGCGCGGCAGGAAGGACGGCGGGAGGACGCCGCCGCTGGTGGCGTTCCCGATGATGAGCATGAAGATGGAGCCCAGGAGCACCCCGGCCGGGCCGAAGACGCGGATGAGCGCGACGGTGGCGGCGGCGACCGCACCGGCCATGAGCGTGACGACGCCGAAGATCCCGAGGAAGGAACCGGGGATCGCGCCGAAGGCCGTACACGCGATCAGGGTGGTGGCCAGGCCGCCCAGGACGGCGAAGAGACCGATGCTCAGGACGCGCTGGTTGAAGGAGAGCCGTGGCGCGACCTGGTAGGTCAGCTGGCCGAACAGGAACCCTGCCAGGATCAGCCCGAAGGAGGCGTAGAAGACCGACAGCCCTCTGCTGTCACCGGACGACAGCGGCAGGATGTCGACCACGGGGATCTTGTGGCCCTCGCCGTGCGGAACGGATGCCAGGGGGGTGAGCAGGCCGGACACCGCGGGGCCGTTCGCGCCGGCGTAGACGACCTCTTGCTCGCCGTCCTCGGACAGGTAGGCCGCGTAGGCCTGCCGGTGCTCCACGGCGTGCCGGGCCGACGCCGCGTCGGGGTACCGGTCGACCTGGAAGGCCTCGGGCGCGATGCGCTGGAGGCGGACGTCGAACAGGGCCGCCGAGTGGTCCGAGGCGACGACGGCCACCGGCAGCCGGTGCGCCGTGGGCGTGTGGAAGGCGGCGAGGAAGACGCTCACGAAGGAGAGCCCGACGACGAGCACCGTGATCACCGGGGTGATCACGGCCTTCGGACCGGTCAGTCCCGCCCGGGCGGGCGGTGCGTCGGTCTGCGGTCCCGGGACGTGCCGGTGCCGGTGGCGTGATGGAGGCTGCTCCGCCGGCGGTTGAGCGTCGGTGATGAGCACGCTGTCGGCCACGGAGAAGCTCCTCCCGAACACATGTAAGCTGACTTATATAAGTTAACAGACAAAAGGAAGGCGCCCGGCATGCCCTTGCGCGACCCCGGCGAGCACATCGGCTATCTGATCTGGCAGCTCTCGCAGGCGTACGCGATCCGCATCGAGCAGGCACTGCGTCCGCTGCGACTGACCCAGGCGCAGTTCAGCGCCCTCATGCGCCTGAGCGTGAACGGGGCCATGTCGAGCGCCGAACTGGCGCGCCGGTGCGGGGTCACACCGCAGTCCATGGGCACCGCCGTACAAGGGCTGGCCGAGCGCGGACTGGTGATGCGGCGGGCACACCCGACGCACGGCCGGATCATCGAGATCAGCGTCACCCCCGAGGGCGAGGAGCTCACGCTCCACGCCGAGCGGGCCATCGCCCCCGCGGAGGAGGAGGCCCTCTCCCCCTTCGCCCCGCACGAGCGCGAGCGGGTCCGGGCCGACCTGCAGCGGATGCTGGGGACCCTCAACCCGCACGCGCTGTCCGAGGGTGATTGAACGCTCACGTCGACTCCGGCGCCCGCATCGCAGGCCGCCTGACCCCCGGCTCCCGGGATGGTCAGGGCTTCGCCGACACGTAGGCCGTGCCGTCGGCGGTCTCCACGAGCACGGCGGCGACGTCGTCCGGGGCCACCGCCGCCGAGCCGTCCAGGCTGACGCCGTGGCCCTCCCCGGTCGGCGACACCACCCAGCTTCCGGCGATCTGCCGGGAGCCGTCCCGCGCCACCACGACCAGCAGGCAGTGCTCCCCCGCCGGGATGCCGCCGACGCGGGCGTGGAGCCGCACCCAGGCGGCGGCCGGGGTGAGCCGCACGGTCAACCGGGCGCCGGTGGACGGATCGGTGGCCGAGGCGGTGCGGGCGGCCCCCGGCGGCGTGGCCGCGGCCGGCGGCCGGACCGCCTGCCCGGCCCGGTGCTCCCCGATGAGCACACCGCCCTGGAGGAGACCGGCCGCCACCACCGCCGCCGCGACCCCGGCGGCCGCCCACCGGCGGCGCCGCGCGCCCGCGCGTTCGGCGCGCACCTGACGCAACGTCCGCTGCAGCAACAACTCCCCGTCCTCGGGCGGGCCGTCCAGGAAGGCCTCCGGCGGTACGCCGCCCAAGGCCTGTGCCAGGGAGCGCAGTTCCCCGAGTTCGGCGGCGCAGGGCCGGCAGGACACGACGTGCTCGTCCACGGCGCGGGCCTCCTCCTCGTTCAGCGCACCCAGGACACGGGCGGTGAGCGCCTCCCCGTCGTGCCGCTCCCCCGTGCTCATGCCGCGACCTCCCCCATATCGACGGGCCCCTGCCGGCAGAAGTCGCGCAGCGCCTTGAGGGCGTAGTGCGACCGGGACTTCACCGTGCCCGGCGGGATGCCCAGGGACCTGGCCGCCTCGGCGACGCTCTGCCCACGGAAGTAGAGCGCGTACAGCACGTCGCGGTGGTCCGCGGAGAGCCGTTCCAGCGCCTCCATGACGACCACGGCGTCCACCACCGCCTCCGCGTGGTCGCGCTCCACCGGCCCGGTGGCCGTCGACTCGGCCACCTCGGTGGGGCGGGCGGCCCTGGCCCGGTGCCGGTCGGTGATGATGTTGCGCGCCACGGTGAGCAGCCATCCCCGCACCGAGCCCTTGCCGTTGAGCAGCGCGTCGGGATGGCGCCAGGCGCGGATCAGGGTCTCCTGGACGACGTCCTCGGCCGCGGCGCGGTCGCCGGTGAGGCGGGTCGCGTACGCGAGCAGGGCCCTGCCGTGTTCCTCGTAGAGCGCCCTGACGAGCGCCTCGTCGCTCGTGCTCCGGCTCTGCCGGGTACGGGGCCGCATTGCCGCCATCCGCTCACTCCGTCCGCCCACCGACCGTGCCGCGGTGCCTCGAGGCAGACACGGCCCCCGCCCGGGGCGGGTTCAGGTGAGCCGCCTCACACCGCGCGGCCCGGCATTGAACCGCCGTCCGGCGCGGGCCGTGTCTGGTCACACGCCCCCGCGTGCCCGGCCGGTCCACAGGAGGAGAGGAACGATGCGGTACAGCCCCGCGATGAGGACGGTCCGCCTGCTGGCGGCGGCCGCCCTGCTGTTCGCCGTCGCCCCGTACCCCGGCACCGCCGCGGGCCGCTCCCCCGCCGCCCCCGTACGGCTGGTGCCACAAGGACCGGCGACCGCCGCCGGTGCGCCCCGTCCGTCCCGTGGTGACGCCGGCCTGCCGCCGTACGGGGCGGCGGCGGGGGTCGGCGTGGTGGTGCTGCTGGCCGGCCTCGCCGTGGGCCGCCGTCCGTTGCTGCGGGCGCTGCGACGGCGCCGGCGGGCGGCGCTCGGCCGCCGGCTCGCGGCGGACACCCGTACCCCGCTGGTGGTGCGGCACGCACTGCGTGAACTGGCCCTGGCGGGACGGCCCGGCAGCCCGGTCCGGGTGCGGGGCGTGCTCGCCGAGCCCGGCCGGGTGCTGGCCACGGTCTCGGCGTGCGGGCCCGCCCCGGCGCCGTGGACGGCGCTGACCCCGACCCGCTGGGAGCGCACGGGTCTCGTACCGGCCGAGACGGCCGCCACCGGCCCGGGGCCGCTCCCCCAACTGACCAGGCTGGGCGCGGTCGGCCGGGGGCAGCTGCTGGTGAACCTCGCGCGGATCGGCGGCGTCCTCAGCGTGCTCGGGGATCCCGCGGTCGCGCGGGACGCGGTGCTCGCCCTGGTGGACGGGGTGTTGGAGGCGGCGCCCGCGGGCCGCACCGTGGTGGTCGCCGTCGGTCCCGGTGCCCGTGACCTGCCCGGGCCGCCCGCCGTGGTCCGGGTCCGGAGCGTCCGTCAGATCGCCGCGCTGCGCGGCGCGGGGGCGCCGCAGGTCCCGGCGGGGCTGGTCGTGCTGCTGCACCGGCCGGACGCCGAGGAGGCCCGCGTGCTGGCGACGCTGGCGGGCCCGAAGGGCGGCGGCTGGACGGTCCTGACGGTCGGCCATGTCCCGGGCGCCCATTGGCGCTGGTACGCGGCGGCCGACGGAACAGTGGACGCGGGCGTGCTCGGTCACCGGGTGGTGGTGCCCGTGCGGCCCTCCGTCCGCTGCCGCCTCTGATGCCCCGGCAGAGTGGCGATACGGCAGAACCACTCATAGCGTCAGATTTCAGGTGACTCGGGACGTCACCCGGAAAGCAGGTACGGCAGTCATGACACTTCGTCGGCCCCAGGCGGCCGCCGTGGTCGCGGTCGTCAGCGCGCTGGGGCTGTGCGCCGTCCCCCGGGCCGAGGCCGCGCCGGGCGCGCTCGTCGTCCGGCCCGGGGAGTCCGTCCAGGCTGCGGTGGACCGGGCCCGGCCGGGCGACGTCATCGAGATCCTCCCCGGGACCTACCCGGGCAGCGTCAACGTGACCAAGCCCCGGCTGACGCTGATCGGCCACGGCACCGACACCGTCCTCACCCCGGCCGGCCGGAGCGACCAGAACGCCTGCGCCCTGGCGGGCCACGGGCTGTGCGTCACCGGAACGGAGCAGAGCGGGCTGGACGGTGTGCGGCTGATGTCGCTCTCGGTCTCCGGCTTCCGCAAGAACGGCGTCGACGCCTCGTGGACCGACGGTCTCGAGGTCAGTGACGTGACCGCCGAGGACAACGGGCACCAGGGCATCGGCGTCCAGCACTCGGTGCGGACGCTGCTGCGGGACAACGTCTCCCGGCAGAACGGCGAGTCGGGGATCTTCCTGGCCAACACCGCGGACGCGGAGGGCGGCGCGCTGGACACCGAGCGCGCCCGCATCAGCGGCAACGAGCTGACGGGCAACCGGATCGGGGTCGTGCTGCGCCGGGTGCGCAACCTGGGGGTCGTCGACAACCACATCACCGCCAACTGCGGCGGCGTCTTCGTCGTCGGGGACGAGGGCGTCCCCCGTGCCGGGGGCCTGACCGTCTCCGACAACCTCGTGGCGGCGAACAACAAGTACTGCCCGCCCAACGCCCGGCTCCCCTTCATCCAGGGTGCCGGGATCGTGCTGACAGGGGCAGAGCGGACCCTGGTGGTCCGCAACCGGGTCGTGGACAACCACGGCACCTCACCGATGTCCGGCGGGATCGTGCTCTTCCGCAGCGTGGTGGGCGCCCCCGACACCGGCAACACCGTCCGGGGCAACACGACCCTGGGCAACCGCCCGGCCGATCTGGCCGACCGTGACCAGGGCACCGCGAATGTCCTCCGTGACAACAAGTGCCGCGTCTCCGAACCGAAGGGGTTGTGCGAGGAATGACCTTGACAGAAGCCACCAACGCGGACGGCACCGCGACCGCGGCGCCCGCCGAGTCCGCCACGCCGCCGGCGATGCGCCTGCGCGAGCTCGTCTTCGGCGCCGCCTGCGCCGCCGCCGTACGGGCCGCGGCCAGGCTCGGCGTGCCGGACGCGCTCGGCAAGGAGCCCTCGACCGTCGACGAGCTCGCGGCCATGGTCGGCACGGCGCCGCGCCAGCTGCGCCGGCTGCTGCTCGCCCTGGCCGCGTACGGGGTCTTCGAGCAGCAGGCGGACGGCCGCTTCGCCCACACCGAGATGTCCCGGATGCTCCGCAAGGACAGCCCGAACACCCTGCACTACATCGCGCTGTGGTGCACCGAGCCGTGGACGTGGGAGGTCTGGCCGCGGCTGGACGAGGCGGTGCGCGGCGGCCGCAACATCTTCCCGGAGGTCTTCGGCAAGGAGTTCTTCGAGTACCTCCACGACGACGCCCGCGACAGCGCCCGGGTCTTCGACCGCGCCATGACCGCCTCCAGCCGGCAGTCCGCCGAGGACATCGCGGCGCTGCTCGACCTGTCCGGCGTCCGCTCGGTCGCCGACATCGGCGGCGGCCAGGGGCACGTGCTGGCCGCCCTGCTGGAGAAGCACCCCGACCTGCAGGGCACGCTGCTGGACCTGCCGAAGGTCGTGGCTGGCGCCGACCCGCGGCTGCGCGAGGGCGGTCCGCTCGCCGCGCGGGCCCGGCTGGTGCCCGGGGACTGCCGGGTGGACATCCCGGTGGCCGCCGACATGTACATCATCAAGAACATCCTGGAGTGGGACGACGACAGCACGCGCCGCACGCTGCGCAACGTCGTCGCGGCGGGCGGCGCCGGCGCGAAGGTGATCGTCATCGAGAACCTCGTCGACGACACGCCCTCCATGCGCTTCACCACCGCCATGGACCTGCTCCTGCTGCTGAACGTCGGCGGCCAGAAGCACACGCGGGACAGCATGGTGAAGCTGATGACGGAGGCCGGGCTGCAGGTGGGCGAGGTGGCCCCGGTCAACGCCTACCTGCACGCCCTGCACAGCACGGTCGGCGGGGCGCGGTGACCCGCTAGCCGGTCATCTCCCCCACCAGAGAGGTGGTGTGCCGGCCCGCCCGGAACTCCGGGCGGGCCAGCACCTTGCGCAGGAAGCCCGCCGTGGTGCGCACACCCTCGCCGCGCACCCGCAGTTCCTCCAGGACGCGGTCCATCCGGGCCAGCGCCCGCTCCCGGTCCGGGGCCCAGACGACGGCCTTGGCGAGCAGGGAGTCGTAGTCGGGGCCGATCCGCCAGCCGGGGAAGGCATGGGTGTCCACCCGTACGAAGGGCCCGCCGGGCACCTCGAACTCCGTGAGCAGACCCGGGGTCGGCGCGAAGTCCCGGGCGGGATCCTCGGCGTTGACCCGGCACTCGACGGCGACCCCGCGGTGCACGACGTCCTCCTGGCGCAGGGTCAGCGGATGGCCCGCGGCGACCAGGATCTGCTCACGGACCAGGTCGATCCCGGTGACCATCTCGGTGACCGGGTGCTCCACCTGGAGCCGGCAGTTGACCTCCATCAGATGGAAGTCGCGCTCCGGGGTGAGCACGAACTCGAAGGTGCCCACGCCGGTGTAGCCGACCGCCCGGGCGCCGCGCACGGCCGCGTCGCACATCTGCGACCGCAACCGCGCCGGCAGGTCGGGGGCGGGGGTCTCCTCGACCAGCTTCTGGTGGTGCCGCTGCACCGAGCAGTCGCGCTCGCCGAGGTGGACGACCGCGCCGTGCCGGTCGCAGAGCACCTGCACCTCCACGTGGCGGGCCCGCTCGACGTACCGCTCCAGATAGAGCCGGTCGTCGCCGAAGACGGCGCGGGCGTGCGCCGCGGTGCGCTTGTAGGTGTCCAGCAGCCGGTCCGGGTCGGTGACCACGGCCATGCCGCGTCCGCCGCCGCCCGCGACGGCCTTGAGGATCACCGGGTAACCGGTCTGCTGCGCCGCCTCCTTCGCGTCGGCGGCGCCGGCCAGCGGGCCCGTGCTGCCGGGCAGCACGGGCAGTCCGGCCTCGGCCATCAGCGCGCGGCAGGCGGCCTTGTCGCCGAGCCGGGACAGCACCTCGGGGGAGGGCCCGATGAAGGTGAGGCCGTTGGCCTCGCAGACCTCGGCGAAGTCGGGGTCCTCGGACAGGAAGCCGTAACCGGGGTGGACGGCCTGCGCGCCGGTGCGGCGGGCGGCCTCGACGACGGCGGGGATGTTGAGGTAGCTCGCCCTCGCCGGGGGCGGTCCGATGTGCACGGCCTCGTCGGCGAAGCGCACGACGGCCGAGTCGCGGTCGGCGGTGGAGTACACCGCGACGGTCCGGATGCCGAGTTCACGGCAGGCGCGCGCGACCCGCAGCGCGATCTCGCCACGGTTGGCGACCAGGACGGTGGAGAACACCGGCCCTCACTCCCCCACCGGTATCGGCTCCAGTGCGATCAGCGCCTGCTGGAACTCGACGGGCTGCCCGTCCGGGACGACGACCTCCACGACCCGGCCGGCCACGTCCGCCTCGACGACGCTCATCATCTTCATGACCTCCAGGACGCCCACGGGCTGGCCGGGGCGTACGAGGTCGCCGAGGCTCACGCACGGGCGCTCGCCGGGTTCCGGGGCGTGGTAGAAGGTGCCCACAGTGGGGGCGCAGACGTAGTGAAGCGACGTGGAGTCGTGCGCTCCGTGCGCCTGTTGCGCCTCCGGTGCGCCCTGGGCCCGGCCTGCGGAGGACGCCGGTGCGGGGGCGGCCGCGGGAGGGGTCGCCGGTGCCGCGGCCGCCTCCGCCGCCGGAGCGGGTGCGGCAATGTGCGCGGCAGTGGACGCGGGCGGCTCCGCCTGCGGTTGCGGCCACTCGATCTCGACCGCCGTCTGCCCGTGCCGCAGCCTGATCCGCTGCGGCGGGGTGGGCATGGAGCGGGCCAGTTCGGTGGCGCTGCGGCAGACCGCATCCAGCACCGGGAGCGCGGCCGGCGCACTGCCGGGGGACGTTCCGTTGAGGGCCTTGCCCGCGCCCGGGGGGCGGGCCGTCCTGTCGTCGCCGTGGAGTGTCACGGTGCTGCCTCCTCCTCCAGTCGGCCGAAACGGTGGAACCGGTCGCGGCGCTCGGCCAGCAGCCGGTCGGGGGCCCAGGGACGCAGTTCGTCCAGGGCGGCCGAGAGCGCGCCGCCGACGAGGGCGGCCGCGTGGGCGTGGTCCCCGTGGGCGCCGTCGGGCGGCTCGGGGACCACACCGTCGACGATGCCCAGCCGGAGCAGATCGCGTGCGTGCAGCCGCAGGGCGGCCGCCGCCGCGGGGGCGGCGCCGGGGTCCTTCCACAGGATCGCGGCGCAGCCCTCGGGGCTGATCACGGAGTAGATGCCGTTGGCGCTGACCAGGACCCGGTCGGCGACGGCGAACGCCAGTGCGCCGCCGCTGCCGCCCTCGCCGGTGATCACGGCGACGACCGGCACGGGCAGCCGGGCCATCAGCCGCAGGTTCTCGGCGATGGCCAGGGCCTGGCCGCCGCTCTCCGCCTCCGGCCCCGGGTTGGCGCCCGGGGTGTCGATGAGGGTCACCACCGGCATGCCCAGCTTGGCGGCGGTGCGCATCAGGCGGGCCGCCTTCCGGTAGCCGGCCGGGGTGGCCATGCCGAAGTGCCGCCGCCTGCGCTCCTCCAGCCCGGGGCCGCCCTTGTGGTGGCCGATCAGCATGACCGGGCTGCCGCGGAGCAGGCCAGGACCGCCGATGACGGCCGGGCAGTCGGCGGCCAGCCGGTCGCCGTGCAGTTCGTGGAAGTCCTGGAGCAGATGGGCCGCGTAGTCGGCCGCCGTGGGCCGCAGCGGGTGCCGGGCCAGCCGTACCGCCTCCCAGGCGTCCCGCTCCGGCAGTTCGTCCGCCGTGCGGACGACGCGGACCGCGGGCCCGCGCTCCCGGTCCGCCGCGGCGCCGCCGGAGCGCAGCCGCAGCAGCCGGGCCAGCGTCGGGCGGAGCGCGGCGCGGGGGACGACGTCGTCGATGAGGCCGCGCGCGAGGAGGAACTCCGCGGTCTGGAAGCCCTCGGGGAGCCGCTGGCCGGTGGTCTGCTGGATGACGCGCGGCCCGGCGAAGCCCATCCGGGCGCCGGGCTCGGCGATGATGACGTCGGCGAGGGTCGCGTAGGAGGCGGCGACGCCTCCGTAGGTGGGGTCGGTGACCAGGGACACCACCAGGACGCCCGCCTCGTCGAGTTCGGTGAGCACCTGGGCGGTCCTGGCCATCTGCATCAGCGACAGGGCGCCCTCCTGCATACGGGCGCCGCCGGAGGCGGTCACGAGCAGCAGGGGGACGCGCCGTCGCAGACTGGTCCGGGCGGCCCGGGTGATGTGCGAGCCGACGCCCAGGCCGAGACTGCCGCCGAGGAAGTGGAAGTCCATCGCGGCGACCACGACCGGCTGTCCCTCGACGGTGCCGTGCACGCAGACGACGGCCTCGTCCAGGCCGGTCGCCGTGCGGGCCTCGCGCAGCCGCTCGGCGTACGGGCGGGTGTCCGTGAAGCCCAGCGGGTCGTGCTCCGCCGGCCGCTCGCCGCGCTCCGCGGCGAGCGGCCGGCAGGAGCCGGGGTCCAGCAGCTGGTCGAGCCGCTGCCGGGCGGTGAGCCGGCCGTGCGCGCCGCACTCGGGACAGACGCGCAGCGTACGGGTGTAGCGCTTGCCGTAGACGAGCGCGGCACAGCGCTCGCAGCGCACCCAGTCCGGCTCGGCGGTGGCCGTGTCAGCCACTGCGCTCCCAGCGGTAGAACTCCCGGGCCATGGCGTCCTTGGGCTCGCGCCAGGTCTCGGGGTCGTACGCGGAGATGAAGGACGACAGCTGGTCGCTGATGTCCCGGAACGCCGGGTGGTCCTTGTACCTGCCGACCTCCGGGCCGGGCGGCCGCTCGGCCTCGACCAGGTGCAGGTAGACGTCGCCGAACTGGAACAGGCTGCGTCCGGTGACCCCGATCAGACCCGGCAGTTCGCCCTTGTCGGACTCGGCGAAGACCTGCGCCACCTGCTCCTCGACGCCGGGCTTCATCCTGGCCACGATCAGGCTGCGGTAGGTCTTCATGCCGCGCCGCCCCCGTGGCGCTGCACGATGCGCTCGCGGATCAGCTCCAGCTGGATCTTGGAGTTGTCGTTGATCCGGGCGGTCATCGCCTCGTCGTCGAGGGGGGCGCCGGGCTTCATGGCGAAGTCCTGGGTCCAGCGCATCCGGGTGCCGCCGGGGACCTCCTCGTACTGCCAGTGGATGTCCATGTACTGGAACGGGCCGGTCTCGACCCGGTGCGCGCGCACCGTGCGGGTGGCGCGGTCGGCGATCCGCTCGGAGACCCAGCTCCACACCTGGCCGTGCTCGTCGGGGTGCATGGTGAGCCGGAAGACGACCCGGTCGCCCTCGCGCTCCACGATCTCCACGGAGGCGTACTCGCTGAACAGGTCCGGCCAGCCCTCCACGTCGTTGGTGACGTCCCAGACGACGTCCATCGGGGCGGGGATGGTGATCTCGTTCTCGGTGTGGCCGGGCATGGTCAGACTCCTGCCTTGAGTGAGGTGTTGACAACGTCCATGAAGGCGCCGGGGGTCTTGCACGAGTCGGCGTCGCCGGCGATCGGGATGCCCCGGTCGTTCTCCAGGGCGCCGACGATGCCGAGCAGGCCGAGCGAGTCCAGGCCGTACTCGGCGAAGGGTGTCTCCGGGTGGCCGCTCAGCAGGGCCACGTCGACGGTGATGCCGGCATTGGACTTCATCAGGGTGGCGAGTTCGCCGTAGGTCAGTTCCTTGCTCATGGAAGAGCTCTCCTTCACTGCGCCTGCGCTACGCCCGGACAACCAGGGCCGAGTTGGAACCCATGAGGCCGCGGCTGAGCACCAGCGCGGTCCGCAGTTCCGCCGGCCGGGGCCGGCCGATGACCAGGTCGAGGTCGTGGCAGGTGTCGGTGATGTTGGGGGTGGGGGGCACGACTGCGTGCCGCAGGGCGAACACGGCTGCGGCCACGTCGAGCACCGGGGCGCCGCAGTAGGCGCGGCCGGTGCCGGTCTTGGGGGCGGTCACGGGAATCTTCCGGGCGCGCTTGCCGAACACGTCGGCCAGGGCCAGCGCCTCGGCGCGGTCGGCCTCCGGGGTGCCGAGTGCGTCGGCGAAGACCACATCGATGTCCCCGGGTGCGCACCCGGCTTCCGCGAGGGCGTCGCGGATGGCGCGGGCCAGTCCCTCACGGGACTCCGCCCAGCGCGAGGCCCCGGTGAAGGTGGCACCGTGCCCCGCGATGACGGCCTGCACCTCGGCCCCGCGGCCGGCGGCGTGCTCGGGGTCCTCGACCACGAGCATCGCGCCGCCCTCGGCGGGGGCGAAACCGCGGGCGTGCCGGGTGAAGGGCAGATAGGCCCGTTCGGGATCCTCCTCCAGGCTGAGTTCTTCGTATCCGAGCTGGCAGACACCCGAGTACGGCGCCAGCGGCGCCTCGGCGGCGCCGACGACGACGGCCCGGGTGCCGTTGCCACGGGTGATGTTGCGGCAGGCGTGGGAGATGGCGTCGAGACCACCGGCCTCGTCGCTGGCCACCACGCCGCAGGGGCCCTTGAAGCCGCCGCGGATCGAGATCTGACCGGTGCTCGCCGCGTAGAACCACGCGATGGACTGGTACGGGCCGACGAAGTTCGGCCCCTTGCCCCACAGGTGCTGCAGTTCGCGCTGGCCGAACTCGCCACCGCCGGAACAGGCCGCCGTCACCACTCCGATGTCGAAGGGTGACTCCTCGTCGAAGCGCAGGCCCGAGTCGGCGATGGCCTGGTCGGCGGCCGCCATCGCGAAGTGGGTGAACCGGTCGGTCTGCACGGTGTAGCGGTCCTCGACGACCGCCGACACCTCGAAGCCGCGGACCTCCCCCGCGACCCGAAGCGGCAGGTCCCGGCATCCCTCGCGGGTGACCGCGTCGAGGACGGCGACACCTTCCCTGGTCGCCTTCCAGAAGGCGTCGGCTCCGATGCCGTTCGGCGCGACGACGCCGATGCCGGTGACCACCGCTTGCGTGTTCATCGCTGGCTCCCCTCCGGTCGGTTGAGGACGACCGCGGACTGGAACCCGCCGAATCCGCTGCCGACCGACAGCACGGTGCGCAGCTTCAGCTCACGGGCGGTGCGCGGGACGTAGTCCAGGTCGCACTCCGGGTCCGGGGTCTCGTAGTTGGCGGTCGGTGGCACCACGCCGTGGGCGAGGGCCAGGGTGCAGGCGGCCAGTTCGATCGCGCCGATCGCACCCAGGGAGTGGCCGACCATGGACTTGATGGAGCTCATGGGCGTGGAGTAGGCATGCGCGCCCAGCGAGCGCTTCACCGCCGCGGTCTCGTGGCGGTCGTTCTGCTTGGTGCCCGAGCCGTGCGCGTTGACGTAGTCGACGCCCGACGGGTCGATCCTGGCGTGGTCCAGTGCCTGGTCGATGGCCTCGGACATCTCCAGGCCGTCGGTGGTGAGCCCGGTCATGTGGTAGGCGTTGCCGTACGTGGCGTAGCCACCGATCTCGCAGTAGATCCGGGCACCGCGGGCCTTGGCGTGCTCCAGTTCCTCCAGGATCAGCACGGCGCCGCCCTCGCCCATGACGAAGCCGTCGCGGCGGGCGTCGAAGGGACGGGAGGCGTGGGCCGGGTCGTCGTTGTTGGGGGAGGTGGCCTTGATGGCGTCGAAGCAGGCCACCGTGATGGGTGAGATCGGGGAGTCCGACGCACCGGCGATGATGATGTCGGCGCGTCCCTCCTCGATGGTCTGGAACGCGTAGCCCACGGCGTCCAGGCCGGAGGTGCAGCCCGTGGAGACGGTCTGCACGGGACCGCGGGCGCCGTGCCGTTCGGCTATCTCCGAGGCGAGCGCGCTGGGCGCGAACGCCCGGTGCAGGTGCGCACCCGCCTGCCGGTGGTCGACGTCCCAGCGGGTGCCACGTTCACTGACGCGTATGTAGTCGTGTTCCAGCCGGGTGGTGCCTCCGACGGCGGTGCCGAGGGAGACCCCGACCCGCCAGGGGTCCTCCTCGTCCAGTTCCAGCCCGGCGTCGCGGACCGCCTCGGCGGCCGCGACGAGCGCGAACTGGACGTACCGGTCGGCGCGTTCCAGGTCCCGCGGGCTCAGCCCGCAGGCCGCCGCGTCGAAGTCGACCTCAGCGGCGATGCGGGACCGGAAGCCCGTCGGGTCGAAGAGCGTGATCCCGCGGGTCGCCGTCCGGCCGGCGGTGAGCAGTTCCCAGAAAGCGGGGACCCCGACACCGCCGGGGGCGACGACACCGGCCCCGGTGACCGCCACCCGGCGGGTCATGACGCCGCGTCCTCGGTCTGCTCGGTGGGCTCGGTGTCGACATGGCCCAGCTCCGGGCGCGGAGCGAGCGGACCGAGGTGGAAGACGAGCCGGGCCTCGGTGTCGCCGACGTTGCGGAAACGGTGGCGGACGTACGGCGGGATCATCAGGCCCTGCTCCGGGCGGAGCACGTACGGCTCCCCGTCGAGGTCCACCTCAAGCGCACCGCACACCACGTACACGAACTCCTCCGAGTACGGGTGGTAGTGCTCGCCGATCCGGTCACCGGGCTCCACGAGCGCGACGCCCATGAAGCCGCTGGTGGCGCCGCACGCGGTCGGGGTGAGCATCGCCCGCAGGTCGCCGCCGCGACGGCGGTTGTGCGGGGTGTCCCCCAGGTTCACGATGGTCGGCGTGAACGGGACGTTCCGTTCGTTGGTCAGAAGATCATCCATGCTTGCCTCCTCCGGCGGGGCCGGCCCGGGGCGCACCCCGGGCCGGCCGGTACCTGCCGGCTGCCGATGGCTCGTACGGGTCAGGACGTGGCCGCGCTGCGGTCGGTGACCATGCGCATGTCGTATTCGACGAGGAACCGCTTCAGGCCCTGCTCGTCCGCGAGGTCCCAGTCGGGACCGAGGTCGAGCAGCCTGGCGAGGACGCCGGCCTTGTGCTTGCCGGCGGCGCCCACGGCGATGAGCGAGGCCTCCTCGACCGGGACCCGCAGGTCGACCAGGCGCACCACGATGTCCTCGCTCTCGCGCAGGAAGACGGTGCTGCGCGCGAGCGGCCCCTTGCGGACGTCCACGGCCTCCTCGTCCTGCTGGGCGAGCATCTTGGCGACGGCCTGGCCGGAGCCCGCCTTGGCCGGGTAGATCAGGGCGTGACGGCTCAGGTCCTCCGGCCGGTCGGTGCCCTTGGCGACGTGGTGCACGGCCGGGAGCGCGGCGCGGGCGAAGAACTCCCGTGCCGAGCCCGGGTCGTTGAGATCCCGGTCCACCTCCAGGTAGGGGTTGATGGCTTCCTCGACCGCCCGCACCTCGGGCTGGCGGGCGACATGGCGCAGTGCCCTGGCCAGGTCGCCCTCCACCTCCACGGCGCGCACGACACGGTTGCCGTGCATGAACAGCGAGGTGCGGCGCAGCCGCGTGTTCTCGTCGACCACGGCCTGCGGCGAGGTGTAACCGGACAGGATGTCCGCCACCTGCTGTTCGCTGCCGGGCTTCACGGTGAAGGTGATGGCGTGGCGGATGATCCCGTCCCCGACCCTCGGCACGGTCTGCATGCGACCGGACTCGTAGGAGGTACGGGTCTCCCGCAGCACCCCGAAGCGGAGCGAGCGGGTGTCCTTCACGCAGCCGTGCATCGGCTGCACCATCTCCAGGTGGGTCGGGCTGTCCACCCAGGCGAGGAAGTGCAGCGCACTCTCCCACTCACTGGTGATCAGCCATTGCGAGGGATTTTCGATCGACTGGCAAAGCTGGTCGCTGACGTGTCCGGGCACGGCAGCGACGTGGCGGCACATCTGGTCATACGCGTCAAGAAACCGCTGCTCGGCGTCGTCTTCAACATCAAGCATGAGGACGACGCGCAGGCGATTGCCATCGAGCGCGGACTGCGAGACCTTTTCGGCCTGGGCCGGCATATTCCACCTCTTCCGAGAGCGAGCAACCCCCGAGGTCCGTCGTCCAACGATCGTGCTGTGGTGGCCCAACCGGTGCGAGATATGTGATCCAATTGGGTGACGGGCGAAAATACCCCCGGTAATCGGGCATCAAGGGAGCTATGACTCCACAGGCCGAAGACCGGGTTCCGGTCCTCATCGTGGGGGGCTCCCTCGTCGGGCTCTCCAGCTCAGTCTTCCTGGGCCGGCTCGGCGTCCGGCACGTCCTCGTCGAGAAGCACCCGGGTACCTCCATCCACCCCCGTGGCCGCGGCAACAACCTGCGGACCATGGAGCTGTTCCGTACGGCCGGGGCCGAGCCGCTGATCCGGCAGGCCGCCTCCGTACTCGCCGACAACCACGGCATCCTGCAGGCCGACTCGCTGACCTCCGACAACGCCGAATGGCTGTTCCGGGAGATCGACCCGGGCGGCCGGCTGTCCGGCATCAGCCCCAGCGGCTGGTGCCTGTGCAGCCAGAACGACCTGGAGCCGGTGCTCCTGGACTACGCCCGCACGCTCGGCGGCGACCTGCGCTTCAGCACCGAGCTGGTGTCGTTCACCCAGGACGAGGACGGCGTCACCTGCGAGCTGATGGACCGGGAGACCGGCGACCGCAGCACCGTCAGGACCGACTACCTCGTCGCGGCCGACGGTCCGCGCAGCCCGGTGCGCAGCGCCCTGGGCATCGGTCACACCGGACGCGGCGACCTCTTCGCCAACATCAGCGCGACCTTCCGCGCCAAGCGGCTGGCCGACGCGGTGGGCGACCGCTACTTCATCGCGTGCTACCTGACCAATCCGGACGCCGACGGCGTGCTGCTGCCGGTCGACAACCAGGAGAACTGGGTCTTCCACGCGCCCTGGCACCCCGAGCGGGGCGAGTCGCCGGAGGACTTCACCGACCAGCGGCTGGCCGCGCACATCCGCACCGCGGTGGGCGTGCCGGACCTGGAGATCGAGATCACCGGCCGGGCCCCCTGGCGGGCCGCGGAGCGGGTCGCGGACTCCTACGGGCGCGGGCGGGTGCTGCTCGCCGGCGACTCGTGCCACGAGATGTCCCCCACCGGCGCCTTCGGCTCCAACACCGGCATCCAGGACGCCCACAACCTGGCGTGGAAGCTCGCCGCGGTGACCGGGGGCTGGGCCGGGCCGGAGCTGCTGGAGACGTACGAGGCCGAGCGCCGCCCGGTCGCCGTGGCCACCAGCGAGCGGGCCTCCGCCCGTTCCGCCGAGCACGCCCACCCGGGCTACGCGCCGCCGGCCGGCGGCGGGCCCCAGAAGGGGGTCCTGGTGGTCGCGCTGGGCTACCGCTACCCCGAGGGCGCGTTCCTGGGCGCGGACCCGGGGCGGCCGGTCGTCCCCGAGGACTTCCGGCCGGTCGCCGAACCCGGTGGCCGTTCCCCGCACGTGTGGGTGACCACCCGGGACGGCGAGCGCCGCTCCACGCTGGACCTGTACGAGCGCTCCATGGTGCTGCTCACCGGCGACGGGCCGAAGGGCACGGCCTGGCACGACGCGGCCCGCACGGTCGCGGAGCGCCTCGGGGTGCCGCTGCAGGCGTACCGGCTCGGCGAGTCCACGCAGGCCGACCTGGTGCCCGAGGCGGGCACGGACTGGACCGCGGTGCACGGCATGACGCCGAGCGGCGCGATCCTGGTCCGCCCGGACGGCTTCGTCGCCTGGCGGAGCCGCGAGGCCGTGGAGGACCCCGCGGCGACCCTGGACAAGGTCCTGACCTCGGTGCTGCGGCTCGGCTGACCGTCGCGCCGCAGGCTGCCGAGGAGACGGCACGGGGGGACGGTTGACCGTACGAACGGCGGGATCGGCCATGCCGAGAAGGCCCTGGAGCAGGTCGTCAACGTGGCGACGCTGCCGGGCATCGTCGGCGCCTCCTACGCCATGCCCGACGTCCA
>NZ_JBEXSX010000056.1:0-65467 GCF_040613835.1 Streptomyces sp. NPDC006207 | reverse complement strand
GGTTTCCTGCGCGCCATCGGCGAGGCCCGCCTGATCACCCCGCTCCGCTCCGAGGGCGGCCATCGCCGCTACTCCCGCTACCAGTTGCGCATCGCGGCCCGCGCCCGGGAACTTGTCGACCAGGGGATGCCCATCGAGGCCGCCTGCCGCATCGTCATTCTCGAAGACCAGCTCGCAGAGGCGCAGCGCATCAACGCCGAATACCGCCGCGCCGCATCCCGGCCCGACACCTGACCCGCAAATAGATTCGTTCCAGGTCATCAAGGCCTTGATGCCTTCGATGTGCCCGCCCCAGGGTGCCTGGCGAAGCCGCCCTGGGCCGCTGACCCCGCAGTCCGGGGCGACGTGCCGGGCCGCGCATTCTTCCGCCGACTTCAGAATGTGAGTGCATGATCGCCGAAGATACTCAGCCGCCGGCACACGGGCGGGAGTCCCAGCCTCGCCCCGGCGCCACGCCAGAAGTCCTCCACATCCCGGTGGTTGATGCGCCTGTTGGCGCAACCGGCCGGCTGACTGCCGGGCAGAGCGCCGCCGGCCTTGAAGGCGGGGTGGAGCGCGCGGCGGCTGCGCTGAAGCCGAGGATGCGCGGCTGGCTGCACGCCGGCGTGTTCCCCCTCGCTCTGGTCGGCGGCATCGTCCTGATCGCCGTTTCGCGGTCGGCCGCGGCAGTTGCGGCCTGCTCGGTGTACGCGCTGTCGGCCTGCCTGCTGTTCGCTACCAGCGCGGTCTACCACCGCGGAACCTGGGGGCCCCGTGGGGAGGCGGTCCTGCGCCGGCTGGACCATGCGAACATCTTCCTGATCATCGCCGGCACGTACACCCCGTTGGCGGTACTGCTGCTGCCCGCAGCCCAGCAACTGGTGCTGCTGGCCGTGGTGTGGGCAGGCGCCTTGGCCGGCATCGCCTTCCGCATGCTGTGGATCGGGGCTCCCCGGTGGCTGTACACCCCGTGCTACCTCGTGCTGGGCTGGGTGGCCGTCTTCTACCTGCCCGACTTCGCGCGCACCGGCGGCACCGCGGTGGTCGTACTCGTCATCGCCGGTGGCCTGCTCTACACCGCGGGCGCCGTCGTGTACGGACTCAAGCGCCCTGACCCTTCACCGGCCTGGTTCGGCTTCCACGAGGTCTTCCACGCCCTTACCATCGCCGCCTTCACCGCGCACTACACGGCCATCGTCCTGGCAGTCACATGACTGCCTCGGCGAGGCCCAGCCCCTCCTCCCGTGCTCAGCCACCCGAGGTCGGGGCGTGATCGGGGGCACGGCAGGCAAGACCTCGAGTGGCGAAGGGCAACCATCTTCCTTAACTTCGCGCTCCCGGCAGGCCAGTATCTATGACCGCGAAGCGAGGATTTAGCGCGTAGCGCGGGGAGAGTTTTACCCGCAATGAACAGAGTGAAGTTATTCAGCGTACGCGGGCCGATACGGCATGCTACTGTCGACCTCAGTTGCAGTCGCGGTTCCCAAAACTTCAAGCACCTCCGTGAGTATTTTCAGCCACTGGAGGCGTTTTTATATACCGGTTATTTTCCGGGCGGGGCGTCATCGCGGCGACACGGTGTCCGTACAGTGCGGATGCTGGTGTACTGCCCCAAAGGAGATTTGGCATGGCGTCTGGCACCGTGAAGTGGTTCAACGCGGCAAAGGGTTTCGGCTTCATCGAGCAGGACAGTGGCGGCGCTGACGTGTTCGCCCACTTCTCGAACATCGCCGCTCAGGGCATTGGCGAGCTGCGCGAAGGCCAGAAGGTCACCTACGACATCGCGCAGAGCCCAAAGGGCCCGACGGCCGAGAACATCGTTCCCGCCTGACGCCGGCGCCCGTTTTGTAGCTGATGCCCGAACCCCTCGGGGTGCGGGCACCAGTCGCGGGCATGTCCCACAGTGGTGTCACCTGTGGGACAACCCCCGCCCGCCGATGCGGACCTCTTCGGAGCTGCACCCGTCGACGTACTGGGTTCACGCCCACGTGGAAGTCACCATTTCATCGCCTGCACCCCGCACTGGAGCTACCGCAGGCCAGATGCGCTTTCGCATTCCATTTAGGCCCGTTCTTGTGATTCCCCGCGCTGCTCTCCCGCTGCGGGAATTCCTTGATACGTGCCGTATCAAGGAAGGTTCTGAATGAACCCCACGCGTACGAACGACCGCTCCTCCCGCACCCGCCGCCGCACCGGCGGCCCCGCTTTCGGTTCCGCCGCCGGTTCGGTTCGGGGCAGCCGCTTCGGTCCGTCCGCCCCGAGCCGTTCCGGGGGTCCGAGCCGCTCGGGCGGCTACGGCCGCCGGCCCGCAGCCGTCCAGGGCGAGTTCGCCCTGCCGAAAACGATCACCCCCGCACTGCTCGCCGTCGAGGCGTTCGCCGACCTCGACATGCCCCGGGAGCTGCTGGCCGCGCTCACCGCGCAGGGTGTGGCGGTGCCGTTCCCGATCCAGGGCGCGACCCTGCCGAACACCCTCGCGGGCCGCGACGTCCTGGGCCGCGGCCGGACCGGCTCCGGCAAGACCCTCGCATTCGGCCTGGCCCTACTGGCCCGAACGGCCGGACAGCGCGCCGAACCCCGCCAGCCGCTGGCCCTGATCCTGGTCCCCACCCGGGAACTCGCTCAGCAGGTGACCGATGCCCTCACCCCCTACGCCAGAGCGGTGAAGCTGAGCCTGGCCACCGTCGTCGGCGGGATGCCGATCGGCAAGCAGGCGGGCGTGCTGCGGGGTGGCACCGAAGTCGTCGTGGCCACCCCCGGACGGCTCAAGGACCTCATCGACCGCGGCGACTGCCGGCTGAACCAGGTCGCGATCACCGTCCTCGACGAGGCCGATCAGATGGCCGACATGGGCTTCATGCCGCAGGTCACCGCACTCCTGGACCAGGTACGCCCCGAGGGCCAGCGCATGCTGTTCTCCGCGACCTTGGACCGCAACGTCGACCTCCTGGTCCGCCGCTACCTCACCGACCCCGTCGTCCACTCCGTCGACCCGTCCGCCGGCGCGGTCACCACGATGGAACACCACGTCCTGCACGTGCACGGCACCGACAAGCACCGGATGACGACGGAGATCGCGGCGCGCGAGGGCCGGGTGATCATGTTCCTGGACACCAAGCACGCCGTGGACCGACTCACCCAGGACCTCCTCAACAGCGGAGTACGGGCGGCCGCCCTGCACGGCGGGAAGTCACAGCCGCAGCGCACCCGCACCCTCGCCCAGTTCAAGACCGGGCACGTCACCGTGCTGGTCGCCACGAACGTCGCGGCCCGCGGCATCCACGTCGACAACCTCGACCTCGTCGTCAACGTGGACCCGCCCACCGACCACAAGGACTACCTCCACCGCGGCGGCCGTACGGCCCGCGCGGGCGAGTCCGGCAGCGTCGTCACCCTGGTCACCCCCAACCAGCGCCGCGACATGACCCGCCTCATGGCCGCCGCCGGCATCGTGCCCCAGACCACCCAGGTCCGCTCCGGCGATGAAGCCCTCAACCGGATCACCGGCGCCCAGACCCCCTCCGGCATCCCCGTCACCATCACCGCGCCGGCGCCCGAGCGGCGCAAGCGCAGTGCGGCCTCCCGCGGTCGACGCAGTCCCGCTTCGGGTGCCCGCCGCGTGAGCGTGCGGCAGTCCGCCTTTGACGCGGCGGCCTGAGCACCACGTGATCAGGAAACTGACCCATCTCTGCAGGAGGCACCTTTTGACGCTGGTCCAGATGCAGCCCGGCTCGGCGAGTGCCACCCCCGTGCACAAGACGGTGGCCGACGCCATGGACACCGCCGGACCGCAGGTCTGTGACGACATGACCGTCGAGGTGGCCCTGTCCGTCATGGCCAGTGCCCGCGTCGGGCACCTGCTCATCTGCGACAACGACGGCCTGTGCACCGGACTGGTCACCCAGGCCCAGCTCACCGCCGTTCGTGACAGCTCCGCCTACACCGACCGGGTCCAGCTGCGCGACATCCTCGGCGACCGCGGGCCGTTCACCTCGCCCGTGACCACGATGGCCGAAGCCGAGCACGCCATGCGCTACCGCCGGCTCGATGCCCTGCCTGTCGTCGACGAACAAGGCAGCGCTCTCGGCGTCCTCGCCCTTGCCCGCTGAACCGCCTCCCCGCGGCAGAACCATCCCCTCTTCTCCCCGTGAGGCATCATGTGCTGTGTCATCGCCCTGCGCCGACGGCTGGGGCCGGTGCCGCAGCAGGGTGAAGCAGGGCCAGCCGTGCGGGATCGTCCCGCGACATGAGGCCATCAGCAAGGATCGAGCGGGCGTGGCCAGGCCGGGGCTCTTGTTGTGATCCGTCCTGGATCGAAGCCCTCAGCTGGGCGAGGGCTTGCGGAGCCGGTCTGTCGGCAGGTGCCGGGTGGACGGGAAACTGGCGAGCGCGATGCCGGCGGTGGCGAGGACGGCGGCTTTGAGGCTGCCGAGCTGTGCCTCGGCGTACTCGGCCACGAGGGCGTCGGTCTCGGGCTTGGGCAGGCCTGTGCGCTCTGCCGCGGCTCGTACCTGGTTGGTGCCGACGAAGCTGACGCCCGCCTCGATGGTGATGCCGACCTGTTGACGTGCTGCGCTGGAGATCTGCGGGTTGTCTTCGATCCGGGTTGTGAACACGTGCACGAGTGCTCCGATGAGAAGCGAGCCGATGAGGGCGGTTCCCAGGGAGGATCCCAGGTTTTGAGCGGTGTACTGGAGACCGCCGACCTCGCTGCGTTCCGACTCGCCGACGCTGGATTGGACGACGTTGCCGAGCTGGGAGGCGAGCAGGCCCATACCCGTGCCCAGCAAGGCCATCGCCCAGGCGAACGAAAGATCGTTGAGGGACGGAGTGATGACGGCCAGCAGCCCGAGAATCGCTGCGATGAGAATCAGCAGGGCCGTACGGACCACTGTGCGGGGCGAGGCGAAACGGCCGAGCAGGGGGCCGCTCATGGAGACCACGAGCATGCTGATCGACACAGGTAGTAGCCGCAGCCCGGTCTCGAAGGCACTGAGGCCCTGCACGATCTGGAGGTACAAAGGGATGACGAAGAACAGGCCCAGCAGGATGAGGTTCTGACTGAGCAACGCGGCAAGGCCGGCCCGCAGAGTGGGCACGCCGAACAGCGAGAAGCGTACGAGGGGCTCATGCTCTTGAGCCTCCTGCCGTCGCTCCCACAACCGGAAGAACCACAGCACGACGGCGCCTGCAGCGATGACGAAGAAGGTGAGGGAGAAGCCGAAGACGGTCACGGGGGAGTTGCGGGGCCGCAGCCAGCCCCAGTTGCTGCTTTGCAGGACACCCAGTACCACCAGGGCCAGGCCGACGGCGGACAGCACGGCCCCGACCTTGTCGAGATGCGGTCTGGAGCCGCGGTGGGGTTGATCCTCGATCCAGCGCATGCCCAAGAGGATGGCCACCACCAGCACGACCTCGGCAGCGAAGACCAGACGCCAGGTCAGGTAGGTGGTGACCCAACCACCGACCAAAGGCCCGACTGCGATGCCGGCTCCGGCCAGGCCGCCGACGACCCCGTAGGCGACGGCCCGGTCCCGGCCCTGGTAGGTTCCGGCCACGAGGGCGGCAAGCGCCGGGAGGACCAGCGCCGCGCCGAGTCCTTCGATCACGGACCAGCCGACGGTGAGCACCCATAGGACCGGGGCCACAGCGGTGAGGGCGGAGCCCGTGGCGTACACGATCAGTCCGATGCCGAACACCTTGCGGCGTCCGAGCATGTCCCCGACTTTCCCACCTGTGATCATGAGGGCTGCCATGACCAGGGTGTAGAGGGTGATGACGGCCTGAATCGAGGTGACTTCGGTGTTGAAGTCCTCTACCAACTGGCTGATCGAGACGTTCATGACCGAGGTGTCGAGCACCATCAGGAACTGGGCGGTACCGAGGATGATCAGAGCCCGCCATCGCCTCACCGCTTGCACCTCCAGAGCTTCCGGTGTGCGTCACGGCTTGTGTGCGCGACCCCTCAGATCACCATAAGGCAGGCATACCCTTACTTTCGGTACATCCGTTGCCGAAAACGGGCTGCATCGATGGGACCGCCCTTGAACGGTGGAGTCTGTACCTGCGCGGCCTGTGTCGCTCAGTGCCCAGTGCTTCACCTACGACTCCTTCCAGCGGCCGACCGCCGCCTGGACCGACACCGCAGGCATCACCAACCCCAGCACGCGGCCGTCGGCAGCGTCGGAGGCTGACCACCGCAGCAGTCCAGACCACCCGTCAAGACCACCACCGTCGGTGGTCCTGCTCCCTATTGGCAGACCTACACCTACGACCTCCTCGGCGACCGCACCGGTGCCGTCAACCACGACACCACCGGCAACGCCCTCGCCGACACCACCCAGACCACGGCACACCCCGGTACGGACGGAACCGTCGCCGCGACGCTGCCCAAGCATGCTGGCGTCACCCCGACCAGCAATCCCGCCACCGGTACCGCCACCCAGACCCCCAGCTACCTCGACACCGGGTACACACCCAACAGGAACGCGGGCAACACCATGGGCTGGAAGGCCAGCGTCACCGGTCCCCTCGTCACCGGCTTCACCCTCACCGGCGGCGGCACCAAATGCATCGACGACACCGGCGGCGCCACCACCCCCGGAACGGTCCAGATCGACACCTGCAGCAGCACCTCCACGGCCCAGAAATGGACCATCGGAACCGACAGCACCGTCAAGGTCCTCGGCCTGCGCCTGGACACCAACGCCAACTCCACCGCCGCCGGCGCGCTGATCGTTATCGACACCTGCAACACCGATGCGACCCAGAAGTGGAAGGTCACCACCAACGGCACCCTGGTCAGCAACGCCGAGAACACCAGGTGCCTGGCCGACCCGTCGGCCAGCGCCACCAACGGCACCCAGCTCACCCTCGCCACCTGCGGCAGCACCGGCCAGACCTGGCATGCTCACCCAGCAGGACCTGAACTTTCAGATGTGGCCGCCCAACGCCAGATCGCAGTCGTCGCCCACAACCAGCTCGAGACCCCGCTGTACGCAGCCAGCATGGAGCGCAAAGCACTGGGCCTCACCTTCATCCGGGTGAGCCGTGCGGGACCCCCGATGAGTCCTTGACACGTGCGAGACTGCATTCTGGGCCCCCCTTCGAACTGGTCCGCGCGGTCACGTTGACCTGGCTGTTCTCCGGTCAAAAAGCCACTGCGCCGTAGGGGCACCCGCCCGCGTCCCGGGCCGGCTGCGCAAGGGAGTCAAGTTGCGGACGCCCCCTTGCTTAGGTGCCGGACGGTGCGGCGGTGCTGCCGCGTTCGATGAGCTGGGGGAGCGGCAGAGTCACATCGCGGGCCACGCCGCCGTCGAGGAGGGCGGTCAGTTCCTCGGCCGCGGTCCGGCCGAAGGCCACCGCGTCGCGGGACAGTGCGGTCAGCCATGGCTGGACCAGGCGGCACACAGCCGAGTCCTCCCAGGAGACGATGGAGACGTCGTCGGGCACGTCACGGCCCAGGCCGACAGCCGCCCCCCAGCCCGCTGCCGCCATCACGTCGTTGTCATAGATGATCGCCGTAGGCGGATCGGGCTCCTGTAGCATCCGGCGTGTGGCGGCGGCGCCCTCTGCGTCAGAGTAGTCCGTCACCACGGACCGTGCCGCATCCAGCCCTTGCCGGGCCGCCTCCTTCGTGAGCGACTCGATGCGGCGAGCGGTGTGAGCCAGGGTCGGAAGACCCGCGACATGGGCGATGCGCCGGTGGCCAAGGGCGTGCAGACGGCCGACCACGGCGGCCATGGCCTGCGCGTCCTCGACCCGCACCTGTGACAGACGGCGGTGCGCACCGGGGTCGGACTCGGGAAGGGCGCCGATCACCACGCCGGGGAGGCCGAGTTCATCGAGCAGGGCTGGGCGCGGATCGTCAGTGCGCGGGTCGACGACCAGTACCCCGTCGACGCGGTGCTCGGCCCACCAGCGACGGTAGACACCGCACTCGGCTTCGGTGTCCTCCACTACCTGGAGCAGCAGGCCCAGATGACGCGGGGCCAGCACCTCCTGGATGCCCGAGACCAGTTGCAGGAAGAACGAGTCGACGCCCAGGGTCTCGGCGGGCCGGGCCAGTACGAGGCCCACCGTCGCCGCCCCTTCGCCGGACAGGGCCCGTGCCGCGGCGCTGGGTCGCCAGCCGAGCTGCTCGGCGACGCGGCGCACACGGTCGCGCGTTGCCTCGGAGACGCCGGGACGGCCGTTGAGCGCGAACGAAGCAGCGCTCTCGGACACCCCCGCCCGCTGGGCGATGTTCTTGATCGTGGGACGGCGGCGCCCGGCCGGACGGCCGTGCCCCGGCGCATCGGCCCCGCCTCTGGCCTGCTGCTCGTCTGCCACCGCGAGTGGTCCCCTTCCGTGCATGTGAGCACACATCGTACGGCCCCGCGCATGTTTCTCCGACCAGGGTGGACGGACGGAACTAAAGCGCTTCAGCGAACTTGCCCTAAAGCGCATTAGTTGCGAGCGCAAGACGCCTCTCACACTCGCTCTGACCTGCTTATATGCATCGACCAGGAAGAAACCTTCAGGGAATTCGTTGACTTTCCCCGCGACGGCTGGAATGGTCTCCTCCACGTGCGCACCCGGCCGGCCCAGCCCCGGGGCGTCATCCACGCGCAAGGTCCGAGCAAAGGAGCCGTCCACCGTGCGTTCCTCCTACAAGGCGGTAGCCACCGCCGTCGTCGCCGCCGCGACGTTCTCCCTCGCCGCCTGCGGGAGCGGCGGGGGAGATGCGTCCACCGACTCGTCAGGCAAGGTGACGGGCACGATCACCTTCCAGACCTGGAACCTGAAGGCCAACTTCGCGGGCTACTTCGACGGCGTCATCGCCGACTTCGAGAAGAAGTACCCGGGCACTCACGTCAAGTGGGTCGACCAGCCGGCCGACGGCTATGCGGAGAAGCTCAGTGCCGACGCGTCCGGTGGGACCCTCCCCGACGTCGTCAACGTCACCCCCGACTTGCTGGCGCCGCTCGCCAAGGCCGGTCTGGCCCTGGACCTCGACAAGGACGCGGCGGAGTACAAGTCCGAGTACCTTCCCGGTGCCTGGTCCGCCGACGTAGTCCCGGGCCTGGAGGGCACCTACGCCTTCCCGTGGTATCTCAACACCGGTCCGCTGTTCTACAACAAGGCGCTGTTCAAGGAGGCCGGGCTGGATCCGGAGAAGCCGCCGAAGACCTACGACGACCTGTTCGCCGACGCCCTTGCCATCTCCGAGAACAGCAAGGGCAAGGTGGCCACCCTGTCCAACGTGCCCACCATCGAGGACTTCGGCCGTTACGGGGCCCAGCTGGTCAACAAGGACGGCACCGCGTTCACCTTCAACGACGCCAAGGGCGTTGAACTGCTCACGCACTACAAGAAGCTGTACGACGCGCACGCACTGGACCCGCAGGCTCTGACCGCCACCCCCGAGTCGGCCGGCCACAAGTTCCTCACCGGCGCGGTCGCCATGAACCCCGGTAGCGCGCTGGACCTCAAGAACTTCAAGACACAGGCGCCGACGCTCTACAAGAACATCGGGATCACCGACCAGATAACCAACACCGGCAAGGTCAACGTCTACGTGCAGAGCATGATGGTGAACTCCAAGGCCAAGCAGAAGGCTGCCGCCATCGCCTTCGCCCACTTCGTCACCGACAACACACGGCAGATGGCCTTCGCCAAGCAGGTCGCGATCTTCCCGAGCACGGCCGGAGCTCTGAAGGACCCGTACTTCACGAAGGAGGACGGCACGGACGAGACCCGGGTGCGGATCGCGGCGGCCAGCTCCCTCGCCAACGCCGTGAACTACACCCCGGTGCAGTTCAGCGACCAGATGAAGACCGCCCTCGGCAACCAGGTGGCCAAGGCGCTGCAGGGCAAGGAGAGCCCCAAGGAAGCGCTTGACAACGCTGTCAAGGAAGCCAACCAGCTCCTCGCCCAGAGCTGACCGGGATACGCCATGACGTCCTCGACCGCCCCTGGCACGATCGCCGGCGGTCCGCGGGCAACGGCCGTCCGGAGCTCCGGCTCCGGCCGGCCGCGCCCCCGCGGGATCCGCCGCCACCGCTGGTGGAGTCCGTGGCTGTTCGCCGCGCCGGGCCTGATCGTGGTGTGCGCGTTCAGCCTCTGGCCGTTCTGCAGCACCTTGTACAACTCGCTGACCGACCGCCGGACGCTCGTCGGCGGCAGCTTCGTCGGGTTCGAGAACTACCGGGCCCTGGTCCACGACGACGCGTTCTGGATCGGGCTGCGCAACAGCTCCCTGTACGTGGCGGGCGTGGTCCCGGCGCTGGTGGTCCTGCCGCTGCTGCTGGCCCTGCTCGTACAGCGCCGCATCCCCGGTATCGCCTTCTTTCGCGCCGCCTTCTACACGCCTGTCGTCGCCTCGGTGGTCGTGGTCGGCCTGATCTGGGTGTGGCTGCTCGACGACCGCGGCCTGCTCAACTCCATCGTCACGGCGGTGGGCGGGAGCCCGGTCAACTTCCTGGGCGAGCAGTGGACCCTGCTGCTGAGCGCCATGGCCCTGACGATCTGGAAGGGTCTGGGCTACTACATGATCATCTACTTGGCGGCGCTCGCCGACGTCCCGCGCGAGCTGCACGAGGCGGCCGCGGTCGACGGCGCGGGAGCCCTGCGCCGCTTCCTCACCGTCACCGTTCCGGCCGTCCGCTCCACGATGGTGCTGGTCGCGGCACTCTCCGCGGTCTCCGCCTTCAAGGTCTTCACCGAGGTCTACGTCCTCGCCGGGCCGAACGGCGGCCCCGCAGGCGAGGACACCACGCTGGTGATGCTCGTCCAGCGCACCGGCACCGGACTGACCGGGCGGGTCGGGTACTCCTCGGCCATCTCCGTCGTCATCTTCGTGGTGGTGGTCGCGCTGATGCTGCTGACCCTGCGCGCCGACCGGAAGGAGGACGCGTGACCAGCGCCACCGACACCCCCAACGCTCCCGCCACCACGCCGGCCGCCGGTCGCCGGCCGCGACGCGGAGTGCTGGACGCCGACGGCCGCCGCGTGCGGGTCCCCGAGCTCGTACTGCGCTACCTGCTGCTGCTCGCCGTCCTCGCCATCAGCGTGGGACCGTTCCTGTGGCAGCTGTCGACGTCGCTGAAGGGCCCGCACGAGGACATCTTCAGTACGCCCCCTTCGTTCCTGCCGCAGCAGCCCACCCTGCACAACTTCGGGCGCGTCTCCGAGACCATCCCGGTGTGGGACTACGCGCTCAACTCACTGACCGTGGCGGTGTCCAGCGTCGTCACCAACTGCGTCGGCGCGGCGCTCGCGGGTTACGCCCTGGCCCGGCTTCAGCACCGCGGACGGCGCGCGGTCCTCCTGGCGTTCGTGCTGGCGATGCTGGTGCCCGTGGAGGGCCTGATCATCGCCCAGTTCACCTTCGTACGCGACCTCGGCCTGAACAACACCTTGATCGGCGTATTGCTCCCCGGCTCCGTCGGCGCGCTGAACGTGTTGCTGATGCGCAACGCCTTCCGCAACCTGCCCAACGAGGTGGAGGAAGCCGCATACATGGACGGCGCCAACGTCTGGCAACGCTTCTGGAGCATCGCCCTGCCATCCGCGCGGGGCACCCTGGCCGTCGTGGCGATCTTCGCCTTCATGGGCGCCTGGGACGACTTCCTGTGGCCCCTGGTGGTGCTGAGCGACCCCTCGAAGTACACCCTGACGGTCGGCCTGAACTACCTGCACGGCACCTTCGCCAACGACGAACGCCTGGTGGCCGCCGGGACCATCATCGCGGTGGCCCCCCTGATCGTGCTCTTCGGCGCCCTGCAGCGGTACTTCTTCCGCGGCGTCGGGGAGGGAGCCGTCAAGGGCTGACCGTACGACCCCGCCCAGCACACCGGCACCGCCCCATCCCACTGCTCCGCCCCCGGCGGAACAGGGCCCCACGAGAGTCAGGACACCCGATGCCCGCCCAAGGACCGCGCTTCGGCGCCAACTACACGCCCAGCCAGGGCTGGTTCCACCACTGGCTCGACTTCGACCTCGATGCCGTGCGCAGGGACCTCGACGCGATCGCGGACCTCGGCCTGGACCACGTCCGGGTCTTCCCGCTGTGGCCGGTCTTCCAGCCCAACCGCTCCCTGATCCGGCCCCGGGCCGTCGAGCAGCTCGTCGCGCTCGCCGAGGCCGCCGGCGAACGCGGCCTCGACGTCAACGTGGACGGACTGCAGGGGCACCTGTCCAGCTTCGACTTCCTGCCCTCCTGGACCCAGACCTGGCACCGGCGCAACATTTTCACCGACCCCGACGTCGTCGCCGGCCAGACCGCCTACCTGAGCACGCTGGCCGCCGCCCTGGACAGCCTGCCCAACTTCATCGGCATGACCATCGGCAACGAGATCAACCAATTCTCCGGGCCGCCCCATCCGGACCCCGACCCGATCACCCCGGCCCAGGCCGCCGCCTGGCTGCGGACCGTGCTCGCCGCATGCGAGGACGCCGCCCCCGGCAGGCAGCACCTGCACGCCGCCTACGACGCCGCCTGGTACCTGGACGGGCACCCCTTCACCCCCGCGCACGCGGCGAACCTGGGGGCGATGACCGCAGTGCACTCATGGGTCTTCAACGGCACGGCCCAGCGGCACGGCCGCACCGGAACGGCCACCGAACACCACGCCGCCTACCTCATCGAGCTGTCCAAGGCATGGGCCGGCGACCCGCACCGCCCGGTCTGGCTCCAGGAGGTCGGCGCGCCCGCACCCCTGATACCCGCCGAACACGCCGCCGACTTCACCGAGGCCACCGTCGCGAACGCCCTGGACTGCGAAGACGTATGGGGCATCACCTGGTGGTGCTCGCACGATGTCTCCCGAGACCTCGCCGACTTCCCCGAACTCGAGTACTCCCTCGGCCTGCTGACCAACGAGGGCAAGGTCAAGCCGGCCGGCGAGGCCATCCGGAGGATCGTGGGGGAGCGCCGCGCCGAACCGCGCCGGCCCGCCCCCCGGACCACCGCGCTCGCCGTCAACGTCGGCGACGACGATGCGGCCCCCGACCGCTCCGTGTGCGCGCCCGGAGGCGCGTTCTACGAGGCGTTCGTCCGACTCACCGCCGACGGTGTCCGCCCCGCCGCCGTGCTCGCCTCCCGCGCAGACGACGCCGCCCACCTTGCCGCACGCGGCATCACCGAAGTCGTCCGGCCCGACCAGGTGCACTGACCCGCGGCACTCCTACCTGACGTCACTCCTTCCGCACCACCCGCACAGGAGCCATCCCAATGCACGACGACCGCAAGCTGGTCGAAGCCCGCCTCAAGCGCGTCCTCGACGAACGCATCCGTCCCGCCCTCTACCCGGACTCGACACCGCTCGAGGTCGCCGTGTGGACCGCCCCGGGAGAGCCGGTACCCGTTGCCGAGGGCCTGACCGCCCCCGCAGAGCCGATCGCCGTCGGCGATCGCTGGGGCGCCCCCTGGGGCACCAGCTGGTTCCGTGTCTCAGGCACCGTGCCAGAGGCGTGGGCCGGGCGGACCGTCGAGGTGGTCCTGGACCTCGGCTTCGACGAGAACATGCCCGGGTTCCAGTGCGAGGGCCTGGTCTACCGGCCCGACGGCACCCCGGTGAAGGGTCTCAACCCCCGCAACCAGTGGGTCCGGATCGCCTCCCCCGCCAGCGGCGGTGAGCAGGTGCTGCTCCACATCGAGGCTGCCTCCAACCCGGTCCTGCTCGACTACCACCCCTTCCTGCCGACCCAGCTCGGCGACAAGGACACCGCGGGCAACGACCCCCAGTACACCCTGACCCGCATGGACCTGGCCGTTCTCGACGAGACCGTCTGGGAGCTGGTGCAGGACCTGGAGGTGCTCGGCGAGCTCATGGCAGAGCTCCCCGAGGACTCCGACCGCCGCCACGACATCCTGCGCGCCATCAGCCGCGCCCTGGACGCCATCGACCTGCAGGACGTCAACAGCACCGCGGCCGCCGCCCGCGAGCGGCTGGCCGGCGTCCTCGCCGTACCCGCCCGGCCCACCGCGCACCGCATCAGCGCGGTCGGGCACGCGCACATCGACTCCGCCTGGCTGTGGCCGCTGCGCGAGACCGTGCGGAAGGTCGCCCGTACCACGTCCAACATGACCGCCCTGCTCGAGGACGAGGGCGACTTCATCTACACCATGTCCCAGGCCCAGCAGTACGCGTGGATCAAGGAGCACCGCCCCGAGGTGTACGCGAAGGTCAAGAAGGCCGTCGCGGAGGGACGCTTCGTGCCGGCGGGTGGCATGTGGGTGGAGTCCGACACCAACATGCCCGGCTCCGAGGCGATGGCCCGCCAGTTCGTTCACGGCAAGCGCTTCTTCCTCGAGGAATTCGGCATCGAGAACGAGGAGGCGTGGCTGCCCGACACCTTCGGCTTCGCCGCCGGCCTCCCTCAGATCATCAAGGCCGCCGGGTCGAAGTGGCTGCTCACCCAGAAGATCTCCTGGAGCACCATCAACAAGTTCCCGCACCACACCTTCACCTGGGAAGGAATCGACGGCACGCGGATCTTCACCCACTTCCCGCCCGTCGACACCTACAACTGCTCGATGAAGGGCAGCGAGATCGCGCACGCCGCGCGGAACTTCAAGGAGAAGGGCAGGGCCCGGCACTCCCTCGCGCCGACCGGCTGGGGAGACGGGGGCGGCGGCACCACCCGCGAGATGATCGCCAAGGCCGCCCGGATGCGCGACCTCGACGGCTCTGCGACGGTCCACTGGGAGACGCCCCGCGAGTTCTTCACCAAGGCCGAGACCGAGTACCCCGACCCGCCGGTGTGGGTGGGCGAGCTCTACCTCGAACTGCACCGTGCCACGCTGACCAGCCAGGCCCAGACCAAGCAGGGCAACCGGCGCAGCGAACACCTGCTGCGCGAGGCCGAACTGTGGGCGGCCACCGCCGCCGTGCGGACCGGCTTCAGCTACCCCTACGAGCAGCTGGACCGGCTCTGGAAGACGGTGCTGCTGCACCAGTTCCACGACATCCTGCCCGGCTCGTCGATCGCCTGGGTGCACCGCGAGGCCCGCGCCACGTACGCCGCCGTCGCCGAGGAACTGCTCGGCATCATCGACGCCGCGCAGCGTGCCCTCGCGGGCCCGGCCACGGGCGGCGAACTGGTCTTCAACGCTGCGCCGCACACCCGTGCCGGCGTGCCCGCCGGCGCCGCCGCCCCCGTGGCCCCGGCTGCGGCCACGGCACCGCTTCCCCGCGACGGCGGCGGATTCGTCCTCGACAACGGCCTGCTCCGGGTGGAGATCGACGGGCGCGGCCTGGTCGTCTCCGCGTTCGACCTCAGCGCACGTCGCGAGGCCGTGGCCCCAGGAACGGCGGCCAACCTGCTGCAGCTCCACCCCGACTTCCCCAACCAGTGGGATGCCTGGGACGTCGACGAGTTCTACCGCAACACCGTCACCGACCTGACCGACCTGGAGGAGATGGCCCCGGCCGGCGACGGCACCGCGTCGGTACGCGTGGTGCGCCGCTTCGGCTCCTCCTCGGTCACCCAGCTGCTGTCCTTGGCTCCGGGCGCCAAGCGCCTCGACATCGACACGGAGGTGGACTGGCAGGAGACGGAGAAGTTCCTCAAGGCCGCCTTCCCGCTGGACGTGCACGCCGAGCGATACGCCTCCGAGACTCAGTTCGGACACGTCTTCCGGTCCACCCACACCAACACCAGCTGGGACGCGGCCAAATTCGAGGCGTGCAACCACCGTTTCGTCCACGTCGAGGAGCCGGGCTGGGGGGTCGCCCTGGTCAACGACTCCACCTACGGGCACGACGTGACGCGCACCGTGCGTAACGAGGACGGCGGGACCACCACCACTGTGCGGGTCTCGCTGCTGCGCGCGCCGCGCTTCCCCGACCCGGAGACCGACCAGGGGGTGCACCGCTTCCGGCACGCCCTGGTGCCCGGGGCCTCGATCGGCGACGCGGTCGCCGAGGGCTACGGCATCAACCTCCCCGAGCGCCGCGTGCCGGGCACAGCAGCGGTCGAGCCTCTGGTCGTCCTGGACAACGACGCGGTGGTCGTGAGCGCGGTCAAGCTCGCGGACGACGAGAGCGGCGATGTGATTGTCCGGGTGTACGAGTCGCGGGGCGGGAGGGCGACCACGCGGCTGCGGCCGGACTTCACGGCGGCCGAAGTCACCGCGACCGACCTGCTGGAGCGGCCGCTGCCCAGCGTGGCTAGCCCGGAGTTGGTCGACGGCGCCGTAGAACTCCTGCTGCGACCCTTCCAGATGGTGACTCTCAGGCTGACCCGTAGCAACTGATGACGGCACGAACGCGATGCCCGGAAGCCGTGCTCGGCTTCCGGGCAACGCCGACAGGGACTGAGCCGGGCACCGACCCGGAACACACAAGCGGCGGAGGACGGGCGGTCGCTGCACTCCTCGTGCCGGCCCGGTCACCGGCCCGATGGACAACATGCGGGTGTACGTGCTGGACGTCGGTCTGACGCCGGTGCCGACAGGGGCTTGCGTACTGGCTAGGCGACCGTGATCATTACCTCGGGCGAGACGTGGGCCCAGGCTCGCTTTCCTCGCCTACTCCCCACTGCGAGGCATGGCCACCTCAAGTCCACGGCGCGCTCGCGTGCTCGAAGAGCTGGCGGCGCACTATGACGCCACCACCGCACAGATCGCCCTCGCTGGCTGCTCGCCCGGTCCCCGTCCCTCATTGCGGTCTCCGGGGCGACCCGGCCGGAAACCGTGCGGAATTCGGCGGCGGCCGCGACGATCACCATGAGGCCCGAACACCTTGAAGAACTGGACAAAAGCATGGACCGCTGAGATCGCCGCGAGCCCTGGTCAGCCCGGCTCCTGATGCCACGGTCCGCTGTGGTCCGGCTCAGCGAAGGCCTCGGGGTGGGTGTGCGATGGGACGTCCGGCGTCAATCCGCAGGCACGAGCGCAGTCATCCTTCGGGGCTCAGCGGCGCGTGAGCGGCTGTGCCTGGCATCAACGTGCGAACTTCTCGATGGCCGCTGGGGTGACGGGGGTGAAGAAGTTGACGAGGTTGCCGTCGGGGTCGCGGAACAGCAGTGACCGGTTGCCCCAGGGCATCGTGGTGGGCCCGCTGACGAAGTCGGTGACGAAGTCGGTCAGGTTCTGGTGAACGCGGTCCACGTCGTCGACGAGGAACTCGGTGATCACGCTGTGGTTGTCCGCCGGTCGGGCAGAGCCGGGGGCGAACATCGGGACGGTGCGGGTGCCGGCGATCGCGAGAGTGGCGCCCGCGGTCTCGAGCTCGGCGAAGTCCGCGGTGGCCCACGTCGCCCGCGCCCCTGTGGCTCGCTCGTAGAACTCGACGAGGCGGGCCACGTCGCTGGTGATGATGCGGATGGAGACGAAATCCACGGGATCTCCTTGGCTGTGCTGAAGGGCGTGCACTCGGCAGGCTAGGAGAAATAGTGGACAGAATCGGTCCTGTATAGACCATAGACTGTGACCATGTCTCGCCCTACCGGCCGCGTGCTGACACTCCTGGAGCTGCTGCAGTCGGGCGGCACCCGGACGGTGGCGGAACTGGCCGACCGGCTCGGCGTCGAAGGGCGCACTGTGCGGCGATACGTGGACCAGCTGATCGACCTGAACGTGCCCGTGGAATCGGTGCGCGGCCGCTACGGCGGGTACCGGCTCGCCCCCGGGTACCGCCTGCCTCCGCTCATGCTCAGCGACGACGAGGCGCTGGCCGTACTGCTCGGCCTGGTCGCCGGGCGCCGCGCAGGGCTGTCCACGACGGAGCGCACGGCGAACGAGACGGCATCGGCGAAGATCCGGCGGGTGCTGCCCAGGCACGTCGCCCGTCGGCTCGACGCCCTCCTGGAGGCTCTCGCCTTCACGGATCAGCCGGGCGAGTTCGCGACTCCGGACGCTGCGGTGCTGCTCGCCATCGCCGACGCGGTGCGCCACCGCCGACCGCTGTCGATCCGCTACGCCGACCGCGACGGACGGCGCAGCGAACGCACGCTGCACGCGCACGGGATCGTCGCCCATTCGGGCCGGTGGTACGTCACGGGCGTGGATGCCCGGATC
Organism: Streptomyces sp. NPDC006207; assembly: GCF_040613835.1. NCBI lineage: Bacteria > Bacillati > Actinomycetota > Actinomycetes > Kitasatosporales > Streptomycetaceae > Streptomyces > Streptomyces sp. NPDC006207. The sequence continues at coordinate 47,481 of NZ_JBEXSX010000056.1, read as the reverse complement.
GGCGAGGACAGGACCCTCCGGCTCGACCGCATCGCAGACGTGCGCACCCTGCCCGGCTCTTTCGAAGCGCCCGTGGGTCCCGATCCGGCGCAGCGCGTGTTGGCAGGCTTCGCCACGGCCGAGTACCAGCATGAGGTGACCTTGCGGATCCACGGGACAGTTGATCAGATCCGTGCTCACCTTCCCGCCGGCATCGCGAGCCTGGAGGAGCACCCCGAGCCCGCGGCGGCCCAGGACACGGAGACCGAGCGCTGGCTGCGCGTCGAACTACGGGCGGAGCGGCTCGACTGGTTGCCTCGGGTGCTCGCAACCCTCGACCGGCCGTTCGTCATCGAGCGCCCCCATGAACTGCGCGACCTCGTCATCGCGTTCGCCGATCGCCTCGCTTCCCACGCCCGGCGAGTCTGACGGAGGGCGAGGTACCCCCATCATGGGATGGCGCAGCCGGCACGTCGCGCTGGCCGGTGCAGATGACGGTGACGGGGGGATGGGTCAGTTGGGTGGGGAAGCGGTGGGGCCGAGTGTGGCGAAGGTGGTGTTGTCGTAGTCGGCGATGGAGATGTCGTCGGGGACTTCGAGTCCGGCTTCGCAGACGGCGTGGAGGACACCCATGGCACGACGTCCGCGCAGGCGAAGATGGCGGTGGGGCGCGGGGCCTCGGCCCCTATGGCGTCGCCGGCAGGCAAGGGCTGGGCCGCAAGCGGAGCGTCATCACGGACACCCCCGGTCTCCTGCTGGCGGTCCTGGTCACCGCAGCCAGCGTCCAGGACTCCACCGCAGGTCAGACTCTCCTCGACCGGGTGGCCGCGGCCCATCCCACCATCCGCAAGGTCTGGGTCGACGGCGGCTACCGCAAGCACTTCGTCGAGCATGCCGCCACCCTCGGAATCGACCTCGAAATCGTCCAACGTGCTCCCGGAGCCAGGGGATTCACTCCCATCCCGAAACGCTGGACGGTCGAGCGAACGTACGGCTGGCTCATGCTCCACCGCCGCCTGGCCCGCGACTACGAATCCCTCCCTGGCAGGTCCGAAGCCATGATCCACCTCGCCATGACCGACCTGATGGCCCGCCGCCTCACCGGCGAGAGCACCATCTCCTGGCGCGACCCGACATCACCACACCAAGCCCGCATCACGGGATAAAACAACGGGACAAAACGACCTCTTAGTGGCGGTGGACCTCAGGCGGTCGTGCTCTGCATCTGGGGCTCTGCTTGTGTGCGGTGGGTGGCTGCGATCGTGCATGCGACGCGTACGAGGGCGGCAACGGCCGGGGAGCGGGCGTCCTGGGGCCACGCGATGGCCAGTGTGCAGTTCGGTAGGTCGCTGACCGGCCGGTAGGCGACCCCAGGTCGCGGGTTGCGTTGGGCGACCGAGGCAGGTGCGAAGAACACGATGCTGCCCGTTTCGACGAGGTTGAAGATCTCCGACAAGTTGGAGGCCGGCCTTGTCGCCCCGGGCTGGCGCGGCTCGGCGCGGCCGGCCTCGGCTGGCGCACCGCTGGGGAGTTTCCGGCCGGCCAGGTCCGCCAGGCACAGCTGGGTCCTGGCGGCCAGCGGGTCGGTGGCGGCCATGGCGACCAGGACTGGCTCGGTGATCAGCGGCTCGCTGTCCAGCCCGCGGTCGTCCATGGGGCAGAGCACGAGTGCCACGTCGGCCAGGCCATCGCGCAGTGCCTTGGGCTGATCGCCGAACCCTCCGAGGATCAGTTCGGGGGGCAGGGCGGCGGGGTCGGTGCTGTAGGCGTCCAGGATCTGTGGCAGCAGGCCACCGTCGATGTCGGCCTTGAGTGCGATGCGCAGCCGGGGCGAGGTGCTGCCTGCGTGCCGAGCACGGTGGGCGGCGGCGGTGATCGCCTCCAGGGCGGTTCTGGCGTCGCGCAGCAGAACCTCCCCGGCGACAGTGAGCTTCACATGCCGGGTGGTCCGCTCGAACAGCGTCACACCGAGCTGCTGTTCCAGGTCCCGGATCGTGCGGGACAGCGGGGGCTGCGCCATGCCCAGCCGGGCGGCGGCGCGCCCGAAGTGCAGTTCCTCCGCGACCGCGACGAAGTACCGGAGCTGCCGTACCTCCAGATCATTCATATCCCCAGGGTATCAATCGCGACCAGGTTGGTCCTTCACCTGCAGCGTTGCTCCGGGTTCACTCGAGAGCACCTGCCCGGCGCCCTTGGGTGCGCCGTCTACCACCACGCATGGAGGCAATTCATGATCACCATTACTACGCCGACCGGTGACATCGGCCGGCAAGTCCTGGACCGCGTTGTGGACAGCGGTGAGCCGGTCCGGGTGATCGTCCGCGACCCCTCCCGCCTCCCGGAGCACGTGCGCACGCAGGTTGAGGTGGTGGCGGGCTCCCACGCCGACGCGGACACGATCGCGAAGGCACTGGAAGGCGCTGAGCGGCTGTTCTGGCTCGTGCCCCCGGCCGGATTCCGTGACGCCGGCCCCGCCAGGCGCTACTACCTGGACTTCGCTCGGGCAGTAGCCCAGGAGGCCGCGAGCCGGGGCGTACGGATGGTGCACGTCACCTCCCTGGGCCACGGCTACCAGGACGAAGCCGGACTCCTGTCGGCCGCGCTCGACATGGACGAGCTGATCGCGAGCACCGGCGTGCAGTACCGGGCCCTGGCACTGCCGTTCTTCATGGAGAACCTGCTCCGTCAGGCCCAGACGATCACAGAGCAGGGGGTGTTCTCCATGGCGAACGCCGCGGACCAGCCGCTGTTGACCGTCGCCACCCGGGACGTGGCTGCCACGGCGGCAGCGCTCCTGCTGGACACCGCCTGGAGCGGACAGGCCCGCGTTCCACTGGTCAGCCCCGACAGCCTGACCCCCGCCGCCATGGCCGAGATCATCTCCGAGACCTTGGGCCGCACGGTGCGCTATCAGCAGGTCCCGCTCGCGGACTTCCAGGCCCGCATGGTGCAGCGCGGCGCGAGCCCGGCGCTGGCCCAGGACATGGCCGACATGGTCAACGCGCAGAACAACGGAATCTACGATGCCGAACCCTGCGACCCCGCCTCCGCCACCGCCACCGATTTCCGCCAGTGGTGCCAGGGCATCTTGCTGCCGTCCCTCCAGTCCTGATCAGCGCGCCGGTCGGTGCCCGGCACAGCCGCCCAATCCAGCACCGAAGGAGGCGGCCCCGCACTTCAGCATCGGGCGATGCCGCCCTTCGAAATGGTCAATAGAGATCGCGCGCCGCGAACGGGATGTTTGGCAGATCGTCCCGTTCGCGGCCTTGCTCTCTAGAATCCAAACCCCCAGAGGCGCAGGTGTCCCACCCCCATGCAGGGTCGAAGACCTCCGGGTGGTGGAGCTGTCTAGGACTGCACCACACGGAGGTCTTCGTGTCCCACCGTATGGCCCGGCTGACCGTTCAGCAGGCAGCTGCTGGTCGCGCGTGTCTGCGTGGGACGCCCAGTCGCGCATGTGGCCGCCAAATGGGGCATCTCCCGCGCCACGGCGGGTGGTCACCAGCCGCAACAGGCTCCTAGGACTGGTGGCCCAGGAGGGGCCTATCCTCACCGTGCCGCGGGCCGGTTGCCGGCGTCAGCCGCGGTGCTACTCGTCGTTGCCCAGTCCCAGAACAGCGCACCGCTCCTCAGCGGAGCATGCACGCGGCGAGTGCGGGGCCTTGGGCTCGCAGTGATGCTGTCCGCCAAGGCAGCACGGCGCCTCACACTAGGTTTCACTTTGCCCGCAGGGCTCTTGGCATCAGTCCGATCCATATGCTGTCGCTCTCGCGGAGTACGTTGACCGGGTCGGTCCGGGGTTCCCAACCGATGGGTACGACGTAGTACCGGCCGCCTCGCTCGAGCAGCAGTCGCAGTCCCGTGTAGCGATAGCGCAGCCGGTACTCCGATCCCAGATCCTGCTCGTGTCCCGCTCACGCTCCCGCGACCATAGGCTCATCGTTGCAGACCTAGATCTGCTCCTGTGCCCTTAGGGACGAAGCCGTGATCGTCGGCAACGCCGCATCCGACGGCTGCTTCCCGCGCCATGGGGCCAACCGAGAAGGTGTCGGGGACGGTGTGCTCAGGCGGCCTTGAGCGCTGCGACTTCCTGCGCCCGACCGGCCAGATTTCGCACGGACGGCCGTGCGGTGCCGCCCGAGTTCGTTGCGCATCGTGCCGAAGTGGTCGTCGCCCCGGACCGACGGGTGGTTGGCCCGCGAATCCTTGCGGGCAGAGGTCGCCGTGGGCGGCCCATGTCTCGACTTGGCCAGTTGAGCGCAGATCAGCGGCGGGAGGGGTCGCCGACGAGCTGTGGGGTACGACATCGGACGGTCGCATCAGCCAAGCAACGCCGAGAGGGGAGGCGACATGATCCCGGTTCTGGTTCTCGTCCTGGCCGTCGCGTTGGTGGTCTTTGCGTGCATCTTCGTTGTGGCACGCGAGAGTCGACGGCGTGCGCTTCGGGAACGTCCTACCCTGATCACGTCCGGCGTCGTCTTCAGGCGCGCAAGGCGGGGGGCCATGTGGTCGATGCAGTCGGCCTGGGTGCGGAGCCAACACCGCGGCTGCGGCAGGCGGCGTCGGTCGGTGACGAGGATGACCGCACCGGCCAGCTCCTGGACGAGCTGTGTGCGATCGGCCGCGGTCAGGGGTTTCTGACCCTGCGGGGGAAAGACCGGCGGACCCGGGAGATCGGTGCCGAGTTGGACGAGATGGGCGGGAAGCAAGAGATGCTCGACGCGCACAGCGTGGTGCGGGCCCGACTTGGCCCGCTGTGCGCACGCGAACTGGAGGCCGCGTGGGATGGGGTCGGTTCGTGGCTCGGATAGCCGTCCACCGGGTTCAGAGGGCCGAGGCAGGGTGAAGGCCGTGGTCACCGCAACTCATAGTGCCACCCACACTTCGGTATTCAGTCGCATGTGATGATCTTGGTCGTGTCTGGGTTGATCACGGCGTCGGAGCCTTCTTGGATAGTCACGTTCAGCGGGCTGAGCCCGGGTGTCTTCGGCAAGTTGGTGGCGCAGCTGCGGCGGGATGGCATCGACGCCCCGGGTACGGGCCGGCCGTGGCAGCTGGCGTTGGAAGACCGGGTGCTGCTGGTGGCTGCGCACGGGCGAACGAACCTCACCATGCGCCAACTCGCTCCGCTGTTCGGGGTGTCGAAGTCGGCGGCCGACCGCGATAGCGAAGACCTCGGCCCGAAGCTCGCCCTCCAGACCCCGCAAGCGGTTCGTGTAGGACGCCGCCCTCATGGTGGACGAAGCCAGCGTCAGCAGCAGTTGGGGGCGTGCCGGCAGCAGTACGACCAGTGGGCGGCCGGTCAGCTGGCGGAGATCCGCGGCCACAACGCCGGTATCACGCAGCTGGCCGGCGCCGTTCGCGACGGGGACCCCGAGGCGGCCGTGGAGTACTTCTCGGCCGCCTTGTATGCCTCGGCCGGCTGGCCGGAAGGTCTGCCGCGCCAGCTGACCGCCGCGTACGACGCGCCGGTGCGGCAGCCGCGCCTGACCAGGCTGGGGGAGTACCGATGACGGTCACCGCTCCATGCCTGCGCAGCTGGGCCTTCGTGCTCCTGGCTGCCATCGGCCTGCTGTTGGGCACCACCGCTCCGGCCGCGCGCACGCCGCGCTGACACACAGCACGCCCGTGCACGGAGCGGTGACCGCCCGGCCACCCACCCGGGTCGTCCTGGTCTTCTCCGAGAAGATCGCCCTGAACAGCGACGCCATCCGCGTCCTGGACCCCACCGGCAAGCGCGTCGACGACGCCCACCCCACCCCACAGGGCGGCACCGCCTACGCCGTCGGCCTGCCCACAACACTGGCCCACGGTACCTACACCGTCGCCTACAGCGGTCCGCACGGACCGCGGGGCCGGGGCACCCCGGCCCTGATCGTCGCCGACGAACCCACCGGCCAGCTCGACGCCGACACCGGCCGCACCGTCATGGAACTTCTGCGCGCCGTCGTCCACAGCGAGGGCGTCACCGCCCTCGTTGCCACTCACGACCCCGAACTCCTCGCTCTCGCCGACCGCGTTATCGAACTAAACGACGGCACCCTCGTCGACTCCGTCTGAGGCGGGCGCATAGTCGGCTCCGCGCGCTCCGTCGTCAGATGTCCGGAGCGCCCGCGCCCAGTCGTCAACTCCGCCTTCCCCGATTCTACTTATAAAAGATTAGCTACTTACCTGCCACTTTGTGAGGTGGGCCGCTACGCGCATCATGGACGCGTGACGGGGTGATGGCCCCGATCGGGAGCCCGACGTCGCGGAGAAGACCCATTGCACAGCGCCCTACCCGACCCAACCCTGTGTCCGCGTCCTAGGGGGTCCCGCCGTAGGGGAGGCTGGACCGCTGTCGGTCGCCCCGGCCTCGACAGGACTGGTCGGGGATGGGAGCGGCGCACAACGGCCGGGCGAGCCACTGAGCCGGCCACCCCCTCCGGGATACCAGGCCTGCGCCGGGTGGCGTCGACAACCTCTGCCGCAGGCGGGTGCCCGGGCTTGTTTCGGATTCACATCCTGAGCGAACAGCGCCCCGGCGATTCGCGCATCTCGTGCCCGCGCACGGCGTCAGCTGTTCTTGCGCGGCACCACCTCTGCCGATCGGGGGCACGGTGACGGGCTTGGTGTTGCTGCGTCTGCGCGCCCATCGGCTGCTGCTGGGCGCGGCGCTGTTGTCCATTGTGCTGACGACCTGCGCGGTGGCGGCGCTCGCGACGTTCAGCGCCGCGATCGGCGACGCGGGCCTGCGTCGGGCACTGCAGGAACAGTCGGCGGGCCGGACGCTGATCGATGTGAAGTCCGGCGTCGGGAGCCAGGACCCGGCACGGATGGACGCCGCGGTGCGCCAGGCCGTGGCGGGCGCCTACGACGGACTGCCGGTGAGCGTCGCCTCCACGACGCGCTCCGGCCCGTACGGTCTCCCGCTGAGCCTGCGTCCTGCGGGCTCGCCCCGTACGGACGACCCTGACCTGACGCTGCTGGCCACCTTCGACCCGTCCCGGGTGACGCTCACCCAGGGGGACCTGCCCGGGCCGGCGCCCGCCGGAGAAGCGGTTCCGGTGGCGGTGCCGGAGACCGTCGCTACGGCTCTGCGGCTGCGGCCCGGAGACATGATCACGCTGGCCGACCGGCTGGGCGGGCCGTCGCTGCGCGTGCGCCTGACCGGCGCGTACCGAGCCACCGACGCCACCGCCCTGTACTGGCGGCTGGACCCGCTTGCCGGACGCGGCGTGCGGACGCTGGCGTTCACCACCTATGGGCCACTGCTGACCGACCCGCGGTCGTTCTCTTCCGGTGCCGTTCCCGCGGCCGAAATGCAGTGGCAGACCGGCGGGGACTTCTCGGCCATGACCGTCGGCCGCATGGACGACGTGCGGCTGGCCGCCGAGCAGACCCTGCGGAGCCTGGACCGCCTGTCACCCGACGGGACCGTCGTCGCCGAGAGCGACCTCCCCGACCTGCTCGAGGACCTGAACGGCACCCTGTTGGTCAACCGCTCAACCCTGCTGATCAGCGCCCTGCAGCTGGGACTGCTGGCCGCCCTCGCGCTGTTCCTGGTCGCCGGGCTGCTGGCCGCCGAACGCTCCGGGGAGCTGGCGTGGCTGCGCGCCCGCGGCGGCTCCCGCGCCCGCGTCACCGGGCTCGCCGCGACCGAGGCCCTACTGCTGGCCCTGCCCGCAGTCGTGCTTGCGCCGCTGCTGGCTGAGCCGTTGGCGCACCTGCTGGCCGCACACGGGGCTCTCGCCCGCGCCGGGGTGTCGCTGGAGGCCTCCGCTTCGACTGCCTGGCGGGTGGCCACGGTCGCCGGGCTGGCCTGCGCCTTCATCGTGCTGGCCCCGTCGCTGCGACGCCCGGGGACGTACGCGGGGGAGCAGGCGGCGGCCACCGGCCGGCATTCCCTCCCCGCCGCCGCGAGGGCAGGCGCGGACATCGGCCTGGTGGTCGTGGCGGGCCTGGCGTTCTGGCAGCTCTCCCTCCGCGGCGGCGGATCGGGCGTGCTCACGGCCGACAGTGGTGGAGCCCTCGGGCTCGATCCGGTCCTCGTGGTCGCACCGGCGCTGTGTCTGCTGGCGGGCGCAGTGCTCACCCTGCGTCTGCTGCCGCTGGTCGCCCGGCTGGGGGAGCGGCGCGCGGCACGAGGCCGGGGGCTGGCGGCGGCGCTGACGGGCTGGCAGCTCTCCCGGCGGCCCGGACGCGGGACCACGCCCGCACTGCTGCTGGTCTTCGCCATGTCGATCAGCATCTTCGCCGTCGGGGAGAGCGCGAGCTGGACGCGCTCTCAAAGTGACCAGGCAGACTTCGCCGTGGGCTCGGATCTCCGTGTGACCGGAACATCCACCACGCCCTTCGGGCAGGGCGGCGTGTACGACGAGGTACCCGGCATCACCGCGGTGATGCCGGTCAACCGCAGCGAGGCGCCGCTGCCCAGGGACCGCGAGGCAACCGTGCTGGTGATGGACAGCACGGCCGCAGCGGAGGTGATGAAGCTGCGCGACGACCTCGCCGACCGGCCGGTCGCGGACCTGGTGCGGCCGCTGCGGCCCGACGGGGCCTCCGGACCCGACGCCGGGTTCGTGCTGCCGCAGGGCGCGGCGCGGCTGCGGTTCGTCGTGAGCCTTGAGGCCGTGGGAGCCGACGGCCGGTCGGTCGCCGGCACCGTCACCGACCGCATATCGGCGACCTTCGTCGACCGTTACGGCGCGCCGTACACCTTCGCTCTGGGACAGGTTCCCGCGGACGGTCGGCGACATGTGCTCGAGGCGGACTTCGCGGCCGAGGCGGGCCGGGCAGCTGGTGCCCGACCGGCCGGTCCTTTGCGGCTCAGTGGTCTCAAGGCCGATTACCTGGTGCCTCGCCGGGCCGAGCACCACCGTCTCTCGCTCACCACGCTGACCGCGGTGACCGCAGGCGGAGTGCCGGAGGCCGTGTCCGTGCCGAACGGCACGGCCTGGAGTGCCCGCACCCGGATCGAAGCCCCGGATTTCGAGGAGGACCCTGCGCACGGCTACCGCAACTCGCGGGTGGAAACGCCACGCTCCGACAGCGGTACTCCCTTGACCGTGCGTTACGACACAGGGGCGGAGCCCTTCCAGGACTACGTCCAGGGCGGCTCGCACGGTGCCATGGTGAGCGTGCGAGCCGGTACTCCGTTCAGGAGCGAGGTGCCCGCCCTGGTCACCGACGCGTTCCTGCGTGCGGTCGATGCCCGAGTGGGCGACAAAGTGAACGTCGACGTGCGGGGTGTGAAACTGACCGTCCGCGTCGCGGGAACGCTGCGTGCCTTGCCCACCACCCGCGCCGTGGCGCCCGACAGCGACGGCGGTGCGGTCCTGCTGGACCTGCAGACGGTCAACCGCGCGCTGGCGGGGCTGGACCGGGGCGGGTTGCAGCCCGGTGAGTGGTGGATCGCCACCGATCCGCATGCCGGTCCGCAGGTGGCGTCCGTCCTGCGGGCCCGTGGTGACATCACCTCCGTCCTGGTACGTGCCGAGCAGCGGGACGAGTTGCGGAGCGATCCGCTCGGCGCCGGTCCCCTGTCGGCTCTGCCCGCCGCAGTGGTGGCGGCGTCGCTGCTGGCCGCGCTCGGGTTCGCGGCCACGGCAGTCGGCGCGATGCGGGAGCGGGCGCAGGAAGTGGCGATCCTGGCCGCTTTGGGTGCCCCGCGGCGTTCGCTGTCCCGGGTGGTCGCCGCCGAGCAAGGTCTGTTGGTGCTGGTCGCGGTGGCGGTGGGGGCGGTGCTGGGTGGCTTGCTGACCCGGCTGGTCGTGCCGCTGATCGTGCTGACCACCGGTGCGGACAGTCCAGTGCCCGCGGTGCGGGTGGAGCTGCCGCCCGGTTCGTTCGTCGGACTGCTGGTCATCGTGGCCGTGGTGCCGCTGCTGGTCGTCGCGTTGACAGCGCTGCGGTCGGTGGACCCCGTTAAGGCGCTGCGCCGTCAAGGAGGTGAGTGACATGACCCAGTCGCGGACTTCTCGCGGTCACGGCGATGTGTCCTGGATCCGTGCCCGGTTCCGGGCCGCCCCCGGTGCGACGGTCGCTCTGGCCGTGCTGGTGCTGGTGACGGCGTTCCTGGCAGCCGCGCTGCCCCGAGTCGTGGACGGGTACGAGAACGACACGCTGCGCGACATGCTGCGACGGGCACCGGTGGTCGGCCGCAGCGTCAGCATGTCGCTGGACGTGTCGCGGATGGCCTATCCGTACAACGCCGAGGCGCTGTTGACCCCGGACGCGCTGGCCGCGGCCGAGGAAGCGTTCCAGCAGGTCGTCCGGCCACCGCTGGCGCTGGACAAGGGCCAGACCATCTACGGTGTGCGCAGCGCGCGCGCCAACCCGGTCACCGACCCCGGGCTGCCCCGCATCACCAAGAGCCTCGCCCCGGAGATCACGCTGGTCGCCCAGCAGGACCTCGCCGCCCGCATCCGGGTCGTGAGCGGGCGGCTGCCCCGCCCCGGCGGCAACGACAACGGCGTCATCGAGGCAGCCGTCACAGACCGCACCGCCAAGGTCATGAATCTGGCCGCGGGCAGGCTCCTGCACATACCCGGCCCGAGCGGGGAGGCCACGGTACGCATCACCGGAATCCTCACACCGCGGTCGCCCTCGGCAACCTACTGGAGATCCCAGCCGGACCTGCGCGCGCCGAGCGTGATCGCGCTCCCCAGTCAGCCCGATCCGACGTTCCACTGGCATTTCACCGCGCTCATCGACCCGAATGCCGCGGCTGCGCTGCTCGGTCTCCGTGACGGCGCGCAGGCGTACTGGCATCATCCGGCCGACATCGACACCCTCACCGCGCGCGACGCTCCTGCCGTCCGCGACCGGATCGCCGCGCTCAACGCCGGCCCGGACGCCACCCGACTGCAACTGCTCGCCCGGCAGCACGGCCTGACCGTCGAGGAGGACGGGCTCGCCGACGTGCTGACGCCCTTCCTCCGCGAGCGTGCCGCGGCCCAGCCGCTGATCATGGTCGCTGCGGTGGGCATCGGCACGGTCGCCGCCGTCGTGCTCATGATCGCCGCCGGACTCCAGGTGGCCCGGCGCCGGGCGGAGCTGACGCTGCTGCGCGCCCGGGGCATCGCCCTGCCGGGCCTGGCCGCCCGACTGTTCGGCGAGAGCACGGTGGTAGCGGCGCCGTCGGCGGCCCTCGGCCTGGGACTCGCGCTGGCGCTGTTCCCGGTCGAGCGCTTCACGCCGTCCGTGGTCTTTGCCGCGACTGTCGCCGTCGTGGGGTCTCTCGCCCTTCCCCTGCGCGCTCTGGTTGTGGCCGGCAGGCCCCGTCCGGAGCAGCGGGAGGACCTGGTGGCGGTGCGTCCCTCGCGGCGCCGGACCGTGGGCGAAGTGACGATCGCCGTCATCGTGGCCGGCGCGGTGATCGCGCTGCGCCGCAGGGGGACCGCCGACGGCGGGGCGGATGTGCTCATGGCCGCGGCCCCGGTACTGGTGGCAGTGGTGGCCGCGCTGGTGCTGCTGCGCGTGTATCCGCTGCCCGTACGACTCCTGGGCCGACCCGCCGCACGCCTCGAGGGCGCCGTGCTGCTGATCGGTGTGGCACGCGCCGGCCGTACTCCCGCGACCGCGGCGCTGCCACTGCTGGCGGTGATCACCGCTCTGACCGTGACCTCCTTCGGGGGCGCTGTCCTCGCCGGCGTCGAGGAGGGGCGCGACCACGCCGCGGTCACAGCGGTAGGCGCCGACGCCCGGCTGGAATCTTCGGCCGCCCTCCCGAAGGGGCTGGAGGCTCGCATCCGCCGGGTCCCCGGAGTACGCGACACCCTGGACGTGCGGATCGAGAGGGGACTGTCGGCCACGTCGAGCGGCCTGCCGTACGCCCTGATCGTCGCCGACCCGCAGCGGTACGCCCACCTCGCCGCGGAAACCGGCCTCGGCGCCACCCTTCCGGCCGGGGCGCTGGCCGCCGACGACGGGCGTGAACCGCTGCCCGCGGTCGTCTCCCCCCGTCTCGCTCGCGCATTCGGCGGGTCGACGGGCGAGGTGCCGGCGTCCGCCGGCCTGACCCGGGTGCGGTTCGTCGCGACGAGGGAAGTCTCGCCGGCCGCGACGAGCGGGGACTTCGTGATCGTCTCGGCGGCAGCCATGCGCCGGGACCACCCCGACGCGCAGCCCCAACTGCTGGAGCCCAACGCGCTCTTCGTGTCCGGTGCGGACCTCGACGGCACGGCGCTGCGCACCGTGGCGCGCGAGGCGGCGCTGCCCGGTATGCAGGTCTCCTTGCGTTCGCAGGAGCGGGCCGCGTACGGGCGGACGACGGCGTTGCAGTCCGGCGCACGGAGTGTGTATCTGGCGGCGGTTGCGGCCGGTGCCGGGTTCAGTGCGCTGGCGTTGATGTTGTCGTTGCTGCACAACGCGCCGCAGCGGCGGGCACTGCTGGCCCGACTGCGCACCATGGGCATGACCAGCCGTCAGCGGCAGGATCTGGCGGTCCTGGAGATGCTGCCGCAGGTTCTGCTCGCAGCGGTCGGCGGCGTCCTGGTCAGCGCCGTGACCGTGCCGCTGCTACGGCCGGGCGTCGACCTGACGGCGCTGGCATTCAGCACCACCACACCCGCCACCGACGTCTCGGCAGCGGTACTGCGCACCGACCTCGCCTCCCTGCTCCTGCCGTCAGCCGCGCTCATCGCGCTGGCCTGCGCGGTCCTGGCAGTACAGGCCTGGGCCACCGGACGACGCGGCGAAGGAACGGAACTGCGGATCGGGGACCGAGCGTGACCGACGACACCATTGAGACCACCACCGGCACCCCCGTTCCCGCGGAAGGTGGGGTGACCCTGGCCGAGCTCGAACGACGCGCCACCCAGCGCCGCGAACGCCCCGCCTACGGCCAGGAAGCTCTCATCGCCTGCGACCGCCTGGTTCGCATCTTCACCGCCCAGGGCGTCGAGGTTCAAGCCCTGCAAGGCCTGGACCTGCTCGTCGCGCGCGGCGAGCTCATGGCCCTGGTAGGTGCGTCTGGCTCCGGCAAGTCAACTTTGTTGAACATCCTGGCCGGACTGGACACCCCCACCGCCGGCGCCGCCTCCGTCGCCGGCTTCGACCTCCTCGACCTGGATGGCGGCAGCCGCCTGCGTTACCAGCGCGAAGTCGTCGGCTTCGTGTGGCAGCAGACCTCCCGCAACCTCTTGCCCTACCTCACCGCCCTGCAGAACGTCGTGCTGCCCATGCGCCTGGCCGGCGGCGTCAAGGGCCGCAGACAACGTGCGGCCCGCGCCGCCGAACTGCTCGATCTGGTCGGTATCGCCCACTGCGCCGACCGCCGGCCCCAGCAGATGTCCGGTGGGGAACAACAACGCACGGCCATCGCCGTCGCCCTGGCCAACCACCCCGCCCTGGTCCTGGCCGACGAACCCACCGGCCAACTCGACTCCGCCAACGCCGAACAGGTCTTCGCCGCCTTCCGCACCGCCAACCAGGAACTCGGCACCACCGTCGTCATCGTCACCCACGTCCAGGCCGTCGCCCAGGCCGTCGACCGCACCGTCGCCGTCCGCGACGGTCGCACCGCCTCCGAGGTCCTGCGCCACACCACCGTCGACGACCAGGGCAACACCGTCACCCACGCCCGCGAGTACGCCACCGTCGACCGGGTCGGCCGTCTCCAGCTCCCACGGGACTTCACCACCGCCCTCGACATCAGCCACCGAGTCCTGCTCGACCTCGAGCCCGACCACATCGAAGTCCGGCCCGACCGGCACGACAACTGACAACACAACCGGCAAGCGGGTCGGTTGCCACGTCGGCCGGCATCGGCACATCACCCTCGCAGTGCTGGCCCACGTCTGCCTGCCGTCGCCGCCGGCCACAAGCGACACATGGTCCCGACAACAGGCGGAGCACGACGTGCCCCGACTGAACATCAGCATCCACACCGAACGCCGCCGTCCTCAACCGGCGACGTCGCTGTATCCGCATTCCCCTCGACCAGCACATCCGCTCGAGGGACCACCGACGAAAGGTGTTTCTCTGATGGCTTGGACCCGCCTAACGGCGGCAATATCGGCGGGATTGATGGTGGCCACCGGAGGTGTGCAGGCCGCCGCCGCGTCAGGGACGGATGCCTCCGGGACCGCTGCCCGCCCCGCCGCCGTGCCGAAGCCCCACTCCGCGACCGTGCGTCTGGTGACCGGTGACCGGGTGACCGTGACGACGCTGCCCGGAGGACGGCGCACTGCTTCCGTACAGCCCGCCCCCGGGCGCGAGCACATGCCGTTCAAGACACTGGAGGGGGACGACAAGGCGGCGCTGACGGTCATGCCGTTCGACGCTGAGACACTGGTCGCCGCCGGCACCCTGGACCGCCGGCTGTTCGATGTGACGGCCCTGATCGCCGACGGCTACGACGTCACCCACACCTCCGCACTGCCGCTGATCGTCTCCTCCCTGCCGGAGCCGTCCCGCGCCGGGGCGAGGGCCACCGCGCAGGCGTCGAAGGCCGCGGCGGCCACCGCCGACCGCCTGGTGTCGCTCAACTCGGACAAGGCGCCCTCCCGCAGCCTGGAGAGCATCGGCGCCCGATCGGTACGGATCGCCGACCGCGACCTGGGCACGTTCTGGAAGACGCTGAACTCCGGCGGGACCTCGGACGCCGCCCGTGCCGCGGTCACCCCGCGGATCGCGCTGGACGGCAAGGTCAAGGCGGTACTGGACCGCAGCACCGCGCAGATCAACGCGCCCGCGGCCTGGAAGGCCGGCTACGAGGGCCAGGGCGTCAAGGTCGCCGTACTGGACACCGGCGTCGACTCCGAGCACCCCGACCTCGCCGACCGCATCGCGGGGGCGAAGGACTTCTCCGGGAGCGCCAACACCGAGGACCACTTCGGTCACGGGACCCACGTCGCCTCCACCGTCGCCGGTACCGGTGCCGCGTCCTCCGGCACCCGCCGCGGCGTGGCGCCCAAGGCCGACCTGCTGATCGGCAAGGTCCTCGACGACAACGGCTACGGCTCCGAGTCGGGCGTCATCGACGGCATGGAGTGGGCGGCCGGCGAGGACGTCAAGGTCGTCAACATGAGCCTCGGTGCGGACATGGAAACCGACGGCACCGACCCGATGAGCCTGGCGCTCAACGCGCTGACCGCGTCCACCGACACGCTCTTCGTCGTCGCCGCCGGCAACGCGGGCCCGTCCCCGTCCAGCGTCGGCTCGCCCGGCGCCGCCGATGCCGCGCTGACCGTCGGCGCCGTCGACCGCGACGACTCCCTCGCCTCCTTTTCCAGCCGCGGCCCCCGCGACGGCGACGGCGCGGCCAAGCCCGACGTGACCGCCCCGGGAGTCGGCATCGTCGCCGCCCGCGCGGCCGGCACCACCCTGGGCACGCCGGTCGACGCTTACTACGTGGCACTGGACGGCACCTCGATGGCCACGCCGCATGTGGCCGGTGCCGCAGCGCTGCTGGCCCAGCAGCACCCGGGCTGGTCCGCACAACAGCTCAAGGACGCTCTGATCAGCACCTCGCATGCAGTGCCCGGCACCGGTGTGACCGAGCAGGGCGGCGGCCGGATCGACCTCGCCGCGGCGACCGGCCCGGTCACCGCCACCGGCACCGTCACCCTGCCGTCGCTGCAGGCCGACGACACAGGGCGGTCGCGGCAGGCGGCCACCGTCCGCTACTCCAACACCGGTGACCGCCCGATCTCGTTGACGCTGGGCGTCAGCCTGGCCACGACCTCCGGACGTGCGCTCCCCGACGGCGTGGTCGCCGTCGGCTCCGGCACCGTGCAGGTGGCCCCCGGCGCCACGGCCGAGGTCCCGCTGCGCACCGACGCGGCGCGCGCCGTCCGCGGCAAGTACTACGGATACCTCACGGCGCGGGCCGCCGACGGCACCGTGGTCGGCCACACCACCGTCTCCCTGGTGGTGCACGCCCCGCGGCACCTGCTGACCGTGGTCTATCGCGACCGGACCGGCCGTATCGTGCCCGGCGCGGCCCCGACCATCTGGGGTGCCGACGGGGTCGTGGACTACACCGACCGCGAGACCGGCGTCGCCCTTGTCGAGGAGGGCACCTACCAGCTCAGCTACGACTTCTACGACGCCGCAGAGAACGGTGTCGCCGAGTACGGCGACGTCGTCGTCCCGGAGGTGAAGGTCGGCAAGGACACGACGGTGACGCTGAGCGCCGTCAAGGCCACCGAGGTCAGCTTCCGCACACCGCGCCCGGCCAAGCGGTACGGCATCATCAGCCCCACGTACTACCGAGAGATCGACGGCCACAGCCGGACGGCGGGCCTCATCGTCTGGCCCGGCGACCGGTACCTCACCTCGCCCACCGCCCCGGTCACCGACGGCGCCTTCGAGTTCACCCTGCGGGCGCAACTGGCCGCCCCGCAGGTGGAAGCGGAGGTTTCCGGCCGGCCGCTGGGGCTCACCCCCGTCTACGAGCCGTACTCCCCGCCCCTCGGTGACCAGGGCGCGCGGCTGACCGCCGTGTACGCCGGCACGGCGCAGGCCCCCGCCTTCCGCGGCGTGCGCGGCAAGCTGGCCGTCGTGCAGGACGACAACTCCGGCGGCTATGACACGTACCTCCTGGCGCGAGCTGCGGCGGACGCGGGAGCCAAGGCGTTGCTGGTGGTGTGGGCCGAGAGCCTGAACCCTACGGCGGACTGGCGGCCCATCGGCGACCGGCTGGCCCTGCCGTACGTGCGGGCCTCCTGGACGGAGGGGACGGCGCTGCTGAAGCGCATGGCGAAGGACACCACGACGGTGACGCTCTCCGGCACGGTGGTCAGCCCTTACATGTACGACCTCGTGATCGCCAAGAGCGCCGTCCCCGAGCACCCGGTGTTCGAGGTGTCGGAGCATGACAGTGCGCGGGTCCGCGCCACGTACACCCGTACCGGGGCCTCGGCCTGGGCGACCGAGCAGCGCTTTGGATGGCGTCCGTACCAGGACACCGCCTGGAACCAGTGGAGCCGCTTCGTCCCGGTGGGCCGGGACCGCGTGGAGTACGTGACGGCCGGGGACACCCAGTGGCAGCACGCCGTGGCGTACGGCCCCGTCGACGACCTGGGCTCCCCACTGCAGGGCGGCATGCGCGACGACGCGCACACTTACCGGCCCGGTCAGCAGGCCACCGAGCGCTGGTACGGCGCGGTGGTCCGCCCCTCGATCCCGCGCGGCGGGCACCTGCCGTCGGTGCGCACCGGCAACACCCTCGCGGTGTACGTGCCGGAGTTCAACGACTCCTCCGACACCGTCCACTGGTCCTTCGCGCAGACCGGGGGCTTCGACACCATCGGCGACACGGCCGTCGCGGAGCTGTACCGGAACGGGCAGCGGATCGCCTCCTCCGAACGCGGCGCGTGGGGCAACTTCGAGGTGCCCGCGGGTGACGCCGCGTACCGGCTGGACCTGGCCACCACCCGTACGGCGGACAACTGGCGCTTCGGCACCGGCACCCGCACGTCGTGGTCGTTCCGCTCGGCGGCGGCCGACGCCGACGCCCTGCTGCCACTGCTCCAGGTCGACTACGACGTCCGGGCCGACGCCTTCAACGCGCTGGGGCCCCAGCGCAGGCACACCATCGAGCTGACCGTCCGGATGCAGGACGGCATGGCAGCACCGCGCGGGGTGTCACTGAAGGCCGAGGCCTCCTATGACGACGGGCGGACCTGGACCAAGGCCGTCACCACCCGCAAGGGCAGTGTGTTCAGCGCCACGGTCGAGCGGCCCCTTCGGGTGCGCGGCGACGCCTATGTCACCCTGCGCGTGACCGCGACCGACGCGGCGGGCAACAGCGTCCGCCAGACGGTGGACCGCGCGTATCTGCACCACGGCACCGCATGATCGCCGAGGCCGGCGGCACGTGCCAATCCGGCTGATCGCGGCGGGTGCCAGGGTTCGCTCCCTGGCACCCGCCGCGCTTGTGCGGGGCAGTGGCGGGCATGCGCGGCGGCACGACAGACGGCCGGAGCCTGGACGCGGGCTCACTCAGCGAGGTCTTCGACGGTTCGCCGTGGAGTCACCGCGCCGTATGCAGATGGCGCCGGCACCCCGGAGAGCCGTTACCGGACGGACGTAGGTCGCCAGCCGGCGTCATGAGAGGCGACTCGCGGCGTACCTGGCGCGAAGCGGCGCGTCCAGGCCGCGCACCATCAACACTTCTGGTGTTCCCGTTCCCGCCGAGACGCGGCCGGGTTCCCGGACGGTCAACCCGCATACGTCTGAGCTTGGGCATTCCGCTCAAGTCGAGTGTCGAATTACGCGCATTGGCGTAGCACTCCAGCTGTGGATCGTGGTCTTGCTGGGCCGGTGCGGATAAGGGTGCGGCCACAGTTGATACACGGTCCGAGGACGCTGCGTGCGGGTTGAATTTTTCCTTACCTCGATGCGGCTTTGTTCCCGCAGCTGTGTGAGGGCCTCCTGCAAGGCCGGGCTGGGACCCAAGTCGTGTGCATCCTGAGGCGGTGAGCTCCTTGCGGGGCGGACGTCTGGTAGGCGTGGCGAAGGTGCCGCCGGCGCCGATGCAGGCGAGATCGGCCACGGCGGAGTGCCGAGCCGGACGCAGGTGGTCACGATGCGGTGAGTGCGGGCCGCGGTCAGGTCGTGAGTCCGGCCGGGGAGGGCCGGAGAGATCCACAGGATCTCGCCCTGGGGATCGGTGATGAGTTGGCGGAGTTCGCCGGAGTGGTCGGCGCGACCGTCGCCGATGCGGTCGCACTCGGCGAGTGTGCCGTCGACCAGCACGTACTTTGCATCGGCGGGAGAGGAGATCGATGATGGATCGGACGTAGGCGTGGGCGCTGCCGACCGACGTTGATCCGGAAGCCGGCCGCGATCTGGGCGAGGGAGTCGTGCCTGCGCAGGTACACCAGCGCGACGAGCGCTCGCTGGGAGGGCCGCAGCTTGCTGCGGCGGTCACCCTCCCGGGTGACGATCAGCATGGCGACTCACTCAAGCAGTGCGTGAGGCAGGTCCAGTGCGGAAGGATATGTAACCAACGAGGCTCGCCGGCGGCAGGGTTGAGACGCCAGACATCTCGCTCAAGCACCGAGGGGCCTCGCTTGTCGACGAAACGGCAGTACCGCGCCTTGAGCTTCTTGATCTCTTCGACGTCCGCCAGCCTCTCGTATGCGGTCATGGCGCTCTCCATTGGTTTGCGATGTGTTGGGTCTGGGACGGTGGACTCCGTCGACTTGGGGACCACCCCCCTTGCCGCGCGTATCTGCGGCGATTTAGGTGTGAACGGGTCGGACGGCCCGTTTCCGGGCAGGGCCTGCCGCAGGCGGATAGGGCGGCGCCCGCCCCACAGGGCGCAGACCCCATCCGGCTGCCGGGTCAGACCATGAGGCTCACTCGTTCGTTCACATTCAGCAGTGTCTTGCCATAGACCTCCAGGCCGACGACAGGGATCAGGCCGGCGTGGCGGGCTGCGGTGTTCGCATCACGCCAGATGCGCTGCAGGGTGTTCGTCTCGGCGAAGGCGGAGGCACCGTGCGCGTCCAGCAGGATGCCGATGGCCTCGAGGATCTGGCGGGCCGCGTAGCCCGCCCGGGCCCTGATGTGGGCGCGCGCGGCATAGTCCAGTGGGCCGGCGGCGGCCGCCTGGTCGACCTGCGAGGTCGCGCGGTGGGTCAGAAGCCTGGCTGTCTCGATCTTCAGCGCGGCCTCGGCCACCTGCATCTGGATCCCCACCGAGTCCGCCTGCCGGTTGTGAACGGTGAACGACAGCGGTTTGGACACCGCAGCACGTACCACCACGTCCAGAGCCGACTTGCCCAGCCCGAGCAACGGACCAAGCAGGCACAGCAGCAGCATCGGGCCGAACGAAGCGCCGTACAGCTCCTCCTCGCGGGACGAGCGCGGGTAGACCCCCTCCGCCGCCTCCGTGACCGAAAGGATTCGGTGCGCGGGAACGAACACATCTTGCGCGACGAGGGTGTTGCTGGCGGTACCCCGCATCCCGGCGGTGTGCCAGGTGTCCTCGATGACCAGTTCCGAGGCGGGAATCAGCACCAGAGCCTGATCTGCGACCGCACCATCCTCGTCCTGCAGGAGTGCGCCGACCGCCGCCCAGGTTGCGTACGGCGCGCCAGAGTTGTACGACCAGCGGCCGCTGACCCGCCAGCCGCCCGCCACCCGCTCCCCGATGCCTGTCGGCGCAGCCACACCGGTCACCCGTGCATCAGGGTCGGCTCCGAAGATCTCCTCCTGGGCCTCATCCGGAAACAAGCAGGCCAGCCAGTTCGTCACGGAGATGATCATCCCGACCCAGGCCGCCGAGCCGTCGGCTTCGCCGAGCGCCTCCGAGACATCGGTCAGGGTGCGCAGGTCCGCCTCCTGACCGCCGTATCGCCTCGGTATCAGCAGCCGGAAGACGCCGGCGTCGGACAGCGCATGGACGATCTCGGCTGGTACGACGCGGTCCCGGTCACCGCGACCGGCGTGCTTCCGCAGCAGCGGCTGCAACGCGGCCGCCGCTGCGACCGACTCGGACCTGGGACCGGCCTCGACCGGCCCGTCGGGCACGCCGTGGAACGTGGAGCTGTGCATACGTGTCTTCTCCGTCGTGGTCATTGAGTGTGCTGCTCGAGACGCGGCGCCGCCGGCGGAGACAGCAGGTGTGCCGCTTCGCCGCCCCGGCGCCGGCACGAGACCCGCCGACGCCTTGACCCGAAGGGCGGCCCAACCGGGCGGGGCGGGATGTCAAGCCGGCATTGCCGGCAACGCTGCCGACACCTTCTTCGTCCGTGGATGGCAAGTGCCCCATCCGTGGTGACGTCCGGTTGTCGCATGCCCTGGCAGCCCGTGTTGAACTGCTGCCCGGGTGCGTCAGCCCGGCGAGAGGCATGGGCGCCAGCACGGGCGAACCCGGCCCGAACGCTTGGCGCGCCGCTTCATGGGGGTGAGAGGCGGAAGCGACCTTATATCGAGCGTTCGTTAAAGATTTGCGCCATGGTGCCTCGCGGAGCGGGGAGGGAAACGGTCTCCCGCGCGACGTCAGCCGAGGGTCTGCGCGTTCTACTGGCGGGACGAGTTCTTGATGGTGTTCATCAATTGGTGGCGTGTGTGGGCATAGGTGAAGTCGGGCGCTGTGTGGGTGCCTTCGCGGAGGTCGCGTCCCAGGTGGGTGTAGAGCGCGGCGACGTTCCGGGCGGGGCCGACGAGGCCCTCGGGGATGTCGGCGGAGTACTCGGCGGGGACTTCGAGCTTGGAGACGGTGGCATCGTCGCCGAAGCCGGCCTGGAGGGTGAGGTCGGTGACCTGGATGTTGCCCCAGGGGGCGGTCAGGACGATGTCGCCGTCGGTGCCGTTGATCTCCCAGCGGAAGTTGTCTCCACGTGAGACGCCGCCGCGGTAGAAGACCGAGGCCGCGGCGCCGTTCTCGAGGGTGCCGATGACCGAGATCTGGTCCGGGGCGGTCACCGGGACGATGGTGTTGCCGTCGTCGGTGACGGTCACTTCCGTGCGGCCGCGGACGAGGTTGGCCGACAGGTGGTCGAATTCTCCGAGAGTGACATTGAGTGCGTCGATGGCGTGCAAGGCGGCGCCGGACAGGGGGGTGGCGCCCTGTGTCTCGTCGTACCAGTAGGTGTGGGCCCTGGTGGTCTGCCCGTTCCAGACCATGCCGGAGGCGACGAGGGAGGTGCCGATGACCCGGCCGATCCTGCCGTTCTGGATCAGGTCGCGCGCGTAGCGCAGTTCGGGGTGGTAGCGGCCCTGCAGGCCGATGGCGGTGCGCACCCCGGCGGCGTCGGCACGCTGGGTGAGCTCGGTGGCATCCGCCAGGTTCAGGGCCAGCGGCCATTCGCTGTAGACGGTCTTGCCGGCGTCGATCGCGGCCGTGATGAGCTCCCTGTGGTGGGGGACCTTGACCGCCACCACGACGATGTCGATCCCGGGGTGGGCCAGCAGGGTGGCGTGGTTGTCGAACGCCGCCTCCACCCCGAATTCCCGCACGGCCGCCTCTGCGGACTCGCGGCGGGAGGTGCTGACGGCGCGCAGTGTGAAGTCCGGCAGGGCCTTGAGGGCGGGGATGTGGCTGATGGAGGCCCAGCCGCCCGGGCTGCCGCCGATGATGCCGACGCCGATGGTGCTCATGTTGTTACTCCTGAGGTGACGGGCCCTGTGCGGGCCGAGGGGGTGGTGAGTGTTACTTCTTCGGCGCGGTGGACGGCGTCCAGTTGGGGACGGTATCCACCCGGAACCGGGACAGCACGGTGCTGGAGATGTACCAGTGGCCGTGGATCCGCCGATAGGTGTCGCGGTACTCGCCGTAGCCGTGGAAGCCGTTCTTGTAGCTGGATCCGGCCGGGAAGCTCACGTAGTCCTCCATCGCCCAGATTGCCGTGGCGCGGTCCCCGTGAACCTGGATCTCCGGCAGAAAGCCCTGGTGGGCGGTGGGGGCGTCCCCCAGGAGCGCCGCTGTCTTCTCGGCGAGCTCCTTGCCGCTGCTGTACTTCGCGCCCACGTCGATGGTGGGGTGGGCGGTGAAGAGCGCGGCCAGCTTGGACCACTGCTTGCTGTCGAGGTAGCGGAAGTAGTGCGCCTTCACCTGCCGGATGTCCTCGATGTCGGCGAGCCGCTGCACCGTGGCCGCGTTGTGCGCCGCAGCGGACTGCGCCGGATGGTGCGCGGCGGACGCGGGCTGGGATGCCCAGGCCGCCGCGCCCGCGCCCCCGCCGGCCAGCAGTGCGGCCACGGCGGCGGCGCCGACCACACGTGAACGCCATGCGGAAGGCGTGCGGGATTCCTGCTTGCTCATGTTGTGTCCTTTCGGTGCCGCATCCGTGCGTGGGCGGCGTTCGTTGAGTCCTGGGCCTGGGAGTTAGCGACTTGGCGCTCACCGAGGAAGCGCCGCACTACCGGTCGGTCGCGACCCGGCCACGTCAGCCAGTGAACCCTATGTGGAACGATGCGTCAAAAAAATAATCGAATTTTCTGCCTTAAATGTGAGGAATATTTGTAGCGATCGTTCGTGGCGAAGATCGACGGCGACGAACGACGAACCTGTCTCGCTCGTCGCCCATGGGGGCCGCTCACGCAGTGAGTCCCGACGTTCACCTCGCCGGCTGGCGACCGATTGGATCCGACGCCCTGGTCGGCCTTCGCGCGCCTATGCGGGGGTCGCGTCGCCGGTGGTGACGCTCCCTGCGGGACTCTCGCCGGACGCATGGTCGTCGGTCTGCCCGATGCGGGGAATCAGGAGGGAGACCGCGGAGGCGGCGAGAGCGGCAAGTGCGAGGGTGGCGAACGCCCAGGTGTAGCCGCTTTGCGCAAGAAGGTCCGCGAGCTGGAAGAAGAGCGTGAGATCCTGCGGAAGGCGGCCAAGTATTTCGCCGGGGAGACGCGCTGGTGAACCGCTTCCAGTTCGTTGCCGACCACCAGCGCCGCTACGGCGTGAAGCGGCCAGCCTCGGACATCGCAGCCCGATCGCCTACGAGCGAGCATTCCGAACAGCATCAACTACGCTGGCCAAAGCCGCATAACCCGTGTTCAGGATCCGGGGTCAAGGCCCGTACATCCGGATGACAGGACGGGGCGCCGGGTTCTCACCCGGCTCCATGGCGGCAATGCGCACGTGCCGCTACCGCCCTGCGGTCAGCCGGGGTGGTGGGCGGGCGTTTGCGCCGTGCCCGCCGGGACGGAGCGGCGGGCCATCCACTGGACCAGGGGTTGGAGCGCGTTCAGCAGTGCTTGGCCATCCGGGGTCAGGCTGTAGCGGATCTGCACGGGCGTGGTCGGCATCACCGTGCGCTCGATCAGCCCCTCGGCGGCCAACTCCTTCAGACGCTGGGTCAGCAGGCGGTCGGAGATACCACCGACCATCGTCCGGAACTCTCCGTGGCGGCGGGCACCATGTGCGGCGGCCGCCAGAATTCCTCCCGTCCAACGTCGCCCGACAAGCTCCAGCGCGCCCAGCAGATTCGGGCAGGTGGTGTCGTCGATGGTGCGTTCTGTGCCCTGCGCGGACGGTGAAGCATGCATTCGGAAACTCCAATTCAAGGTCGGTTGCTGTTGACGGAGACTGAGGGAGGGCCGGAGAGTCAGCACACCTTCCGGCATCGGACGGCAGGGTCGGCACGTCGTTGCACGACGGTTGCTGCATCTGAATCTCGCTGATGGCATCCGTTCTGCTGCCGCCGTTGCCAACGCGGCCAGTGACGAGCGCCGTTTTCTCATTCTCGGGAAGGACAGCGGTGCCCGGTGCGGGCCCGGGGGAGCCCGGGACGGAAGGACTTGAGGGTCAGCGCCGGGTGGGGGCTGCTCCGCCGGGGTGGGCGGCACCGTCGGAGGGCGCCGCGGGCGGGATGGCGAAGTTGCGATTGAAGACGTTGTCCGGATCCCATGCGGCCTTCAGGGCGCGGAGCCGGGTGAGGACGGGCTTGGGGAAGGCGTCTACCAGACGGGTCGGGTCGGTGTCCGTCTCGAAGCTGGAATACATGCCGTTCAGGTGCGGGTACAGCCGTGCCCAGTGGGCGTTCATGCGGGTGACATGACTGGAGGCGGTGGCGGCGATGACGGAGAAGTTCTGGGTGCGGTGCGACCAGGCCATGGCGTCCTCCGGGACGTCGTGAACGGCGCCGCCCATCGAGCGGAACTGCATGACCATGACGTCGCCCGACTTCATCGCCTTCTCGATGATGCCGGCGGCCTCCGGGGTGATGTGCCAGCAGCCCGCTGCGGGTGTTTCCCAGGCCCTGGCCGCGGTGCTGGTTCTCGGGCGGGGCGACGATCGTGTGGTAGGGGACGAGCTGCGCCCTCTGGTCCAGGACCGGGCCGGCGCCCAGGAACGGGGTCAGGGCGTTCTGCGCGTCCTCGGTGTCGTCTCCCGCGTAGACCAGGGTGATCTGTGCGGTGACTGGCCCGCCGCGGCGGCCGGGGAACATCGATATGAAGCTGGTGATCTCCCGCGGGGCGGCTTCGACCAGCCGTCCCCATTTCAGGAGGAAGTCGGCCGTGTTGGTGGCGTCCACGACCATCGTGGCGTAGGCGACGCTCTCGAACTCGTACGCCTGCAGTTCGAAGGCGGTGACGATGCCGAAGTTGCCGCCCGCGCCCCGGATCGCCCAGAACAGTTCCGGGTGGTGCTCGGCGTCGACGCGCAGCCTGCGGCCGTCGGCGACGACGATCTCGGCGGCGGTGAGGTGGTCGATGGTCAGGCCGTGCTTGCGGGCCAGGTAACCCAGGCCGCCGGCGGTGGCGAGGCCGCCGACACCGACGTCGCCGTAGTCGCCGGAGCTCATGGCCAGTACGTGCGGTGCGAGCGCGCGGGCGACATGTCCCCAGCGTGCGCCGGGGCCGACGCGGATGAGTCCGATGGCCCGGTCCAGGACCTCGGCGCAGTTCATCTTCGACAGGTCGATGATGATGCCGGCGTCGTTGGTGGCCCGGCCGCTGATGCCGTGGCCGCCGCTGCGTACCGAGAGCGCTACGTTCTGAGCGCGCGCGCAGGCGAGGGCGGCAACGACGTCGTCGGAGTTCTCGGCCCGGATGACCAGGGCGGGCGATCCGGGATGGACGTAGCTGTGGCGGACGTCCTCATAGGCCGAGCTGCCCGGCTCGACGACCTTCTTCGCCAGGGATTCGGGGACCGCGTCGTGGTCGATGGTGTCGCGCCGTTCGGCGAGGACGACAGCCGTTCGGTCGGGCACCGTGCCGGTGTCGGCGGGGGCGGTCGACCGCTCGCGGGCGACGGCCTCACGCAGGGCGGGCGCCACCTCCTCGCCGAAGGTCCGGATCAGCCGGGCGTCGTCGCGGCCGATGTCCCAGGCGCCGCGGAGGATGTCGATCGCCTCGTCGAGCGCCTCGACGCCCTGCCCAGGGCTCAGACGGGGTCCCCCCATGCCGTGAACGGCGTCGGGGAAGGCGCCCGCGCCGAGTCCGAGTCCGAATCGGCCCTTGGACAGGACGTCGATGCTCGCCGCCGTCCGGGCGAGCATCGTCGGTGGCCGCAAGGGCAGGTTCGTGACGTTCGCCGATACGCGGATGCGGCTGGTTCTGGCCGCCACCCAGGTCAGCAGCGTATAGATGTCAAGAAAGTCCGCATTGTACGGATGATCCTGGAACGTGGCGACGTCCAGCCGGGCAGCCTCCGTGAGTTCCGCAAGCGCCACGGCTTGCGCCGGGTCCTGTGCGGTGGGGGTGATGAATGTGCCGAGCAAGAGTTCGTGGCCGTAGTCGGGCATGCACTTCCCCTGGATGGGCTGTCAGGTAGTTCATCTGCCAGATGTATGGTATTGGAAGCAACACATCTATGAAGCTGCGCATTCCCGGCGTCTGGGCGAAGAGACGGACGACTACCGCGGGGCACCGGCGAAAGGTCGTCGCATGCCGCGTGTGTGTGGGCAGGACACCTCACGCGCTGGTGTACTCAGGCCGCGGAGCGCCGCCGGCCGCACCGTGCGCGCGCATTTTCGGTGCGGCTGATGATGTTGCACCCGATGGTTATGAGGCGGTGTTGCCGGGGTGCAGGCTGGTCGGCGGCCGGTGAACTGCCGGCACGGTCCGGAGCGATCATGCTTGCGAGGAGGCGGAGGCGTTCCTCGGAGGTGCTGCCTGGCTGTGCGTGGTAGGTGATCAGCGTTTGACCGGTGCTCGATATGAGCAGCTTTTCGTAGCGCAGTTCCAGCGGCCCGGCCTGGGGTGGCGGAACAAGGTCCACCGACTCGCTCGGCCAGCCGCTCGCAGAGGGCGATCGGATCGTCCGGACCCACGGCATGTGCGGCCGTTGCCGCGCCTGCGCCCTCGACGGCGAGCCGAGCCTGTGCGAGAACCTGCGCCGTTTACATGACCGAGAGCGCTCACACCTACCCGTTCCTGCACGGCGGCTGCTCCGAATACGGGTACGTGTACCCGACCGCGGGCCGGGTCCGCGTACCGGACGATGTCCCGGACGCGGTGGCCTCCGCCGCGGCGTGCTCGCTGCGCACGGTGATGCACGGCTTCGAACGGCTCGGCCGCATAGCCGCGGCCGACACGGTCGTGGTGCAGGGCGCCGGACCGGTCGGACTGTTCGCCGTAGCCAAGGCGGTCGCCGAGGGTGCGCGCCGGGTCATCGTGATCGGCGGTCCCGCCGAGCGCCTTGAGGTCGCCGCCCAGTGGGGCGCCGACGTCACGGCATTGATGTCACCGTGCTGCTGCCCGGGATCGGCATGTACCTGCTGCTGTCCGTGAGTACCCGCATGATTCAGGCACCGTCGACGACCGGAGGGCTCGACAAGTCCGTCGTGGTAGCCGGTCTTCTCATGCTCCCGCAGGCGCTGGGAAGTCTCGCCGCCGGATGGATCACCCGCCGACTGGGCAGGTGGCTCCCGGCACGCTGGACGCTGCCGCTCGCCGGCGTCGTGATGATGTCCGCGATGGCGTTGTTCGCCCTCTGGCGGCACAGCCTGCCGGGCCTGGTGGCCGCGATGCTCCTGGCGGGCATCGGGATCGGCATCATCTTCTGCACCGCACCGGCGCTCATCGTGGAGAACACCGGCAGCGATCAACGCGGCAGCGCACTCGGCTTCGACCAGGTCTTCCGTTACGTCGGTTACGGCTTCGGCAGCGTGCTCCCGGCACGCGCTCGTCGGCGAGCTCTCCCGGCCAGGCACCGCGACAATCGGCCCTCACTTCACCGCGACCGTGTTCCCCACCCGTACCTGGCGGTCGGGAAGCAACACGTGATTGGCACCGGGCGGACACTGGCCCCCGCGGCCCGGAAACTCAGCGCGCCGCGTTCCACGCGTCGCGCTGAGCGGTCCGTTCCCCTGAGGCGGTCGTCCCGCGGAGCGAGAGACCGGAGATCGGTGACGCGGCTGGCCGCCTCAGGCGGTTCAGAACTCCAGGACGAGGCGTCCGCGGACGCCGCCGGCCTCCATCAGACGGTGGGCCTCGGCGGCCTGTTCGGGAGGGAAGGTGCGAGCCACGCGTAGGGTCAGCCTTCCAGCTTCAGTCTGTTCACGCAGGTCATCGAGCCGGCTGCGGTCGCCCAGGTAGTCCGGGACGAAGGCCATGTGCATGCGCAGAGACCGCCGCCGCATCTCCTCGGGGCTGACGGCGCGGGATCCTTCGCCGAGGACGGTGACTATGACGCCGCCGTCATGGACGGCCGGGGCCACCACCGCCGAGCCGATGACCGCCGTGTCGATCAGCCCTGCTACTCCCGCCGGGACTGCTCGCAGGATGTGCTGGGCAACATCGGCCCCTCGCGGTACGACGATGTCGGCACCGAATGAGCGCACGAGTTCCTGATCGGCCTGGGAGGCGTCCGCGACGACGGTGAGTCCGTCCGCCCTGGCCATCTGGGTCACGTAGCCGCCGACGGCTCCTGCTGCGCCGGTGACCGCGAGCGTCTGCCCCCGTGAAAGCCCGGTCAGGTCGACAGCGAGCCGCGCGGTCAGCCCGTTCATGGGCAGGGTGGCCGCCTCGGCATGGGTCGTCCCCTGCGGCGCACGGGCGACCTGCGCCGCGGGCAGGACGACGTATTGCGCGTAGGCGCCGCCCAGGGGACCCCTCGGGTCGGCCATGGCCATCACCCGGTCTCCGAGACGCAGATCGGTTTTCACATCGCTGCCGATCTCGTCCAGCACCCCGGCTGCTTCCATGCCGGGGACATAAGGGGGTGCGGGGGAGGTGGGTCCCAGCGCGCCATTGCGCAGGTAGCGGTCGCCAGGGTTCACCGTGGCGGCGTGGACCCGGATGCGTACCTGTCCGGGACCGGCATGAGGCTCGGGCACCTCAAAGACGCGCAGGGCTTCCGGCCCTCCGAATTGGGATACTCCCACTGTTTTCATGATTCCTCTTCATGGGCCGAAGTCGCGTATGCGTGGTAGGGAGGGGTCGTGTCCGGCCGGGGCATCCGGCCGGGTCAGCCGAAGACGTGTACAGCCCGTTCGGCTGAAGCACTTTTGATGAGGTCCATCAGCTGGTGGCCTGTGTCGGCGCAGGTGAAGGCTGGGGCTGTACGGGGCCTCACCGCAACCGGCGTCGGACCTGTGGACGTGCGCACTGTCACGCTGATCACCGGCGACACGCAGAATTCCCGCCGCGCGGTTGAATGCGCCCCAAAGCGTCGGATCCAGCGCGCCTGCACGTGCTCTATGACGTAGACGACATGCACGTATCAGGATCAGGCGGATGAAATCGGGAAAACGGATCTGCCCCGAAGATGGCGTGTCACTTCGTGAGCGGTGTCTGGCTGTGCGATATCGCAGGCGCGTCGCCGAACTCCCCGGATGGGATTTGGGGGCCGGTGGGTGCGTCCTGCGCAGACATCGGTTGGGAAGACGTCGTAGATCCGGTTCCAGCCGCTCTCGGCCACAGCGTAGACCTCCGGATCATCGCAGATCGCCTCCTGAATCCGTCGGCCCATTTCTTCCATAGCCGCGCTCATCGGGCCGCCGGAGACCAGCGGATGTGCCACTGCCGTCTGCAGACCGACCATCACGATCCAGGCGTCCGCCCGCGACAGATTGAGCATGACAGGTGGCATGTTCTGCCAGCGCTTGTATGCGCTGGCCATCAGATGCACGCCCGTCGCGTCGCGTTCGTTCTGATCGCCGGCCATTGCCGCCCTCTTCTATTTTTGCACCACTTACCTGACCGTGGACTCGCGACAGCTGACGGGCACTTTGATGTCGCTCACCGCAGCGGGTCGGCAACGGAGAACGGCGGCTCGGTTGCCGCGCGCACCGTGTCGACAGTGGCGCCGCGACCGAGTTCCACCAGATGCAGGCCGTCGGCAGTCACGTCGAACACCGCGAGCTCGGTGATGATCCGGTCGACGACCCTGCGGCCGGTGAGCGGCAGGGTGCATTCCCGGACGATCTTCGGAGACCCGTCGCGGGCAGTGTGTTCCATGACCACGACAACCCTGCGGGCGCCGTGGACGAGATCCATGGCGCCGCCCATGCCCTTGACCATTTTCCCGGGAATCGTCCAGTTGGCCAGGTCTCCGGAGGCAGACACCTGCAGGGCACCGAGGATCGTCGTGTCGATGCGGCCGGAACGGACCATGCCAAAGGACGCCGCCGAGTCGAAGTAGGCGGCGCCGGGCAGCACGGTGACGGTTTCCTTCCCGGCATTGATCAGGTCCGCGTCCACCTCCTCCTCGTACGGGTAGGGGCCGACGCCGAGGATCCCGTTCTCGGCATGCAGCACTACGTGCACGCCGGGGGGAATGTGATTGGGGATCAGAGTCGGCAGGCCGATGCCGAGGTTCACGTACTGGCCATCGGTCAGTTCCCTGGCCGCGCGTGCGGCCAGCGCGTCGCGCAGATCGCCGCTGTGGGTTTCGGTGGTCGTCACTGTTCCTCCTGCGTCGTGTTGGTGGCGGGTGTGGGGTGTCGAAGGGTGAGTCAGACGTCGCCCGGCACGCGCACCGTGCGGCGCTCGATGCGCTTGTCCGCGACGTCGGCGGCCACCACGCGGTCGACGTAGACGCCCGGCAGATGGACGGCGTCGGGCGGAATCTCGCCGGGCTCGACGATCCGCTCGGCCTCCACCACGGTCGTCCGGCCGGCCATGGCGCACAGCGGATTGAAGTTGCGGGCGGCGGCGTGGAAGACGAGGTTGCCGTGCCGGTCTGCGACCGCCGCCCGGACGAGCGCGAAGTCGGTGGCGATGGCCTCTTCCAGCAGGTACCGGCGGCCGCCGAATTCCCGCACCTCCTTGGGCGGGGAGGCGACCGCCATGCTGCCGTCCGGCGCGTAACGCCAGGCCAGGCCGCCCTCTTCCACGAGGGTTCCTGCACCGGCCGGGGTGTAGAAGGCCGGGATGCCCGCGCCGCCGGCGCGCAGCCGCTCGGCGAGGGTGCCCTGGGGCACCAGCTCCACCTCGAGCTCGCCTTCCAGGTACTGGCGGGCGAATTCCTTGTTCTCGCCGACGTAGGAGGAGGTCATGCGGGCGATGCGGCCGGCCCGCAGCAGGAGTCCCAGGCCGCCGTCGTCGACACCGCAGTTGTTGGACACCACGGCCAGACCGGAAGTACCTGCGGCGACAAGAGCGGAGATGAGGGTGGAGGGGATGCCCGAGAGTCCGAAGCCGCCGACCGCGAGGGTGGCGCCACCGGGGATATCGGCCACCGCGTCGTGTGCCGAGCCGACCACCTTGTCCATCTGACTTTCCTTCACTTCGAATTGGGCGCACGCGCGGGATCATCACCGTGTTGGCACACGGCTGGAGCACGTCTGCCGCCGGACCTGGTCGGCGGCAGACGTACCGTCTAACGGGTGGCCGTGGGAGCCATGCGTACGGGGTTGCGGAGCCGGCCCAGCCCCTCGATCTCCACGGTGACCACGTCACCGGAGCGCAGGTATCCGCCGGTCGCCAGGGCGACGCCGCCGGGTGTCCCGGTCAGCACCACGTCGCCGGGCAGCAGGGGCGTCGTGGCCGAGACATGCGAGATGATTTCCGGGACAGAGAAGATCATCTCGCTGGTACGGGAGTCCTGGCGCACCGCGTCGTTGACGTATGTGCGGATCGCCAGGTCCAAGTCGGTGCCGGTCTCGTCCACGGTGACCAGTGCCGGACCCATGGGCTTGAAATGCGGGAAGGACTTTCCCCTCCGCACTCCGTCGATGTCGGTGACGACGCCTTCGGTCATCGCCGCCAGTTGTACGTCGCGGGCGGAGACGTCGTTGACCGCGATCAACCCCGCGACGTGCTCCCACGCCCGTCCCACCGGGATGTCCCGCCCCGGCCTGCTGATCACCACGGCGAGTTCTGCCTCGTAGTCGACCTGCGAGGGGGCCTCGGCCGGCAGCCAGATGGGGTCGTGGGGCCCGGTTGCGCTCATGCCCGTCACAGTGATGAAGACCGGGGCAGTGGGGGTGGGCATGCCGGCCTCCGCCACGTGGTCGCGGTAGTTCGCACCGGCGATCACCACCGTGCCCGGGGCCGCCACCGGTGGCAGGAGCACCGCCTCACGCATCGGTATTCTGCTGCGGACACGGGCGGATCGGGCACGTTCGATGCCCTCCGACAGCACATCGGTGACATCGAGGTGGGGGAGGTCCAGCAGGGCGAGTTCATCACCCTCGCCGCGGGCCAGCCCCGCGGTCGTGCGGTAGAGGCGCACGGTCATTCACCTCCCGCGATGATGTCCACGACCCGCCGGGCGATGCGCCAGCGGCCGTCGTCGCCCTGCACGAACCGGTCCGTGAGCAGCGTCACCGCACGAGGCACCGGAGCAGTGCCCGCCCGCTGGTCTGCTTGCCGGTACAGATGCAGGTACGTCTGCGCCTCCGCCTCAGTGGGCGACAGCAGCCGGAACGAGGAGGCGGCCGGGACGTGGACGCCCTGCTTGGCGCTCTCCTCCTGCCGGGCCTGCATGGCTGCGGCCAGCCCGGCTCCCGAGAAGGACCACGGACCCATCACCATTTCACCGTCCGGGGTGAACAGTTCCACGGTGCGCGCGGCCTCGCCGTCGTCGACCCATCGGAAGATCGCGTGGATCACGTCCAGGCACGCCACCCGGGCCCGCAGGGCCGCAAGGTCGGGTTCGGTACCAGGCTGCCGCTCCGCCGCGGTGGTTGGTTCAGCCATCACTGAGCCTCGTCTTCGGGATTAGGGGTTGTGCGTCGTTGAGTGAGCCTTCTCGGTGGCCCCGGTGGAGGGTGACCCCGGGCGTGGCTGACACGCCCGCGATCTGGCGCGTGGGGTGTCACCCTCCTGAATGCCGGCTCACCCGATGGGTGGCCGTTGCGGCAGGCTCAGTGGCCGAGGGCCCAAGCGCCCTCGGTCAGGCCGAGCTTGTCCGTGTACATGTCCACGAGCAGGTGGTCGCCCTTGAGCTGCGCGACCGAGGCATCGTCGAGCAGATCCTCCTGGTTGACCAGCCAGCCGGTTCCCTTGCCCGGGCCGAAGGGCACGACGAGGTGCGGGAAGGGGTCTGCGAACGTGGCGTCCTGCCCCTCCTCCTCACCGACGATGTGCCGCCGGATGTTCTTTGCGGCCACCTCCGCCTGCAGGTCGGCGAGGAACGCCGTCGGCAGGCCGAGACCGGCGATGTCGCCCACCGCGTAGACGGTCTCGTGGTCCTCGACCCGCATGTCGTCGCCCACCCGCACGGTTCCCGAGGTGTTTCGGGCCGCTGCCAGGCTCCCGGCGAGATAATCGGAGGGCACCGTCCCGCCAAAACAGCGCAGCCACAGGTCCGCCTCGATCGTCTGGCCCGTGGTGGTCTGCGCCGTGAACGGCGCCACCACCCCGGCCGGCGCCTCGGGCAGTTCCGTGAGGCCCTCTCCCAGGCGCAGGTCCACTCCGGACTCGGTGATCATCTTCCGCAGTGCCGTCCGCAGCTTTTCGGGGTAGTTGCCGCCGAGCACGTCCGAGGAAGGATCGAGGAGGGTGACCTTCTTGTCCGGCCACTGCGCCAGGATCTCACCGGCCATCTCGATACCGACCGCACCCGCGCCCAGGATCACTGCGTGGTCCGCCCGCTCCAGCTCCTTGGCGGTCCTGGCGTAGTTGTCCTTGGACCTTTCGCTGCTCTCCTCCGCGTCCTTGGCCGGGAAGGGGTACCGCGATCCGGTCGCCAGCACCAGGAAGTCCGGACGCAGGACCTCACCCGAGACCAGTTCGACGCGGCCCGGCTCGACTCGTGCGGCCCGATCGTGCACCACGCTGCCCCGCGTGAGCAGGCGTTCGTAGGACATGAAGATGTTGGGCGCCCAGTCCGGCTGCACCGTCGCGCGCAGTGAACCGATGTTGTGGCGGAAGGAGTCGCGCGGCTCGACGAGGACGACGTCGGCGATGTCGTCCAGCTCCCGGGCCGCACGGATGCCGGCATAGCCGCCTCCGATCACCACGACACTGGGACGGCTGTCGGATGCCTGGGACATGTGCTGTTTCTCCAAATCGGTTGTCGCGGCCACACGTTCGTTTGCTGCCGCTGCGGGAGCTGCTGGGATCCACTGCGTGGTGCTCGTTTCAGACCGTCGCGATCAGCAGCGACGGTCGGCACACGACGTCCCGCCGGGACATCAGCCGCGGGGGAGGGGAGGCTGGTGCGGCGGGCGGCTGTCCGTCCGGGATCGTCCGCCGCACCAACCAGGGCCCGCGCGAGGGTCGCCGCGGGCAACCTGCCTCTCGTGTACCCGCACAAAGACGAGAAGCAGGTGCTTTTAGGAAATCACCAGGTCGGCTTGACCAGGTCCTCGAAGGATTCGCCGGCCCGGAAGCGCTGCACCAGGTCGTCGAGGTCGATCGGGGCGCCACCGGGGCGGCGGAGCCAGACCTCGCCCTGCATGAAGTCTTCGGCCTCCTCCGCCGTGGTGAAGTTGTCGATCTGCAGTTCCACCAGGTTGTCCTCTGGATCCCGGTAGTACATCGAGGTGGTCACGCCGTGGTTCATCGCCAGAACCGGCCATATCTCGGCAGCGGCCAGCCGCTGGTAGGTGTCCAGCAGCTCCAGGAGCGTGTCGTAGGTGAAGGCGATGTGGAACAACCCCGTGGCAGGACCGGCGAGCGCCTGGAAGATGTCGGTGTCCGCGGTGATGGGGACGGGCCTCTCCCGCTTCACGATCGGTCGGACCGGCTCGGCCTGGTCGGGGTTCTCCAGGTCGCCCATATTGGCCAGCGCGATCCGGTGGTGCTCATCGTCATAGGTGATAAAAGCCGAAGCAGGGTCCTCGTGCATGACCTTGCCGTCGAGCACGGTCACATACCATTCCCGCATTTCCTTCAGGTGCTGCGTCCGCAGGACCACATGTGCGAGCTTGGCAGGAGACGCCATCGTCTTTCCTCCTTGTGGTGGGACGGTCATTGGGCCGGACCGAGGTTGACCGCAAGCCTGGGCGCGCGGCCGCACTCAGGCTGAAACTGCCGCCAGGGCCACAACAGACCCCGTCAGCGCAGACCGGCATCCCGGTCACGCCGCACGACAGGAGCGCGGTGGGCAGATGTGAAGGCCTGCGCGGGTCGAGGCGTCACCTCGTCCTGGATGCGTTCGCCGTCGACCCGTCCCAACCCGTCATGCGGACGGCCGCCACGGTGACCAGCCGTCGCGTCAGCAACGGCGGACGGGGCTATCGGCCGGTGAGGGCCGGATGTGCTCGGTCATGCGTCCCATGGTGCGGCCGACGCCTGCGGCGGCCAAGAGGAACATTAGTCACTAATGAAAAGTAAGTTTCAGTATCGCCCGCGGACGCGCAGTCCGCAGACGCCACTCGGGTGCCCAGCGCGGCGTGATCGTGTCGCGGACACCGCCTTGCGCTCCTCAAGGGGGCAGCGGAGCGTGCTATGGGTGGCCGTCAGGATGTGAACAGGGCATCGTCCGTATCGGACAGACTTGTCTGTTAGCTTTGATGCGCCGGGGCCAACTGACCCCGCTCATCGACGGCACCTTTGCCGCGGGCAGGCTTGAGCAGAACCCGGCGATACCCGCCGCTGCCAAGGACGCGGCGTGTGCCGCGGTCGAGCGGGCCTGCCCGCCTGCCGCCTGAGCGCACGGCCGATTCATCCGCTCCGTCGCCGGCGTTCGCGCCGTGGACGGGGAGCTC
This sequence comes from Streptomyces sp. NPDC006207, assembly GCF_040613835.1. Taxonomy (NCBI): domain Bacteria; kingdom Bacillati; phylum Actinomycetota; class Actinomycetes; order Kitasatosporales; family Streptomycetaceae; genus Streptomyces; species Streptomyces sp. NPDC006207. The sequence continues at coordinate 12,073 of NZ_JBEXSX010000056.1, read as the reverse complement.
GATCGGTAGGCGTCGTGGACGCCAGGACCACCCGCATCTGCGGTGCCTCACTATCCAGCCCTGAAGCCGGAGAGGTCATCGGCGCCATCCCAGCCTGCGGTGGCCGCTGGCCTTGGGGGAGTGCACGGCGCTACAGGACTGCGGCCCGAGAGATCACCCCCGGCCTTCGCGCATGCCGGGAGGACCCGCTGCAGGACCCTACAGGCCTCGCGCTGGTGGCGACCGCCGGATGACGTCGCACGACGTGCCTTCAAGGCCAGATGTCCCCCCACCCGTGCCCGCAAAACCTGTCCAGGAGCAGTCGGCGATGACCAGCCGCAAGACCTCCACCTTTATTTGCCGAACGTTCCATCAATAGGTACGGTCAGGTTTATGGCACGTACTCGCGAGTTCGACACCGAAGCCGCCGTCACCGCGGCGATGCAGGCGTTCCGGCGTACCGGATACGGTGGCACCTCCGTGCGGGACCTGGCGAACGCCATGGAGATCGGCAGTGGTTCGATCTATGCGGCCTTCGGCAGCAAGGAAGGTCTCTACCTGGCTGCACTGGACTTGTACCGGCGGCGCTACGCGCTACCGTTCATCGAGATGCTGCGCGCCGGCGGTGACGCGAGGGAGACGATCCGTGCGGCTTTCGCGGCGGTGATCGACGAAGTGACCTGCGGTCCCGGCCAAGCGTCATGCCTCATTGTGGGGGCGGCGATGGAGCGTGCGCACAGCGATGCGCAGGTGGCCGAGCGGCTTCGCGCAACGACGCAGCTGCTGGAGCTCACACTCTTCGAGGTCATTGCCGAGGCGCAAGGGCGGGGCGAGATCCCGGCCGGTCGGAGCGCCGCAGACCTCGCCGGATTCCTCGCCATGACCTTCCAGGGCTTGCGGGTCATGGGGGCCATAAATCCTGATCGGGCCGCGCTGACGCGGGCCGCGGAGGTCGCCCTGAACTGCCTTCGCTGACTCCGCAGCGCCGGGTGCCGACCAGTCCTGTCACCGCACGACAGCCGGGCATTTACCTGCCCGCTTAATTTAACGATCGTTCGTGTTAGAATGGAGGTGGGATGCCCGGTTCGGCGGAGGGGTCAGGACTGGGCCCCATCTCGCCGTGACGTCAGCACGTACGACAAGGTTCGGCGCGGGCCGCCGCAGCCGCGTGCAACGACCGTGAAGAGCCTTTGATGCAAGCCGCCAATTGCCTCCTGGCCGGAGTGTAGGGCGCGGACACCGTTGTCCGCTTCCTCCGGGTATCCGAGTCGTGCGGGGGTCACGACGCGCCCGCCGAACTCCGTCACCTCATGTGCGGCAACGACGCCCGCATGGCCTCCCGGCTCGCCCCGGACCCGGCCCGGCGGAATCAAGATGGCGCCCGACGTCATGTCATGTCCCGGGCCTGACCTACGCCATCGAGCGCGCCTGCACCACCGGCACGGCGCAGACCTTCCACTCACGCGGCCCGGCTGAAAGAGCCTGGCCGACAACCGACACCTTCAAGGAATGCCAGTCATGTCTCAAGACGTCCACCATCCCGACCCCCGGCGCTGGTTGGCCCTGCTGTTCATCGCCATAGCCCAGCTGATGGTCTTCCTCGACGGGGCGATCATGAACATCGCTCTGCCGTCTGCTCAGCATGACCTCCACTTCACCGACGGCGGCCGGCAATGGGTCATCACCGCCTACGGCCTGGCCTTCGGAGGTCTGCTCATTCTGGGCGGGCGCCTGGGCGACCTCTGGGGCCGCAAGAGGGTGTTCGTGATCGGGCTGGTCGGCTTCGCCCTGGCCTCGGGCGTCGGCGGCGCGGCGCAGAACCTGTCCACGCTCCTGACTGCCCGCGCCCTCCAGGGCGTCTTCGGCGCGCTCCTCGCCCCCGCCGCCCTGGCGCTGATCTCGCTGGCGTTCACCGATGCCAAGGAGCGTGCCAAGGCCTTCGGCATCTACGGCGCCATCGCCACCGCGGGCGGCGCCCTCGGCCTGCTGCTCGGTGGCGTGTTCACCGAGTACACCGACTGGCGCTGGGGGTTCTACATCAACCTCCCCATCGCTGCCATCGGCATCATCGGCGTCCTGGCCGTCGTCCGTGACGCCGGCGCGCACATGGGCCGCGGACGGCTGGACGTCCCGGGGGCCATCCTCGCCAGCGGCGGTGCCGTCGCCCTGGTGTTCGGCTTCGCCAAAGCGGAGAGCGACGGCTGGGGTGCCGGTGTGACGATCGGCATGTTCGTCCTGTCCGCCCTCCTGCTGGCGGCCTTCGTCGTGCTGGAGGCAAAGGTGAAGTCACCGCTGCTGCCGCTGCGCGTCCTCACGGAACGCAACCGCGCGGGCTCCTATCTTTCCTTGGCTTTGTCCGTCATGTCCATGTTTGGGATGTTCCTCTTCCTCAGCTACTACTTCCAGCTGGTGAAGGGATACTCGCCGGTGCAGAGCGGTGCGGCCTTTATCCCGATGGCCGCCGCGCAGGCTATCGGCTCTACGCAGATCGGCGCCCGCCTCTCGCACCGGGTTCGGCCCGGCCTGCTGATGGGTGTCGGCTACGCGGTGTCCGGCGCTGGTGTGCTGCTGCTCGCCCTGCTTGACGTCGATTCCTCGTTCGGCTTCATCGCGGTTGCCGAGATCGTGGTGGGTGTCGGAATCGGCACGGCGTTCATGCCCGCGTTCAGCCTGGGAGCCCACGGTGTCGAGCCCCGCGATGTCGGAGTCGCCTCCGCGATGACCAACACCGCGCAGCAGATGGGCGGCTCCATCGGCACCGCGCTGCTGAACACCATCGCCGCGAGCGCCACCACCGGATACGTCGCTTCCCACCACCGCTCCACATCCCTCACCAACCTGTCGCTGGTGCACGGCTACTCCATGGCCTATTGGTGGGGCACCGGATTCCTCGCTGCCGCTGCACTGGTCGCGTCCTTCGCCGTCAACGCCGGCAATCCGAAGCACCAGTCGAAGGTCGCGGCCAGCAGCGCGGAGACCTCGGAGCTCCAGCACGCAGAGTGACGAGAACAGACCCGGGGCCGCGCGCGATCGTGGATGCGGTCGAGCTGCGGATTCTTGAACCGCTCGAGCAGTGGTGGGAGATGCCGGCGACGGTGATTGCCGAGCGGATCGGCTGGGACCGGCCTGGGTGTGCTCAGGGCCGGGAACCGAATCTGCGGCCGGCCTATCGCCCGGATCCGGCTCGCGGACGGTTTATGAGCCGGGCGAGATCGGTCTTTGCGACCTGTGGTTCCCGCCCGCCGACATCCGACTGGGCTTCGGGCAGGTCGGACGGCCGCCGGTGTTGGTGGTCGCGGGCTATTGGCGGTGGATCACTGCGCGGATGATGCCTTCCCGGTCCGGAGCCGACTTGATCGCCGGGCACTGGCGGCTGCTGACCGAGTTGGGGGCGGTTCCGTGGGTGCTGGTCTGGGACAACCAGGGAGCCGTCGGCTCCTGCCGGTCCGGTGACCAGCAACTCACCGACGACTTTGCCGCGTTCGCCGGTCTGCTGGGGATCAAGTCTTGCTCTGCAAGCTGCGGGACCCGGAAGCCAAGGGCCTGGTCGAGCCGGCCAACGTCTATCTGGCGTGTCAGCTGCCATGCGTCCTACTGTGACGCTGGCCCCTCGGTGAGGAGGCAGGGGTCGCAGTTTCCGGCGGGGTTGTCGGTGCGGCGCCGTCGGCCATATCCCGGTAGCGCACCACTCCCGGGTGGTACTCCAGGAGATGAGTAACGCCCGAGGCCGCCTCCCCACCCTGCGAACCCGTGCGGTCACCGGTACGTGTCATCGCCTTGCGAAGTCAGGTGATGGATTGATGCCGCGTGCGACCACCCGGCGGCCGGTCGGGTTTCTGGGAGACATCGACGTCGGCGACCGCCTGCGAGGAGTGCCCCATCATGGGGTCGTCCGGGCTTACGTGGTGGGCCAGGGTGCGCAGCAAGGTACGGAATGTGGTCCGCGCCTCCTCGGGCAGAACGTCCAGGAGCTGCTGCTCGGCCAGGCCGACCGGGCCGCTGAGTTCCTCCCAGCGCTGTCTTCCGTGCTCGGTGGCGACGATGCGCCGACTCCTGCGGTCGGCGGGGTCCGGCTTGCGTTCCACCAGGTCAGCCCGCTCCAGGTCGTCCAGGAGATACGTCATGATCGTGCGGTCGATTCCTAGTCGTTTGGCCAAGGCCCGCTGGCTGTTGGCGTGGCCCTGGAGGGCAGCCATGAGCGTGAAGTAGCCGCGGGGGCCCCCGGGGATCTCGGCCACGGCCGCCTCGACGACTTTGGCGTAAGCGCGGAAGACCACACCGAGGGCAAAGCCGAAGTTGTCCTCCATGTGGACCCCGGCTTCCGGGCCCTCTGCACTGTTGCTGCGCTGCGAAGTCACAGCGGCCACTTTAGTTGACGAAGACATTTGTTTCGTCTGCACTATAGAGTGCAGATGCGACATACGGTCTTCTTCGATTCCCGGCACAGGCGCGCACCACCCGGCCGGGAAAGGTGAACGCTCATAACTCCGATCGACAGACCGGACGTGCTCATGTAGCTGAAGTGGATCTACGAGAACACCCGTCGCGATCGACAACGTAGGAGGCCCTCACCTGGTAGACGCCTGGTCCGCGCTCCGTGACAGCGGCGTTGCTGGAGCGCTGGCATGTCTCCTCCGGCGCCGCCCACTCCGGCCAGGACGGAGCGCCTGGTGCCGGGTTCGACATCACGCCGTGTGCCCGGCCGGCCCGGCGGGCAACCGGAGCCTGCTGCTGGCGGAGGTGCGGTGTATGTTGGGTCTGAATGCGCGCCGGCGGCAGGACCCGGTTTGTTCACGCCTCGTTCCGAGCAGGAGTCAGCCCCTGCGTCGCCCTGCTTGGCGGTTCGGCCGATGGTGTGCCTGCTCTACACCCGCTACCCGGGCCCCACACCCGCAGCCGCCGCCGCTGCCCTCTATCGGTCCAGGACCCAGGTGCCCTGCCGGGTACGTGGCGCCTGGAGCCAGGGGATCCACTGCTTGGCACCGGCGGCGGACGCCTGCCGATCGCGCAGGAACTGATGGGGGTCTACGATCTGACCGGACTGCCGTATGCCGAGCAACTGTGCTGGTACAAGCACCGCTGCTCCACGCACGCCGGCAATGACGCGGCCGCGGACCACACGCGCACCGAATGGGAGCCCTTCGACCCGAGTGCGCCACCGCCAGTACATCCGCGACCGGCCCCCAATCCCTAGGAACCGCCGCTCTGCCTGAAGGCGCGGCCACCGGCATCCCCCTGCGGTCGACGCTGCCGCTCCAGCAGCCTCATTCGTAGCTGTCGAGACCGTTCTCCGTCCATCTGTGAGGCGCGCATGCCATCTGTGAGGCGCACATGCCCAAGACCTTGGTCGGTACGTCCGACCCTGATCAGCCCCCGCCCGGGCCTGTGCTCTATGCCGAGCACGTCGAGCGCATGGTCCTGGCAGCCGTCCTCCACCACCCCCAGCTCACCCCGTACTTCATGGCTGACCTGCGCCGTCACGCGGCTGCGCTCTCCGAGGGCTTGCCGCCTGTGCCGATGCGCGGCTTCCTCACCGACGACGACACCTGACCACCCCCTGCGCGTCTCAACCGCGCTCTCACAGATCGATGAAGCTCAACGATGCTGAAGCCCACTGACGACCAGCCGGACGGCATCGTCAACGCCGTCTATGCGAAGGGAAGCGCTCCGCCCCACCAGCAGGGCTAACCTCCTGTCGCTCCCTCCCGGTTATCGACCGTGAAAATTGAGAGATGGGCGGTACCGCCCGGGAGGCGGCGAAAGCCGGTGCCGCGCACGCGCTGAAAGTGGCCGACACCATCGACGCGTTCTGCCAGTCGCCACCGCAGCCCCCGCCCCATCGCCCGCCGCCCGCGTCTGGCTGACGGAGCGAAGCGTGCGGCCGGCACCGGGCCCACCCCTACCGAAATCCCCGCCCCCGCCCCCAGCGTTGGGCCTACCACCGGGACCGTGACCGGTACAGAGTCCAGCCGGGGTCACGGCCGGTGTCCGCCCGGCCTTGCGGGGGGCCCGAGGAGTTCGCGGCTCCCACGCAGAACGCCAACGCGCCCAACTGACCCGTCACCAAAGCGTTTCGCGGTTCTGCGGTCGTCGGCCAGCCGTGGGCCCACAGTCGGCGACGGTCGCAGCGAAACGTCGACGCGGCACCGGCTCGCACATATGCGTGTTCGAGATGGACCCAGGCCCATGTGAGCTTCGATGCAGACTGGAGCGCCACTTCAGCCCGTACGTGCCAGCATGTCGCGCATGATCAGGGCGGCGGATGCCGGAGCGGCCTTGACGAAACCGAAGAACGGCCCGAAATCCTGCGCCGCGGAGAAGCCGGTGAGATACAGCCCAGGAACGGTGCTCTGGAGGGCTTCGTCCAGCACTGGAGAGCCATTTCGCATCTTGATGCGTTCCACCAGGTCCGCCAGGAACGGGACGCGGGCCAGTTCGACCGCGTATCCAGTGGCGAAGATCACCTGATCCACGGTCAAGGACTCAGTGTTCGACATCGTGATCCGCACCGGCCCGCCGTCCACTGTCGGCTCCGCCAGGACCACTGCGGTCTCCGGCCAGATCCGGACGTCGGCCGCATCGAGCCGCGCCGGCAGCCACGGCTCCAGCGTGCCGCGGCCGGCCTCCCAACATCGCGCCAGGATTGCTTCCCGTACGGGAACCGGCAAGCGGCGCCACCATCCGGAACCCCGCATCGTGGCCTCAAGGTAGTCGTCAAAGAACGTCCAACTCACCGACGCGAAACGGGGCATGGGATGGCGGTGCACCACATCGACGCGAGCCGCCCCGTGTTCACCGATCAGAGCCGCCCACTCATACGCACTCTGTCGGCCTCCGACGATGAGCACACGCTGCCCGGACAGGGCATCGAAGCGGACCAGGTCACAGCTGTGGGACGCGCGGCCCGACGGGATCGAGCCGCCCCAATCGGGTAGTCGGGTGAAGTAGCTGATACCCGCCGCGGCGACCACGACATCGGCGCGTATCCGCCCGCCGCTGTCGAGCTCTGCGTAAAACGTGCCGTCCCGGTGGGTGAGGCGCGTGACCAGGTCCTGCCTCAGGGTGATGCCTTTGGCGCGGCGGAACCAGTCGGCATACTCACGAAAGAGCTCCACGGGAATCGGATCAACCTCTTTGGGCGAGAGGGCCCGTTCCCGCAGATAGGCCTCCAGGGTGTAGACGCCGGTGGCGTCCAGATGCCAGTCGATGCCCGAACGCAGCAGCATTCCCGGCGGCATGTGCTCGGACCAGAACCCCATCGGCCGTCCGACCACGACCGCATCCACGCCTCGGTCACCTGCGAGCGCGGCCGCCGACAGCGCAAACGGCCCCCCGCCGATGATGAGCATCGGCACCGACGTGGAATCCTGCATCGTCGTCTCAGGGCTCCGTTCATTCGTCACTCGGGCCACACCGGCGGCCTCTTCTCCAGGAAGGATGCAATGCCTTCGCGAGCTGCCGGGGTCTGAGAGGCATCAGCCATGACCTCGCAAGCGATCTCATAAGCGTCGGATTCGGGACGGTCCAGCTGTGCGTAGAGGGTTCGCTTCCCCAGCGCCTTGCTGGCCGCGCTGCCACGACTGGCCCGGGCGAGGAGTTCCTCGACCGCCTCGTCCAGTTCGCCGTCGGGGACCACTCGATTGACCAGTCCCCACTCCAGGGCGGTACGGGAACCGATCACCTCGCCGGTGAGGGCCATCTCCATGAGTCGCTTGCGTCCGATGGAGCGGGCCACCGGCACGGCAGGCGTGTGGCAGAACCACCCCCCCTTGCCGCCGGGAAGTGCAAATCCGGCACACTCACCCGCCACCGCCAGGTCACACGATGCCACGAGCTGACAACCTGCGGCCGTGGCCAAACCATGCACTCTGGCCACCACCACTTGCGGTGCGGACTGAAGAAGCCGCATGACGTCCGTACACAGATGCAGCAGCTCCCGAATGCCCTTGGCGTCCTGTGCGAGCACGTCGGAGAAGTCATGCCCGGCGCTGAAAACCGGTCCATTCGCCGCCAGAACAACCCCTACCGCCGGAGAGCCCGCCACCTCGGTCAGTGCCATCTGCAACTCGCGAAGCAGCTCCCAGCTCAAGGCATTTCGGCGTTCAGGCCGATTCAGGGTGATCCAGACGGAATCCCCTTGACTGGCCACGACGAGATTCTCATATGCGGCCACAAGATGATTTTATCGTAGATTCTGGCGATCTATCCCGAATGGGCGAGGCGTGGCCGAGTCGGCGTCTCGCGCGGAGGGTGTGATCGGGGCCTAACATTTGGAATGACCGATCGTTCCAGCTTGGATGAGATGCCCCGGGCCTGCGCGGGGGTGAAGGGGTGCAGGGCGGGGCGCGTCAATCCACTGGCCCACGGCACCTACACCGTCGCCTACCACGTGGTCTCCGCCGACAGCCATCCCGTGGCCGGCGCCTACACCTTCTCCATCGGCGCAACCTCCACCACCTCGGTGTCCGCCTCCGGCACCGGCAGCGCCTCCTCCGGACCGGTCGCACACGCCTACCTCGCCGGCCGCTTCGGCGCCTACGCCGGACTGCTGCTCCTCGTCGGCGGCGCCTGCAGCGGGCCGGTGCGGCACAAAGCCGCCTGGAAACAGGGGACGGGAATGGGTCACGCATCCTCCTCGGCCCGCAACGCAGTCAGCAGCGTCTGGCGGAACACTTGGGTCGTCGAAGGGAAGACCTGCCGTCTGCAGGGGAGCGCAGACGGCAGGGCTTGGCCGCCGGGTGCGGCGAGCCTGCCCCGACGCTCGCACCTGCTTTGGGCTCCCGGGCTGCGCGGCCCGGATATGTGCCACGGCGGTGGACGGGAGATTGCCCGACTGTCCCGCGCGGGCGTGCCGTCCCGGCGCGCGGCCCGCCCCTTTTCCGCGGCTGAGCTTGTCCGCAACGCGCCCGGCGGCGCCTCCGGACGCCCCAAGCGTGTGCTCGGGAGCGTCCTGGGCCACCAGGACCCGCATCACCAGCCCGTCGCGCCCGTAGGAGTACCCCGGCTCGGTGGAAGACCTCAGCCCAAGGCACCCGTCAGCCGCCGCAGCAGTGGCACCCGGACGCGACCCAACTCCGCGCCCCGGCCATGAATTCGTGCGCTTCCGGCGGATGATCGAGCCGCCCCACACCTTGGTGGACAGCTGGTGCACCCCAGATCGGTCGCGACTTCCCCGGGCACCGGCCCAGTGGTACGCCGAAGGAGAGACGCCGGTTTGGATAGTGCCCTGTCCATGCGAGGCCGGGGCACTTGCCCGGGGACACGGGCGAACAGTGCCAGAGGTGCGTGGTGGCTTCGCTCACCGGTGACGACAGCAGTTATTCAGTGCTTCGGAAGGCACCCGGGCCGCAGCCTGTTCGATGTTCACGACAAGCGACAGCACCCGAGTACGCAGATGAGAATGTTGGCGCTCCATGCTCCAGCGGCGCGGATGGGCGGGATCGGTGGGGCAAGCCAAGACGTTGAGCTCGCCGGAGCGAGTCACGGTGACCTCGGTGGAGGTTGTGGACTGAAAAGCCGGCAAGTCTCGGTCCTATCGACCGGCCGTCGGCGTGCTCGTCGGGTGCCACTCGCGGCGGAGGAGGCCGAAGACCCAGGAGTCGGAGACGTCGCCGTTGACGACGCAGTCCTCGCGGAGGGTGCCTTCGCGGACGAAGCCGAGCTTCTCCAGGACCCGGGCGGACGCCACGTTGCGGGTGTCGGTCTCGGCCTGGACGCGGTTCAGGTCCAGGGTGTCGAACGCCCACCGCAGGACGGCGTGCGCGGTCTCCGTGGCGTAGCCGTGGCCCCACGCGGCGGCGCCGAAGACGTAGCCCAGGGACGCGCTGCGGAAGTCCGGGTTCCATCTGGTCAGGCCGCACCAGCCGATGAACGCGCCGTTGGAGACGCGGTCGACGGCCACCCGCGCTCCCGTGCCTTCCTCCTCGATCATCCGGCAGGTCGCGATGAAGCGCTGGGCGCGGGCCGGTTCGGTCCACGGCGGGGAGTCCCAGTAACGCAGCACGTGGGTGCTGCTGTGCAGCGCGTAGAGCGGCGCAGCGTCGGCGTCGGTGAACGGCCGCAGTCGCAGGCGAGCGGTGTGCAACTCGGGGGTGGGCAATGTCATGCGGAGCATCCTGTCGCGTCACGCTCGCCCTCGACCATCCGATTACCCGGACGGTCGGGGGCGCGTACGTCCCGGTGACGCCGAACGCGCCGCATGGGCGGCGAGTGCGCAGTCCCTCGCCGGCATGGCGAGTAAACGGCGGCCGGGGGGGGACGTTGACCAGTCTCGTCCTGTACCGGACTCCGGACGGATGGAGGTACGCCGTTCACTTCACCAGGTCGGCTGGTATTGCCGACGGCGCGCTCACCGGTCCTCCGCCCTCGGCCGAGCCGGACATCGCGCTAGCGCCCCTGGTTCAGAAGGCGGGGAATTCACCCACCGCCGGCTCGACGCCCTCGGGCATGCACCCGATCAACGTGACTACGCCAAGAGGGTGCTCGGTGCCGTCGATGGTCTCGATGTGGGGGCGGGGGACGTTGAGGTGTCCTTCCCGTTGGGCGTATTGGCGGGCGGCGGTGAGGTTGGCGGCCCAGATCTGTGCCCGGGTGCGTTTCGGCTTTGCAGCCCTCAGGGCCGGTGTGCGTTCCTCCGGAGCGGTGGTGATGCCGAGGATCTCGGTCAGGAGCCATTGCTGGACGGTGGTGAGGGTGTCCCACTGGGTTTGCTGAGTGTGGATCCAGCGGCCCATGTCTTCGCCTTGGATGACGAGCTGGGCGTCCCGGTCAGGGAGTGTGCCGCCGGCGGTGTGGTAGGTGCGGGCGAGGTGGAAGCAGCGTTGCCACACCACGGGCCAGGTGGGGCACCAGGCGGGGTCGATGTCTTCGGGTGCCTGCCGCCGGTCGCGATTCAGCCCTGCGGCCTTCCGGCTACCAGCTGCACTGCTGCGGCGGGCTGCTGCGCGCTGGTTCTTCAGCCATTGGCCGATGGGGTAGCCCTGCCAGGTGGCGTCGGTGGGGCGAGGAGATCACCGTGTTCGGCGGCCCGGCCTCGTGCAGCGGCCAGGCCCTCGGTGAAGGCGAGCTCCCCGTGGCTCCAGATCATGCCGAGCTCGTCGACTGCTGAACCCGTTCGGCGTCGAGAAGGCTGCGGGTGTGGGCTTGGCGCTGGCGGGTGATCCACATACCGAGGGGGAAACCGTCGGGAGTGCGGTGTCCGTAAGGGACGCGCAGGTCGCCGTGGTCGCCGTGGTAGGCGAGGGCTGCCTGCAGGCCGCGCCGCCAGAACTCGGACTCCGGCTACAACACCCGCAGGCTGATGAACGCCGCCAGCTGCGCAGGGTCCCGCGGCGCAGAGAACGACAGCAGCCCACTCGCCGGCGCACTGACGCCTCCCACCGCGCCATGCCCTCCACCGGCAGCCCCAGATGGGGCGGACCGCCGCCGGGAGGCCGCCTGCGGGGTGGCCAGCTGCTCGACGGCCTCGGTGTCATGTGCGCGCAGTGCGCTCAGGGCCTTGGTCAGGCCCTCGTAGGAGCGGGAAGAGACCATGTCGTCGGGCTCCTTGCCGGGGCTGAGGAAGACCGGGACGACCAGGGAGGCCGTATTGCCTTCGCCGGGCTGCATACGCAGGGCCCGGCCGACGGTCTGGACGATGTCGGCCCCCTATTCGGCCGCGCACCCAGTCCCCCTTGCTGGCTAAAGGGGCGGGAACGACGTAGGGCCAGGTCCCCGAAGCCATGGGGCCAGCGGTGAGAACCGGGGCTGGCTGTGCACCCGCTGGGTGCTTGTGCCCAGGCCCGCGGCCCGTCAACCCGGCGCTGGCGGCCCCGCGGTTGTCCCCGTTCGCAGCCGATTACCTCAGTGTCGAACACGCAGAAATCTGTGTTGGCTGGAGTAGACATTGGACGGTGGTGTGGTTATGGTTTCTCTCGTAGCCCAGAGGGACCAGAGGGCCTGGCAGAGACGAACTGCCGGTCAGCAGTATCCGCAGTACAGCTAGTTGCAGTGTGCAGGGACGGTGCGGTGGTGGAGTTCCGAAGCCAGAGCGGTTGCAGGACGGCGACGGGACTGACGCCGGACCGGGTGGCCCGCAGTGATCAGGGGCCGCCGT